>JAHQWF010000029.1 GCA_029856055.1 Candidatus Njordarchaeota archaeon | reverse complement strand
ATAATTTCCAAAATAAGAGAAGAATAGGAAACTCTCTATTAAAATTTTTTAGACATATTAATAGATTTCTTCTTTCTCTCAAATTTATTTCTTACGATTTTTGGATTAAATTTTATAGCTTCTTAGATATTTTTTCTGTTCTTCCGTTAATTCTTCCAGTTTCATTCCCATCGCTTTTAATTTAAGTTTTGCTACCTCTTTATCTATCTCTGTTGGCACATCATAAACTTTTTTCTCTAATCTATTTCTATTCTTAAGTAAATACTCTATACTTAACGCCTGTAATGCGAAGGATACATCCATTACATCGCTTGGGTGCCCCCCAGCAGCAACTAAATTCACCAATCTTCCTTCTGCCAGTAGATATATTTTTCGACCATCTTTTAAAGTATATTCCTCTACAAACTCATTAATACGTCTTTTACTAATGCTTAATTCTTCTAGATCCCCGATATTTATCTCTACATTAAAGTGTCCAGAATTAGCTAGTATTGTTCCGTCCTTCATTTTCTCTATGTGTTCTCCTCTAATAACATTTATATCTCCTGTCGCCGTTACGAATATATCTCCTATTTCAGCTGCCTCGCTCATTGTTTTAACATCATATCCATCTAAAGCTGCCTCAAGCGCTTTTATGGGATCTGCTTCAACCACAATTACTTTCGCTCCCATGCCTCTCGCCCTCTTAGCTATCCCGCTACCCACGTAACCGTAGCCGACTACCACAACGTTTTTTCCAGCTATCAATACGCTAGCGGCATTCAGAATGCCTTGAATTGTGCTTTGTCCAGTACCATATCTATTATCCATTAATCTCTTTGTTAAAGCGTTGTTTACAGCTATTATCGGGAAGACTAGTTTGCCTTCTTTCTCCAGAGCTTTCTCTCGGATCACTCCTGTAGTCGTTTCCTCGGTTCCTCCAATTATCATTTTAGCTAAATCAATGTTTCTTTCATGTAATCTCACTATTAAATCTCCACCGTCATCAATTACAAGTTTAGGTTCGCTCCCAATAACAATATCCAGCATTTTAAAGTAATCTTCTTCGCTCTCCCCTCTCCAACCATATACATGGATACCTTCTCTAGCTAATGCTGCTGCGACATCATCTTGTGTTGATAGAGGATTGCTGGCTGATAAAAAAACTTCTGCTCCAGCATCCCTTAATGTTAGCATTAGAACAGCTGTCTCTTTAGTAATATGCATGCATGCTCCAATTCTCAAATTACTGAATGGTTTTTCCTTACGAAATCTATCCCTAATTAGGGCTAGTACAGGCATATGGCTCATAGCCCAATTTATATTTTTCATACCATTATCTGCTAAATTAATATCTTTCACAAAATATTCCTTCACTCCTTATCAACCTGAGCTATAATTTTCTCAGTTTATAGTAAAAATTTGTTTCTAAGAATAAACTATGTTTACTTTAGTATATATTTATAAAGAGTTAACAACGTAATTTTAACTAGGAATTTATTTCTTTATCGGAATAGGTTCAGTTTACATCATAGAGTTATTTTGAATGTCAAGTAACTTTTTATTTTTGTTTAAAAATCTCAGAAAGTATAATATTTCACAATATAATTATCATAATAGAATCTTGGATAGTTCTGGGTCTTGAAATGGGAATGCGACGTATCATTTCCAGTATTTTCTTTATTACTGGTTTAGAACTTAGTTCAAATACAATTATAATAACTGGGAATGAAGAATATCTTATAATAGATCCTGGGCTTCCAGAGAACGCAGATCGTATCATTGAAGCAATTAGATTACTTGATTTAGTGGGTAAGAGAGGTAAAATTTTACTTACACACATGCATTTTGATCATTTCGGTGCGATATATCGTCTGCAGTATTATAATTCATTTGAACTAATGATTCACGAACTTGAAAGAGATTATTTGGAGCGCGGTGATCCATTCTACACAGTTGCGAATATTTTTGGCATAAAAGAAATAATGCCAATACATGTAACAAAATCAGTAAAAGATGGTGAGATCATAAAAATCGGAAATATTAACATTCATGTTCTACATACGCCAGGACATACAATAGGGAGCATCTGTCTTTACATACCTGAATATAAAATACTCGTGAGTGGTGATACATTATTTTCTAATGGTTTATTTGGCAGAACAGATTTGCCTACAGGTAGTATAAAGAATTTATTAGATAGCCTTAGAAAATTATCAGGGTTTAATTTTGATATCTTATTGCCAGGGCATGGAAGCATGTTGACTGAAAAGGCTAAAAAATCACTGAAGCTAGCGCTTAGTTTTGCCAGAGATTTCTGGTAAGTTAAAAATGCTGAGAAGTCATACTTTTTTTGATTAAATTTTATTCTTCTTTTGTAGCGTGATATAATTTCTCCAGTTTACCATTAATCAGGTCATTTAATGCGCTCTCTATTTTTCTCGATTCTGTGCGATAAACTGACATCATGAACGCTTTTAGAGCTAGAAAAGCTGCCTCACCTATATTCCTTATTATAACTGCATCAATTCCTTTTCCGCTAAGTGCTCTAGCTAGTTTTATTCCCGAGTGCTTGGGAGTCTTAATGAATTTGTTCTCCATTGTTGATATTAGTTTAAAGCTTTTTTCACTTCTATTTACTGCAAAGATAGCAATTAACGGAGCCTTACCGAAATGATCAGAAATAACCAATTCATCATTACTAGTTTTTTCTACTGAGACGCAAACTATCATCTCTCTTTTTTCAACAGGTTCGGCATGAATCACTATATCTGATAAACTGGGTATTTCCTTTCTTAATTTTGATTCTATTGAATTCATGATTTCATGGGTTTCATCTATACTCAGTTCAGGTGAGACTCCAATAATAATATCTCCAAATATTAATGGCCCAGCCTTCCTTATTCTAATGGATTTAACTTTCTTTACCTCACTGAAACTAGAGACAATCTTTCTAATATTTGCTAAAATCTCAGGATGACTCCATGCATCTAGCAGATTAAGGATAGAATTCTTTATCCCTATGACAGCGATTCTCAGAATTAAGAAAGAGATTATAATTGTTACAAGTTCCTCTAAGGGCAATAGCAGAATCGGGGTTAAAACAATACTAAATCCAACTAAAGTAGATGCGATTGCATCATATCTCATTTCTTTAGCATTCAATCTAAGTGAAGTTAGATCATACCTAACAGCTAATTTCTCCTGTATCCTGGAAACAATAAAGGAGATAATAGCAGATAAGATTGCTACTACAAAAGCTGTATCAGCTCTGGTTTTTATTATTGTTCCTCTTAGGATTCTTGTAACTGCCTCATATCCCAAATTATAAGCAATAAAAATAAAGATCAATGAAATAATAAGTGTCCCTAAATCCTCAAGCTTATAGTAACCATAAGGGAATCTCTCAGATGGCTTTTTAGCTAACATACTCACAACTATAAAAGCAATAAATACAATTATTACATCAGATAACGAGTGAAAGCCATCTGCTAATAAAGCTATGCTTGAGGTTAAATACCCGAAGATGATTTTAGATATCGTTAGAGCTATTAATATAATCAGAGCATAAGATACAGTTTTCTTTGCCTCAATGAATCTATGTGATGCAGATTTCAATATAAGCACCTTGAATCATAATTAATAATTATAAAATTAATATGAATATTACAAATAAATTAATAATTATGATATTTTAAATCAATATAAAAACATGTTATTTTCTAAATAAAAGAGATGAAGACTTAGATTTAATACGTTAGATGGAGTGCGGGGATATTCTTAGAAATGATTATAGAAGAACTGAGATGCCTATTCACTCTCAAGTTTAGATTTCTCAAATCAATTTTACTCCATATTTCTTTATTTCAGTAGCGATAGGATTGCTTTTTTCGAACAATCTTTTAAAGTCTTCGGGATTCAGTAAAATAGGTTCTACATTTAGATATCTACTCATACATCTATCAATGATATCTAATCTTTCTATCGGTGATTCGGGCAAATTCTTAGCTACTATGACTATATCAATATCACTCCAAGCATTAAAGTCTCCTCTAGCGTAGCTTCCTATTAAATAAGCATCTACAACCTCAACATATTTTTTTACGCAATTTAGGAACCTCTTTGCAATTGATATAGCCTCTAACCTCGCTCTCTCCCTTTCTCTAATAATTCCCTCCATTTTTTATTCACCCAATCTACTATTCTCTTAGCCTTTAATATTGCGTTTTTTGCTTCCCTCTCGGTAAAGAATTCCTCTGGTAATCCTTCCCCCCAAACATCTGGGTATCTTGTAGTTACATAGTATTTGCTTAGTTCTATGCAATCATCAATTATCATTCTTTCGATTTTTAATCCCAACTCAGATAATTTCTCAACTAGTTTCTTCAATACATGACCGTATTGCGGATTTCCAATGCCCCATAATATGGCTTCTAGTGCTTTTTCGGCCGCTTGATGAGCTTTAAAGCAAGCCCAGCTATAATCTCTAGCTATAAAATCCCTTTTAGCAGATTCTAATGTCTTAACAGCGCCCCTGATCCATCTGTCAAATTCTTGCTTATCAAGCATATTTAATCAACACACTCTTGGTTATGAAATTATAATTATATCATTATTAATCATTAATAAAAATAAGTAGTAATTTTAATTAAGCATGTCTTTTCACTTTTCTTAAGTAAGCGACCATGGCTAATACTATTATTAGAATACTTATTGTTGCTGTAGCAATTAATATGAAATTGTTTTCTGGAGGTTTCTCTCCCCCACGTTGTTCAATGTTCTGGTATTTCCAATCTATCAATCTATGTTCTGTAAATCTGATTGTCGTGACTGATTTAGTTACAACTGTCTTGTTTATCCATGTATAAGTTATTACTCCATACTGATTCGTTACGATGATTTCTTCATCAAAAATATCCTTATAGGCTGAACTAGTTTTCACTAGATAGTGAATATAGGTATCATTAACAAAATATATCCATGTCCTAACAGTAATCTCTATGGTTGGTGAAGTACTATTCAGCCTCCTTAATTGATCAGCGTAAGAATTAATATCTATCCAGAAATCGATCCTGAAGGTATCTCTTAAATCAACAGTCTTTATGGTTCTAGCCGTGTATCCGCTCTGGTAAACTGATGTAATATTATATGTTATCTCGTAATCAGACATGTATGTTATTGTGTAATTATATGTTCTGTTCTCGGCAGCTGTGAAGTTTGACATATAGTAAAACCAGGAACCTATCCCTATGTCTCCGTTACTAGCTCTATAAATTGGGTTAGATTCAAATTGCATTGGTTGTAGAATTAACAATGAAATCAAAATAATTGCGAGGCGATTCATTAATTTTGTCACCATCGATAATTAATTAGATTTTTGTGTGTATTGTCCTAACAAAAATTTCTATTCATTATCACAAATATTTTCTTAAGAGTGCTATGTAAGGATTTCGTCAGCGAATAGCGGAATTATCTGATCTTAGCTCGTAATTTTGTTGATAAATCAGGTTATGCAAATTCTTATTAATTACATCTACATTAATAAACTATTAAAAATTGCATATACTTAAATAAACATAAAACTACATTTATCAAAAGCTATTTTAGGGGAGTTGGTTGAACAATAACACTGAAGATTTCAATTGCACATACATAGCAATGTTTTTCGCTTTAGCTATATTGCTTGGATCTATCTTCTATATTCCCTGGGTGCTAGCCTCTTATGGCATGTTTCCATTTATCTTAAGTTTACCCTTCTTTATTTTAGGAGGTGCATCACCATTTATAGCTGCTTTTATCACAACGAGAAAGCAATTTGGCGTGGATGGATCAAAAAATCTGTTTAGACAATTTATTAAAAGGGAAACATCTATGATCTACTTTATTATTCCTATTATTCTTCAGTTTGCCATAGCTATTTCAGCAATTCTTTTGTTAAATTTATTTTCTAGTGAGGATTTCCTTGATTTTAAGGTCCTTGTGGGATTCATCCCAATTTTAATAAGCTTGTTTCTTCAAAATATGTGGGAGGAAATAGGATGGAGAGGCTATTCTCTACCAGCTCTTCAGGAGAAATTTAGTGCGCTTCATGCAAGCATTTTAATTGGTTTACTAGTTGCTATTTGGCATTGGCCGCATTTCATTGTAAAAGATAGCGTGATGATGATTAACTACCATAACTTTCTCTATTTCACAATAATGATGATCTTGATCTCAATTCAGCAAACATGGCTTTATAATTCTAGTGAAGGAAATCTGACAGTATCAACACTTAATCATAGTGCATTAAATACTTTTGGTTTTCTTTTCTTCATAAAACAAGATGTGTCCTATCAAGTGTTCCCTTTTCTATTTTTGTCTAATTTAATTGTTACTATTCTAATTACAATAATATTTAAGCCTGATAATCTTTCGCGTAGGTCTAGGCAAAAATTAAGTTTTTGGATTTAAAGCACTTAATTAGATTGAAATGAATATTACTTTTTACTTTCAATAAGTTTTCTTATGTTCTCTGGTTCTCTACATATGAATACGGTGTCTCCAAGCTTTAATTTTGTCTCATCTTTTACTCTAAGCCATTTATTATCCCTCCTAATAGCTAGAATCTTAACTCCTGATCTCTCTTCGATTTCCTTAACCTTCGTACCTAAGAACCAAACTTTATCAGTAACCTTGATAGCTATTGGAGTTCTGATTTCTTGAGTGACATTTAGAAAAGCACCAACAATATAAGTGTCCACTGATATAGCTGTAGTGCTTAAAACTTCATCAGCATAACCACTTTGTTGCGCTAATCTAGCTAAAGAACCATTAAAAATCCTTACAACAGTCTTTATTCGTGGGTTCAATTTTTTCGCCTTCTCTGCAATCACCATGTTAACCGAATCATTATTAATCGCAATAATAATAGCCTTGGCATTCATTATACCCGCTTTCAATAAAGTATCTTCCATTGTGGCATGACCAAAAATAATGGGTATACCATCTCGAAGCAATTTAACTACAGTCTCGTTGCTATCTCTATCTTTTGGTAACACTATCAAAGAAAACTGCAGTCCCATCTTAAGCAATCTATCTATGATCCTCCTACCTAAATGACCACAGCCAACTAAAATGATATGATTTCTTAATCTATTAGCCAACTTAACCGCTCTTTCCTCTAAAGACAAAGTCCTAACCTCAACAAAAGCCATAATAGGAGATAATTCTAAGAAGAAAGTAAATAATAATGCAAAAGATTCAAGTTCATTTCTAGGTTCATAATTTAATGATAATATGAGAGCCACGTTCTGTAAATTCAGTTCTATTCCTGAGAAAATTAGTGTTACAACAAGTAAGGTAATGAAAAGAGACATATATATTATTGTTTTCTCAAATGAGATAACGAACCAAAGCAATCTCTGAACTATTAATTTTTTTCTTCACTTCATTCTACCAACGACACCAGGACCTCCGTTTACCTAAGAGATAACTCTAAATATAAATTAATGCACAGGAAGAATAAACACAGTGGCAAACTTGAGAAATAGAGTGCTTAAATATTTTTAGCAAGTCAAAATGCATTAATCACCTGGAAATATTTCACGTTTAGCTTTATCTAGGAGTTCTAGATACTTCTTCACGTTATAAATACCTCTGTAATTCGATTTCATAACTAAGTTATTTCCACTATATATCACTTCTACCAAACTATCTTTACGCAACCTATATCTCCTTGCCACCCGAGCTATCGCGCTGTTATTCTTATACTCATAGAAATTCTTACCAACACGTAAATTGAAGGCTAATTCATCTGGTGTTACGTCACCATTCAACAATTTCGATCGATAACTCTCATAGATTCCCTGAACCAAATCCATTTTCTCGTTAAGCATAGCTCTCATCATTTCTTTTTGAGCAGTCCTAATCATGAAGGGAACATTGCTACTGATAGCCATTAAGCCCTTGATAACTAATTC
>JAHQWF010000104.1 GCA_029856055.1 Candidatus Njordarchaeota archaeon | reverse complement strand
GTATAACAGAATATCAATAGATATTGGTGAATCAATATTACAAATGCGATCAGAAAGTTTCTCAAATAATCAAAAACTTCTTCTGTTTAGATCATGTATAAAAATGTATTAAGAAGCTCTGCTTATTATTCCTAAAAAAATTCATATTTATAACATTGCTTAAACGATATTTTTTAAAGAAGATATAATCAATATTAATTGAGAAATGTATATGTGTGGATGCCTTGAAAAAAGGGGCATTCCTAATAATCTTTATTCTAGCATCAGCAATGATAATAGTTGAAGGCTACAATAACACGTATCAGCAAGTTAATCCATATATTCAAACCTTGTTAATGAAAATCTTAGAAGATTATAGAGGAGGTCTCAAAACCTTAACTATCTCGCCGATAACGAGCACAGAGAAAAATAATGCATACTATATAATGGCAACAGCTATATACACTGGTGGTCTATATGGCCCTATAAGCGTCATGGATTCCGATATAGGGAAAAACTATTTCATAAGACTAGAGGCTGAAGTCATAGATAATATTTATAGAGAGTATTCAGGCGCATCAATAACTATATCTGATACAACTAGATACGGTAAATACGCTACATTTCAAGATTTCATTGGTCAGCTAAGAAACATTATACCTAATACCAATTTACCTGTAATAATAAACTATAGTGGTCATGGAAAAGTGGAAAATGGAGTACCAGTAATAAATTTCTGGGATAAAAACACAAACAGCAGAAAATACTATTCACCGAAAAACATTAAAGTATATATAAGAAAGAATTCATTAACGAATGTACTACTTGTTTACATAGATGCATGCTACTCTGCATACAATCCTTCAACAAAAGATTCTACTAAGAGCTTTAAAGCACTATTCATAAATTATGCTGGAGCATTATATTTCATAGGCTCTACGAATAGAGTTCATTCAGCTTTCGCGATGGATCTAGCGACCCATTTTATAGCTGATTTAATTCATAACATGATTACTGGAAGCACATTATACGTAAGTAGGATATTTAGAAATGCGAAAACAAGAACTTATAACAGATGGATGGATTACGCGGATTTATACCATAGTGCTTCTCATTTAGTTTATCACGCTGCTTCTGAGATAGCTATACACATAATTCAGGACATAGAAGTGAATACATACAACCCATACGCATTACTAATAATATTAGATTTAATAGCTTACGCATATTATCTCTCACTATGGGGATCGCACATAGAATCAGCAGCTAGAACATCTTATAATAGCATGAATATCTATTATTTGTATGATGTACCGCCTAATTGGAGTCCATTATAAGTGATTAAAATGAGGAATGCCTCCATTCTCCTTATTTTTTTATTATTATCATTTTCAATAGTAACAACAATGGATATTTACCAAATCAGAGCGTTTAGAAATAATCCTCCGGGAAATAAGAATCCGTTGCCCAGACCTTGGTATAATACAACGAGGAAGGAGGCAGTAATTAAATTTATCCTCTCGCTGCAAAGCCATGTTGATGGGGGCTTCAGGTGGATGAATCCCTGGAATACAAAAGAGGGAGGTAATACTCCGTCTTCATATGAGGCCTTGACAGTTTTAGATATTCTTAATGCTACTCACCTAATTAATGAGGAGTTCTTTATGTATTTTGTGGATCATTTATGGGTGGAGTGGACTTACAAGGGAACGCCTATGGGGGCTTTTAATCCTTTTATTATCGATAATTGGGATTTCGAGCACAGCCATATATCTACATCTGATACTAGAGAGATGTTAGCTTGCTTAAAGTATCTAGGTAAGCTTGATGAATTCATAGATGAAGAGAAGCGTGCGAGGATAATTAATTTTGTCATGTCTCTTTACGATGAGAAGACTGGCAAGTTCTACATTGGTTACGATGAAGGTTATTTAAATGAAATAATGGGAATAACGGAGATCTGGAGTGCTGTTTATATTCTTTACATACTTGACGCCTTAGATTTGATAGATAAGGATAGAGTTGCGCAAGCTGTGATGAGTTTCTATGTGTGTTATAACGATACTTACGGAGTTTTTGAGAGCGAGTTTGGCTGGAATGTTCAAACGAGGGTAGCTATTAAAACGCTATATCTGCTTAACCGACTATACCTAGTTCCTAGGGACAAGCTAATCAACTCTATGAAACTTGTTTATGACAATACTACGGGTGGTACAATTGATAATAATCCGGGAACCTTAGAAACGGTTTTAACCGTGCTTTATTACCTAAATGTCTTAGATATAATTAATAGGAGTATGACAATAGATTGGGTCTTGGGCTTTCAGAATCCATTTAAATATGGCGCTTTTGCTTTTCCTGGCCGTGACCCTGACACAACAACTAACAAGTATTGTGTCATGGATCTCCACTACATAAACGCGACAGATGTTCTTGATACTCCATATAAGGTTAGAGATCTTCCTCCACCCCCTCCAACTGGGCCACCGCCAGAAAGTGGCAATGGAAATAATAATGGTGAGGGCGATCACACCGATAATGGTTCTCAAAGTGGTAGTAATCCTAGTAACCCATTTGTAGGTTCTGACTCAATGGGATTTGTTTTTGGTATAACACTACTACTAGGCATTTCTCTGACAATAGTGATGGTTTTGAAGATTATTGAAGCTAACTGGAGAAAGATAAGAAAGTTGATGAAGTTTTGATACTATTTCTATAATAATCTTTCTTAAAAACTAATACTCCTAATGTAGAATGCCAAAACACTATTAATATCTCAGGAATCTTCCATCATCTCTTACGCTAGGCAATTTCTTAATATTTTCCTCCAACCACCCAATTTTGCGGACATCCGTTCTCACATCGAACTCTGGCACATACGGCTTAATGTCTAGTAATGGCGTATCATCCACGATATCTATATCGAGAACATATAATTTGTTTCCATTAATTTTTTTAAGCCTCACGATAGATATACCTATGGGATTTGGACGAGCTGGAGCACGGGTTGCAAATATACCGTGAAGTTCGTTATCCATATAGGGCTTCACCAACAAGGAATACTCTTTAACTAGATGAAAATGATAGATCAAAATAATATGCGAGAATCCATCTAGATCTCGAAGACCATCTACATAATCTGGAAATATTTCTACTACGCCTTCAATGTTATAAGCTGCCGAAGGCTGTATTGGTGTTCCATGAGGAGATTTAAAAGGTGAGTGTATCACACCAATTGGCTTATATATTATCTCTCGCAACAACATAAACACCAAACCTAAACTTATTTTATAATTTCATGAAAATCAAGAATACTTTATTATTTTGTCTTTATAACTGCTCCGCTATCCTTATTATTTCTGCAATGTTTTTTCTAGTTGAGTTATACGAGACGATGACAGCTAGTATTATTGTTGGTATTATAATAATTAGTAATGTATTTATCGCTTGATTTATCGGGATGCTTATTGGTACAACTATCTCACTAGTTAATGTATTAGAGTAATTTAATTCCATAGCAGCTATCAATGCACCAAGGAATCCAGCTAAGTAACCAAGTAATGTTAATAATAAGCTCTCTAATATAAAAATCGAAGTAACTTGTCCTCTGCTTGAACCCAATGCCCTTAAAACACCTATCTCCCATTCCCGCTCCTTTATTGAAGTCATTATGCTGGCCATTTGACCTAAAACAGCTATAAAAACCGCGAAATCAAGCAGAGTGCTTAGTATATTATTTAGTTGTTCTATCCCTTCTGACGCTCTATCTATATAGTCCTGAGTAGTAATTATCTGTATGTCGTATGATTCACTTAATTCATCCGATATCTTACTGACAACTGATTGTAATTTGTTATTATCAGATACACTAACAAAAATTCTATAGGCCATTACGTTAGATCCCGTAATATTTTTCATAGTATCTATTGATACCAATATATCACTACCGCTTGCTCTTTCAGAAAATCTTGTGAATCTAAAGCCGGGAGCTGTGGGTATTATCCCAACAATCCTTAACTTAAATGTTTTATGAAACACATCAATTCTTAAGTAATCATTAACGCTTAAACCTATCTTAGAAGCTAAACCACTACTAATAACTACTGTTAAATTCTCTTTTAGACCGTTAAACGCTTCATTCGAGTTGCTAACAAATTCTCCTACATAACTTGACTTTACGTAATCTACTGGTGACAATCCATACAGCTTTACAGATGCTTTCTCCCATAAAACAATATCTCCAGCTGCGACTTCAATTGGATTAGTAACTGGACAGACAGAAGAAACACCATCTATCCTAGAAATGTTTTCCGTTACATTCAGAGGCAAGCCTTCTTGACTATAAATAACAATATCCGCACCCGCATTAACCTTAATAGACATAGTTAAACTATTCTCCTGGGTCTTAGTCATTATTCCAATAAGCAACAGAGCTGAAACTGCAGTAGCCATCATGAAGAAAGCTATTATCGTTCGCTTTCTCCGCCTCAATAAATTAATGTTTGCCAGGATTATAGATATCTTATTTGAGAACTTTAATATTCTCCGTAAGCCAGCTATTATAACGGGAAATGCCCCAGAAAAAACTAAAACTAAGCTAACAAGCATGACAATAAGGATCAGAAAAAGCACCATGAATACTAAAGATGGAATATTTGTAGAACTGAGAAGCGGAATAATAACCATGAAGAGAGAGAAAATCAGGAACATTGAAGCACCAATGTAAATAAGATTCATTATGGGGTACTCTGGATTTATCTTTTTCTCGATAATATTTATCTCTCTAGCCCTCCTAGCCGCTGGAGATAAAGCTTCCGCCGGCTCTATTCTTGTTGCAGAAAAAGCAGGGTATAATCCACCAGCAATAGTTGATAAAATGCCTATAAAGATACTCATCAATAAATCCTGGGGATTAAATGTGATTGTGCTCATATATCTACCTAGAATGGATCTCCTGAATCCAATAGGTGTAAGGAATAAGTAATCAGAGAGAAAAATGCCTAAAAACGCACCGATTACAGAACCAATCCCACCAAGCAGTAATGCTTCTGTAAGAAATAAAGCGAATATATTTATTTTCCTAAATCCTAAGGCCCTCAAGATACCTATCTCACGAATTCTCTCATTAAGATTCATGGTAATTGTGAAGACTACAAGGATTATTGCCATAATTAAAGCTGTAGTAGCAAAAGTGTCGAGTAAAGCTTTTTGAAAGCTTATTGCATCGCTTACCCTCTCAAGTATCTGCGCTTTAGTTAATGTGACTTGGTAATCAAAGCCAACTATTTCCTGTATCTCTTCACCTACCCTAACTATCTTGTCAACACTTCCTTCTAGGTCATATGGATTAATGATATCTGGACTAAGTTTAATAAAAATCATATTTACAAGTCCTTCGCTATGAAACATTAATTGAGCTGTTTCAAGAGAAACAAACAAAACATTCTTCATATCTATTGGGATTTTCCCTTTTTGTTCTATGATCCCAGCTATAGTTAAGTTTGATACTGTTATAGACCTTGATAAGGACCAATGATAAAGAGTTAGGTTCATTCCTAGGCTTAGATTATATGCAGTCGCTATTGAATCTAGAATTACGCAAGAATTCGAGTTTAAAGTCAAGTTACCTCTAACTAGCTTAAAAGAACCTATATCCCTATCATAACTCATATTTATACCTATCACAAATAATCTAACATAGTGATTATCAACAGCAGCGTAAGCGCCAAAGATCAATCTAGGGGACACAGCGTGTACATAATCTAGGGTAGAAATATTCTCCAGAAATGGTGTCGCGTTAAAAAAGTAGTTTTGCCCACTGCCTGTAACTAATATGTCGAAATCGCCTACGTAATCTGTATACGCCTTGATTGAAGATATGGATATTGCGGTTGTAGCGGAACCAATTGATGAATAAAGCATAGCGGTGACAAGTATAGCTATAATAGTAATAGTAGTCCTAAATTTTCGTCTCCGGATATTTCTGAAAGCCATTGAGATAACCAAATCTAACACCGATGTAAAATAAAAATTACACATGTATAAGATTTTAATATCCTAATAATAAAAAATTATTTAATTTTTATTGGTCCTAAAGATGTATAAGGTGTCTCTAGATTGAGTAATAGCATTGTAGTAGAATTAATAGATGTGCATAAAACATACAGGCTAGGAAGAGTGGAGATTCATGCACTTAGAGGGGTGAACCTAAGGATCGGGAAAAGGGCATTTATATCAATAATGGGGCCAAGTGGGAGTGGGAAAACGACTCTTTTAAATATAATTGGGACTCTAGATAAACCAACCAAAGGGAAAGTGCTTATTGATGGAGTAGATATAACTAAGCTTTCAGATAAAGAATTAACTAGATTGAGAAGAGAGAAGATAGGGTTTGTTTTTCAATTTCATAACTTGATTCCAGTTCTTACAGCTTTGGAAAACGTTGTATTACCTATGATTATAGCTTCGGTTCCGAGAGAAGAGCGGTTAAAGAGAGCTAAATACTTGCTTAAATTAGTTGGATTAGAGGATAGAATGGATCATAGACCTAGTGAGCTAAGTGGTGGTGAGCAACAGAGAGTTGCAATAGCTAGAGCTCTAGCAAATAAACCAAGCTTAATACTTGCTGATGAACCAACAGGAGAGCTAGATACTGAGAATAGTGAGTTAGTTATGAAGATTTTTCGTGAAGCTATAGTTGAGGAAAGTGCAACAGCTATAGTTGTAACTCATAATCCACTTGTATCTAGATTGACAGATAAGATATATTATTTAAGGGACGGAAAAATTGTTAATGAGGAGATTATTAAAAAATAGTTTATGGGTCAGTTCATTGTGTTATAGAGTCTTTTATTGCTAAGAACTGCTCTATAAATGGGTCTGCTCACGCGCTTCAAGAATCCCACTGCGTATGCGGAGAATTCACGTTTCTTTATTTCCCCTACTAGCAGCAAATTACTGAATCTGTAAGCAACATAATTATTCCAGATAAATATATCTCGATTTGCCTTCTTAAATTTAGTTACAACTTTATTATTTTATCACTATGGAAATATCTTTTTGGAAAATGGATTAGATGTTTTCAGATTATTTATTCTCTATGCTTTTATTCTTCTTCTAATAAACTAGTGAATATATCGTGGTGCTCTTCCTCATCTTCCAATATCTTACGGAACAATCTTGCTGTTGTGATATCGCCTTCTTCCTGAGCCACCTTAATTATTTCCTTATATAGTTTTATTGTATTTTCCTCATCTTTAGCATCTCGCTCCAGCATTTCTCTCAATGTTTTACCAACGAAAATTGGTGATGGAGTCGTAGTAGGTATTCCTCCTAAATACGCTAATCTCTCAGCTATCGCTTCTGCATGCTTCATTTCAACAATAGCTATTTTCTTTAATTCATCTTTCACTGAGAAACCTTTAACACCACGCCACAGAACATGTTGCCACATATATTGAATAGCGACCTGCAATTCACGTGCAATTGCCTTATTTAATAACTCTAATAACTTTTCAGAAGGCATTCAAATCAACTTTAGTAGTTATTAATATAACGATGTAATTTAATATAAATATATCTTCTTTATTTTCTATCCATGTTTTATTAAAATAGTGACATCGAATTTAGGTGAGATATACATTGAGGGAAGATAGAGTAAAAGCATTAAGCAGCCTATTAAAAACATTCACTATAAGCGATGTATTTAGGATCGAGGAAAAGTATGATAAACAGTACATAGCCTTATTTCACTTAGGTAAACATCTAGAAAGAGCTAATGTATTCTTGTCATTAATTATTCTTAACAGCATATCAAGCTATCAATTAACTGGAACTGGTGAGCAATTCTGGTGGGAATTCTCTAGATATTTTTCTAATAAAAAACCAATAAATAATGTGGCTGAAGAATACATTCAATTCCTTATCAGTTCAAAATATAATGCTAGGCTAAGACAAGTAAAAATAAATCGAATAAATAAGC
>JAHQWF010000013.1 GCA_029856055.1 Candidatus Njordarchaeota archaeon | reverse complement strand
ACTTATATGGGACGCTTATAGGAGATATAACTTATTTACTCTTAAATTAAAACTAATACAAATAATTTCCGGAATAATATCTATTATGGCTAATTGTTTTGCTTTATTTGTTAAAAACGTGTTTTTTGCACTTTTACTTTATGGTTTGGGTTTGATTTTAGTTGTTTTTATTCTTGATTTAGAAGCTATTTTTCTAAATTTATTAAGAAGAGATAAGGCATCTAGAGCGCTAATTACTGTTTTATCCGTATTAACAACGCTCAAGGTACTTGCTTTAATCGTACGTCCCTTCGAGATAATTAAAGTAGATAGCTTATTGATTCGAAAAGCACACTTATATCCCGGTTCAATGACGATTTCTGTATTATTAATTTTAATGGTTTGGCTAGAATTGGTAATTTTGCTAAAAACAATGCCAAAATATAGTTGGAGAAGAAAGGCAGCCATCAAGCTTTTTATGCTATATAGCTTTGTTCTATTATTTCCGGGATTATTTATCGTGGGAACATGGAATGAGTTTATTCAGATTTCATTACCTTACCTAGAAGCCTTAAATGCAAGCTTGATGTTCTTTATAATTGTATACATGTACATAGATAACCCCCAATATCTCCATTTACTCCCCGTAGATCTATACGGGCTAGCTTTATTAACTTACAATGGTATATCTATCTACGAAAAGTGCTTAAACGTGGAGTACGAGCGAGCTTTAGGGGTGGCTAAATCAATAATGTTTTCCCTTTTGACGATGGATCAACCACGTGGAAAGGAAGCATCGGGTTTATTGCGCTTTTTTGAATTTTCTCGTTTTAAAATTATCTTATACATAAGTTACTTCGTTACAGGTGTCTTCATTTCTAATATAAGCAATGTTGTGTTACACAATATCTTGAAGAATATAACTAATGAGTACGAGCAGATAATAAATTACCCAGGTGATTCCTTGTTATCTGATGAGGAGAAAGAGATAGCTGAGAAAATTATAGGAAAATATCTAAAACTTTTAATATAGTTACAACTTAATATCCATTTTCATCAATAGTACTTGTTGAATCCTTAAAGGAGATATAACGTGACAGAGTTAGTTCTAGACAATATAAATAAGCAAACAGAAAGCGGCAGGCGTGGTAAAAGAGATATTGTCTCGAATCTAATAATAATATTATGGATCACAAGCATTGCATTTAGCATGATAGCTTACTCTATGTCAGAAAGTGTCATGACAGAGGGTAAACTAGGTCACTTAAGGTCTTATCTATTAAGTTACTCTAATGTAATGTTAATTTACTTAATCAGTTTTCTCGCCGGATTCGCTTTATCAGCATTAATATTCTATGCGATTGCTAGAAGTGGTAGTAAATTCAAACTGTACTTATTGGGAGGCATATTCTTTCTTGTCTCGGGGATATTTGATCTTTTATCGTCCTATTATGTATATGAGTTGAGAAACAAAATGATTGACTTGGCTATGAGGGTCCCAATTATATCATTTGATGAAGTTCAGAGATTTATTAATTCATTAAATACTGATTTTGCAAGTAAGATCATGTTTCTTAACACATGGTCTATAGTGTCTATTGGCTTAGCATTTATTTTTTTCGGGCTAAATTCCATTTTCACGGTTAGATTAATTAGATCGCAATTTATTGAGCAGGTTACTGGTTTGCAAGAGGCTGAGGGGGAAGCTGGTGGACTTGTAATTAGAAGTGGTTATACAAGTGAAAGAAATTTTGAGAGTGCGTTAAGCGACATAAAGAATGGGGGAATTCTGTACTTATTGAGTGGGATTTTGGACGCGATGGTGTTGGTTCCGGGATTCGAATCATTCACGACTTATGGCTTTATCTTGTTTCTTGTAGGATTATATTTTGAGAGAAGAGGGTTTAAGAAGTTACAGGAAAGCGGAGCGAGTCTTCCACCCAGTTTCTCAGATATATTTGGATGAGTAGAGGTGACTTTTCTTGAAAAAAATAATGAGTATTATTGTTCTTATTATATTATTATCATCTTTATTGATGTACGCGCATAACATAAAATATGCTTCTGGAATAGATAGCTTAGCTTCGAAAGAGAAAGAAGAATCAATGTATAATGATTTTGCGCCTGGTTTAGAAGGATTAAGATTCTTTAAGACAAGTGATATAAAGAGTAAAACGCAACCTGAGAGAGTCAGTATTCCTCTAGAGTTAATATTTGGTGAGCCAGAAATAATGAATGATCGGCTAATAGGTAAATATGCTATACCTATAATACCTGAAACTAGATTGGAGATCGCTGAGGGGAAACCCATACTACCGATTAACATCACAATTATTAAGCTTCCATATTATATCGAGGATTTATCAGTGGAGCTTGGAAGTATTGAAATAGATTCCGTTAGTATCGATTCAGAGATTATGCCAAGCCCTAAAGCGTTATTGCTATGGAACAATGAGAGCAAAGCGATAGAGGAGATATTATCTAATATTGATAACTTAAATTATCCGTATCCAACAAAATACTTCGAATATAGGTTACTAAGAGGAATAGATCCACAAGATGGTGAGAGATACACATTCCTCGTCATTAAATTCTATCCCATTAAATATATTTCTAGCCACGAAATGAATTATGTAAAGAAAGCTATTCTCAAAATATCATACAGATCTAGGCCACAAATTATCCATATACAGAATTATGGGAAGATAAAGGCAGTAATAATAACTAGTCAAGACCTATATCATGAAGCCTTGAAACTAGCCAGATTCAAGAATTCATCAGGTATAAGCACTGTCGCTGTAACTATTAATAAAATTAACTCAAGTTACATTGGAAGAGACTTGCAGGAAAAGATAAGAAACTATATTAAATTCATGGTAAATGAATATGGGATAGAATACGTAATAATATTTGGAGACGGAGAAAAAGTTCCTCCTAGATGCGTCTGGGTTCCTGATGGCGCTTACGATTCAGACGACAGTATAGATGGTTCTGTCGTGGAGACAGACCTCTATTACGCGGATCTAGATTACAATTGGGACGACAACAATGATGGATTTTGGGGTGATTTAGATCACGACACTGTAGATGGATTACCAGATGTTATTGTCGGTAGGATACCTGTAAGCAATGAGACAGAGGCTGAAGCATACTTAGGCAAACTAATGTCATTCGAACCAACATCGAACTGGTTTAACTCTACATTATTAATTGGAACGGATACTTTTGGTATGGGTGCTCCTGAAGGCGAGTATCTTGTTCACTATATATCGAAATTTATTCCCAGTAATTTTAGTGTTACAAGATTATTCGAGACTGCCGGAAATCTTTCCTTGACAAGCATGATTAACAGGATAAATTTTGGATACGGATACATAAATTATGCTGGACATGGGGATACAGATAGGATGATTATCGGTATGGGGGAAGCATATACATTAGATCTTGCATTGAAACAGATCAATAAATATAGACCATCAATTATTTTTTCTATGGCGTGTTTAACAGGGAGATTCGCTGATGTTGATGGCATAGGTGAGGCCTTCATAATAAATCCTAATGGAGGAGCTATAGCTTATATTGGAGCTACAAGATTAGCTTGGGGCTACATCGGTGACCTCGTAACAAGTGGTTTAGCTGGAGAAATGAACTGGATGTTTGCTAAAGCCCTTTTATCAGGAAAATACACGTACGTAGGTCAAGCATGGGCTGAGATGATTTCGGGTTATATTAAAGCACACCCAATAAAGGCTAGTCTAGGAGGTTACTACATAGATTGGAAGACAGTTGCTGAGTTTGTTTTACTAGGAGATCCCACATTAAATATAAAAACCAGATTAATCAACAATAAGACTTCACTTAATCTTAGTTACCTTGATTCTAGTAAAAATATCGTGATTAGGGATTCATATGTAGTATTGAGTGGAAATATAACATTAGAAAAAGGATCTATAGAGATAATAAATTCAACAATATTAATGAAAGATGCTGAAATAGACTTGAAACAAAACAGTTCAATAATCATAAAGAATTCCCAGATATATGGATCAGGAAAAATTATAGTTCTAGATAACTCCAGCTTTACATCTAATGAATCAGTATTAATTGACATTGCAATTAAATTTAATGGATCATCACTACTGGCTAATAGATCATCTATTAATGACCTTTATCTTCTTGATAATAATGGTGAAGTACACGTAATAAACTCAAGTATACTTGTAATATTTAACCTGGATAAATTTGATAAGGAAATTAGTATCGTGTGTGGCTATTATAGCAATGGATCGCTAGATGATTTGGGATATAATTTGTTAATTAACGATTCTATTATTGACTATATTCTCAATATGTCAAATAGTAAAACTACTATAAAGGACTCAAAACTATATTCTGTGACCTCAAAGAACTCAACGTTAAGTGTCCTTAATTCAACAATAAATAAAGTTGTAATTAAAGATAATACCTCTTACGAATTTATAGATTCTAATTTAGGAATAGAGGTAGAGATAAGTGAGGGGAACGGCAAAATAATTGATTTATCACCAGAACTTAGAAATTTCAAGATAACAAGTGAGAATATAACTGGAATTGATCTTAATATTAATGCTGAAAATGTAACATTACATTACATTAATCTAATCTTATACAACAGTACTATTGTAGTTAATGAATCTGAATTCTCAAAGCTCTTTGGCTATAACTCTACAATATACTTATATAATGATGAGATAAACTACTTAGAGCTCCAGAACGTGACTTTTCTCGCTGCTAACATGAAAGCTTTAACAGCTAATCTGAACGGAGTGATCACCCTTAACGAATCGTATGTTAATTACTTAGAATTAGTTAAATCCCAGATAACCATGGATGATATCTATTTAGTAGAGATTCGATTTTGCTCATCCGATGCCAAAATAAATAATAGTTTATGCTATTACATATATAGTTTCGGTGAAACTAACATAACTATTGATGCATCAAGGATACTAAGCATAGTATCTACGGACGAATCAATTATAAGAATTAATGACAGTAGATTCGCTTTGATTTACGCCAAGAATAGCTCAACGATCAGTATTGTTGGATCCAGAAATACTTTTGGGACAAGATTATTCGACTTTAGCAATGTTAGTGTTTTAGACTCGATTATCTGGCCAGAATTAATCATAATAAATCAGGAGTACTCAATAAGCAATTTACCAATCGGTTTAGTGAATTTCTTCTCGATTAATAATGGATGGAGAATTAATATAATTGATAGCTATATCTTAGGCTGGGACATTCTCATATATGACTCAAACATAACGATTACTAGGTCTAGCATTTACTGGTTATTCGCGTTCTATAAATCTAAAATTAAAGTGACGGAATCAGATATAGGGTTCCTCAGGCTTACAGATAACTCAACCGCATTCGTTAAATTATCTAGCCTATCCCAAGTTATAACTGCTCAATACAGCGTGGCAAAGATATATAAATCAGTTCTCGGTGTTGCAATCGGTCTAGGATCGTCTAGTCTAATGATTAAGGATTCTATAGTGAGTCAAGTAATTGGGGTAATGGAAGCAAGCATCGTAATGGATAGTGTTCTGGGCGGTCTAATTGCACCATTAGGTTCATCTAACGTAATTATAAGGAGTTCAAAGTGCAGTATTTGGATAGAGGTCTATGATAAGGTGCTTGATAGTCCATTAAAATACAGTAATGGTTATTACGATGAGATAAGCGAGAGCGATCTTAATATAGGTGATGTGAGCTGGAGTCTGAGCATAGAATCCAGCTTAATAAGCTGGATTATAGTTTTCTTCAATAGTACCGTAACTATAGAGGACTCAGAATTATTCTTACTAGAAGGGATTCAATCAAATATCAGTGTAGTTAATACTGTAATACTTAATTTCATGGGTTATTACCAGTCGAATATAACATTGAGCAATGTGGTGGCAACGAATATAACTGCCATTATTAACTCAAAAGCAGTTATTACAGAGGCTTCATTTGGATTACTCGGCGTTTATCACTCAGAAATAGATCTACAAAAGTGTATTGGAATGATATCAATTATACTCGATTCGGGAGAGAGCAGATTAAGATTATACACGGGTATCTTTGAGCAAGCAAACCTGAGTAATTTCGGTAATGTCTCCGATAAATATCTAAAAATAAACATAATTAATTGTAGTGTTCTCGGTTGGTATGTTTTGACGCTAGGTAAAGCGAAATTAACTCTCATCAATTCTAATATTATATCCATAGGGGCCTTTGAGACATCAGAGATAACTATTTTCAATTCATATATTTATGGTTATGCAGAAGTATTTGATCAATCTAGGGTAACAATCTCAGATTCAATGATTCATTATATTTACTTATCAATCTTCAACAACAAAATAGATTTAAATGAAATTTCTGAAAACGTAACAAATCTAGAGCTAGAATCTGGTTTTACATTAGAGATCACGAATACAAAGATTCTTCATATTTACTTGACAGCTTTTCTAGCTACAGTAAATATAAGAGATACTACAATAATAGATACCTTAGAACTAAGTAACTCGATCATGAATTTAGAAAATTCCGAAGTAAATAAATTAGAGTCTTCCAGATCAATAATCGCAGTATATAAGTCCATCATCGGGAAACTAAGAGCTGGTGGGAGTGACTTAGCAATATCAGACTCAATCATATGGAATCTTATTCCGGGGCAACACTCCAATATCCTAGCTAGGGAATCTAGAATTGGATTAACTTACACTGTTTCTAGGACAGAAGAATCATTTAACTCTATCAAAACAGAGAACGATTTCACAGGTGTAATAAAGAAAGAAACATGGAATATAACTTTAATTAATAGTGATATTATAAAATACTCCTTAATAGTGAGCGGCTTTGCCAATGTAACTATATCCAAATCAAATGTCTCGAGTATCAGTATAATGCATTTTGCAAAAGTACAGATCTCTGACACATTTAGTTCAGCTATCAATATAATGGACAGATCTGAGCTTATCTCTAGGGGTTCTAGAATCGGTTTATCACTTAGATACTACCTTGACATAGTTCAATTAAATATATCAGAGACATATTATAGAGAGGCTGAAATAAAAGGTCATAACGCGTTCAAACCTGACATAACGCTGATATCAACTAATGTCATAATGGTTAATGTCTCTTTTATCGGTACAAAGGCAACGTTATATAAGTCTGAAATCACATTCTTACTTAACGACGCGGCCTCTGCAACCGAAATCTCTAACTCATATGTATTATATATCGTTCTAGGCGCGGGATCATACATAACAGCTTATAACTCAGAACTAAGAATTCTAGTTCCATTCCAATCAAATACTATTGGTTTGAGCAATGTTAATGTAGGATTAACGAAAGTTGTATTTAATTATAACGAGACTGTTCGCCTGCCTAGTGGTGATTTCAATGAATGGCACTATTACGATGAACTGTTGGGATGGAGCGTACACATTTATAGTGGAATAATATACGATTGGAGGGTCATGTCGGTAGGTCAATCAATCACAAATGTTACAGATACGCATGTTTTAGTGGCTTATGCTGACGGTAACTCTAAACTATATCTAACTGATTGCATCTTAGAAATGCCTCCTATGGCCGATGATTTCTCAGAAATACATGTTCTATGGACTCTTAAAGTCCATGTTTTACAAGATTTCCAAGCTATTGAAAATGCGGAAATTATTATATATGATTGTTCTGGACAAGTTGTAGCTAAAGATTATACGGACATAAATGGTACAGCAACAATTATACTTCACCAAGCCATTGTAAAAAGGGACAAAAGAATTGATTTAGGGAGCTATAGAATAATGGCGAAATACGGGTTTTCAACAGCTTCAAAAGAGATCTATCTCTGGAAGAAAATGGAAGTCAAAATATATCTTCTAGGCTACATATCAATTATCCTTATATCATCAATAATAGCAATGATATTTGTGAAAGCTAAGAATCCTTATACTGCTCTGAGAAACGGTCTCTTTGGTTCAGCCATAATCTTTGCTATTCTTGCTGGAATAATTACTTAT
>JAHQWF010000133.1 GCA_029856055.1 Candidatus Njordarchaeota archaeon | reverse complement strand
TTAACATGGCTATAATCACATTAGCAATCACTATGGATCCGGCTTCAGCTAAGGCGTTAATAAAGATATTTTTTCCAGTCGTACTATTAATGCTTTTTCTCTCTGTGATATTGGAGCAATATGGGGGGATAACATTCGATATGGCAATAATACTTACACTAATTGTTTTTGCTACATTTTTGTTAATCGGAGCTTTTCTTGGCGGAACAGAGATAAAATCAATGCTAATCCTAGCTCCATTAGTTGTAATACCGACGCTTTTTGCTTTCCTTGCAGATCCAACTGGAAACCTAGCAGTATTAATATCATCCACATTAGTTTTTGGTTTTCTGTTTTTAACATGGTATTTAGTGAGGGCTTTGGGACCGGCAAAAGAAATTGAGTTGCCAATAAAAAATGGGATTGCTATAGAAGATATTGATCCAAACGGGCGAATTAAAGTTGGTGGAGAAATCTGGCGAGCTTTTTCAATGAACTGGCGTATAAAAAAGGGCGAAAAAGTCTATGTAGTTGGTCGAAGAGATCTTGAATTAGTAGTTGTTCCTGTGGTGACATGTCCTAATTGTAGTGAGGAGTATCCCATAACTAAAGTGCCAGATAAATGCACTACTTGTGGTACAGATCTATCTTTAATAACTTTAAATACCATAAAAACACATTTACGAAAGGATAAATCTGTAGAAGATTGATTTTGTGAGAGATCTGATCATCCAGAGAATTAACATGGCTATAGATAAGGTATCTATATTCTGTGAAAAAGCTAGTGAGTTAAAAACTGAGACTGATTACTTTACTGATTTATTGATTAAAACACTAAATATGACGGGATTCAAAGAGATACCAGGACATGAACTTGAACATAGTTTCAGAGTGTTTGAATTATCTCTAATAATTGGATGTAAGCTGAACGCGTCTCTAAGAATCTTGGCAATCGCCTCATTATTGCATGATATAGGACGATTTCTTGAGAATAGATCGAAAGTTAAGCATGCTGAGATTTCAGCTGATTTAGCTAGAAAAGTATTAATAAGTGATAGAGATCGCGACTTCATAATTAGTGTAATAACTGAGCATAGTTACTCAGCCGAAAATAAGCCATCGTCTATAGAATCAGCTATACTGCAAGATGCTGATAAAATTGATGCTCTTGGATTTATCGGCGTAGCTAGAGTATTCTCTTATGGTGGATATAATGGCCGGATTATGTACAACGCAATTTGTAATCGTGATAAATCATCTAGCTTGCGTCATTTTTATGAGAAAATTCTGAAGTTAGATTCGCTTATGAACACAAACATTGGAAGAGAGATAGCGGTGAAGCGCAAGGAAAAAGTCAAATTATTTATTGAAGAATTAAGAAGGGAGATTGATTTACAAGATATTTTGGAGATTTTAAGCTCTGACATAAATCTTTAATGATGCATCAGATGCATCTTCTTCCAGTTTCAAGATTCCTTTTTGTCTCAAAGCCTCAAGTAATCGTTTAGCCGTAGATACTTTAATATTGTATTTTTGAGCCAGATAGTTAGGTGTCACAACCCTAGATCTATTAATTTCATCAAGAATTCTTCTTAAAGTATCTGGATCCGGCCAAGCGGCCCTTAGAATTAATTTATATTCGTATGTTCTCCCCCATCTAACTTTTCTAACTAATCCTTGATAAACATCTCCTTTTGGAGATTTTTCAAAAACTCTTCTTACAACCTTACCTCTGATCGGCATCTCAAAGTTACCTCCATTAATATTACTTTCAAGTCATAGATAAGACATCTCATCGTAATCGCATTTAAAAGTTATCATTTCCTAGTTAGAAGCTGCATTAGGTAGTAAGAAAAATTGAATGATGAATTATTATTTAACTTCCCAGTATCTCGGCGAAGAAGTCATTGACTTTATCTTCAGGGCCAATATATTTGATCCTTATCTTATCTGTGCCAATTACTTCAGCCTCAAAATCAGAGCCCTTTAGTGAATATCCTTCCTGTATTCTTATAACTTCATTCGCTTTTAGCTTTAGCTTCGTAAACAGATCTTCATCATAATCAAATTCCCGCCATTCCCCCGCTACTGCTGTAGGTCTCTCAACTTCTTCTGGAGGAGTTATCCCCTCAATTACACCTGCATTTTTATAAATCTCGATTGTAAAAGTATCCCAATGAGGCTTTATGGTCTTTTTCCCATTTTCTTCTACTATATCATAATCAAACATTATTCTGACTACATCTCCTTTTTCAACATTTTTTTCCCTAAGTACTTCGAAGAGCTTCATGTTGATTAATGCGGCTATGCGAACAGTTTCGTTTGACGCTATAACGCCCTTGTTTTGAGCCAATAAAGTTCTCCTTAGCTTATCAGCATATCCAGCTGCTCTAACAAAGCCTGTAGATAATCTTTTTTTCTCAACAATGGACATGGCTTCTCACCACTATAAGCTATTCGGAGATGAAATTTATCAATTCATTTAGAGATAAATAAATATTGTTTTTAAACAATTATGTATTTGTACGACAGAAAAACTAATTTTTAGGTGTCATAAGATACCAAATGATGATTCCTTGGTCATTAGAAGCAATTTCTTATTAGACTGGTATGGCTTCACTAGGGCATCGCTCTTCATTAAGAATGGTTTAATAGTTAAGATTTGTAATAATTGCTCAGATAGTTATAACAGATTAATTGACGCTAGGAAGTACTATGTGATTCCATCATTTATAGATGGACATGCTCATTTATTTAGCATGGCTAAGAGAATTGAATGGTTGGATTTATCTGAAGTTAGTAGTTTAAAGGAGTTAAAAAGAGTCATCTCGAGCGTTGCAGAAAAATTAGGAGAAGATAAGTGGATTCTTGGATTTGGTTGGGATGAATCAAAATGGAGCGACGAGCAAAGATACCCAACTATGATGGATCTAGATGAAGCTTCTCCAAATAATCCTGTTTTCATACGTAGAATTGATGGTCACCTAGCTGTGATTAATTCTGTTGCGCTATCGAGACTGCAATTGAACAAAAATCTCAGAGGTCTGAGGTTGAAAAAAGATGGGTCTCCGAGCGGCATATTGGTAGAAGATGCACTAGAGTATGCTTCAAAACAGTTAGAATACAATTTAGAAACATTATCAAAAGGTCTAATTAAAATAAGCTTGAAAGCAGGTGAAAATGGAGTTTCTATGAGTCATGAGACAATGAGTTTAGACGATTTATCAGCCTTATTTTATGCCCTAACAGTCACAGGAATCAAAAAGCTTGGAATGCAATTCTATGCATTTATTCTGGATAAATACATGGATTTAGTTCTATCTCGCGGATTTAGCAAGATAGCAAACGATATTGTGAAAGTAGCTGGAATTAAGGTATTTGTAGATGGATCGATTGGCGCTAGGACTGCGGCATTACGAGACCCATATAAAGATGATCCAGGGAATAGGGGAATGTTATTAAAAAATAGAGATGAGTTAGCGGAACTTTTTAGTAAGGCAGATAAAGCTAAGCTACAGCTCGCTGTGCATGCAATAGGTGATAAAGCTATAGATGTCGTTCTAGACGCCATGAAGATGGCTAAAATAACTAAAGAGTTGAGACATAG
Organism: Candidatus Njordarchaeota archaeon; assembly: GCA_029856055.1. Classification (GTDB taxonomy): domain Archaea; phylum Asgardarchaeota; class Njordarchaeia; order Njordarchaeales; family Njordarchaeaceae; genus Njordarchaeum. The sequence continues at coordinate 4,475 of JAHQWF010000133.1, read as the reverse complement.
AATTGAACATTTTGAGTTAGCTTATGATGAGCACATAAAAGCTGCTAAGAAATTAGGTATAATTCTTTCGATGCAACCTAATTTTGTTGGACAATGGCAATTTCAGGGAGGGTTATACGAAAAAAGATTAGGTAAGGAAAGATGTAGAGCGATGAATCCTTTCAAAAAAATAATCGATAATGATTTAATTCTATCTTTTGGTAGTGATTGTATGCCTTTTGACCCCATCTTTGGTATATGGAGCGCTGTAAATCATCCCGTAGAAGAATCTAGAACAGATGTTTTAACTGCGATTAAAGCTTATACTTTCAATTCAGCGTATGCAGCTTTTTCTGAGGATATTAGGGGAGAAATATCTATCGGGAAAAGAGCTGATCTAGTGATTCTATCTCATAATCCATTAGAAATTGATGACATTAGGAGATTGAAAATTCTAAGTCACATGATTCATGGAGAATTTGCTTATATTAATTTTGTTTAGGATGTTATGCATAAGATTTACTAGTCTTTCTTTAACTTCATATTAATACTGATTTGATAATTTTGTTGTCTAGATGCATTAATTCATGATGAGAAGGGGGTCAGGGAATTAAGTAATGACCGCACCCGCAATCAACTGAATTATCCAGCTTTTTAAGGGGTAATTCATGGTAATAGTTGGTGTGGGGTCTGAAAATCCTGTTAAAATAGAAGCAACTGAAAAAGCTTTTAGGAAATTCTTCGATGGAGTAATTATAAAATATAAGAAAGTTGATTCAGGAATAAACTCGCAACCTTTATCTGATGAAGAAATGGTTTTAGGGGCAATAAATAGAGCAAAAAAGGTCTTTGAATTATTTAAAGCGGATTTTGGTGTGGGTTTAGAGGGTGGTGTAATCAGGCAGAACTTTGGGGTTTTCGTTAGAGGTTGGGTCGCTATATATGATGGTCAGCATCTCAGTATTGCTTCAACTGTTTCGATGCCTCTTCCAAAATTTATTTGGGAGGAATTAATTAATAATAGGAGCTTGGAATTAGAGAGTATTATGGAGAGGATAAGTGGAATTAGAGAGATAGGAGATAAAATTGGCGCTTTTGGTTTTTTTACAAATGGGCGTTATAACCGCGCTAAAGCTTTTGAAGACGCTTTAGTTTGCGCATTAGCTCCATTCATAAAACCAAATTTATATTGGGAATGAGCACTTTATAAAATGAATTTTATTCTAAAAGCTAGTTCATATGATATTTTTTTAGCAACTTTCAGTATCGACTCTGAGCTCATTTTCCCACGGTAAAACAGATAGTTATCACCGATTTTTCTTAGAAATCCTTCTGACTCAAGTATAGAGATTATTGAATTAATCAGATCTGATTTATATTCATAAGGTATTCTGATACCCATTATTGCTAAGTCTGAAATGATAGCTTTTTCTACTAGAGCTAAAAATAGTTTGTAATCGATATAATCGAAGGTTTTTACTAAAAGTAAAGCTCCAGCTGTTTTACGAAGTATCATCATTTTCAATGCATCCCCTATTCTTTCTTTAAAGGGAATCTGCGAGCACAATAAAAGTATCATTGAATAAAGCGCGAGATTAAGCGAATTGTTTATTAAAATTAAATCATTTAGAAAGAAATCTATTCCATCCAACCTAAGATTATATAGATACCTAAACCACCTAGGCAACGGTATACAAACACTTATCCCGTCTTTTTTCATAAAAGCATCAGTAAGATGTTTAACACGCTCTTTCTCGCATAGTACAATAAAGATATGATCTGAATCTTGGTTATGGTCGTTGAGGGAGCTCTTTTCTAGATTCTTTATATCGGAAAAAAATAATACAGGGATATCAAATTCGAGCGAGCTGGAGTCACAAATACATTCTATACTAAACGTAATTATTTGGTTTTTATCAAGATCTTTAGTAGTTTTTATATTCATATTTGTTTGCAAATTATAGTAGTCATTAAGCTCTTTGACGTATTGAAACGAGAATTTTCTTTTGATGTATTCTCTTAGCATTTTAGTTCCTTTTTCTAATAAATTTTTCCTACTTAGTTGTAAAGTAGACGGATCCAGGTTTTCCGTGAAAACTTTTAAACACTCAGCCATTTTCATGATTATTCTCTTTAGATTTTCTTCAACTCTCAGTATGTCGTCATAAACGGTTCGCAAAAATCTTATGATCAAAGAAGCGTGTTTTGAAATTTTATTTTTTGATTCCTCTGATTCAGAGCAAAAATAGTAGGCACCAAGCAATTTAGTGATGAGGTCTCTTTTCAATGCTGATAAATCATGGATAGAAAGGTTTATAGACGATAGTGATTTGAAGTGACTCGATATTTTTTTGCCCGCAAAATTATAGTGGCTAAATCTTACCCAAGTAGATTGATTTAAAGTGATTACAAAGAAAATTGATATAGAATATTTACTATACTTCTTTTTTAGATCTAGTAGATTGTTGAAAAAATGTAGAAGTTCATCTAAATAACCAGTTTTAAGAACAAATATATCTACATTATCTATGAATATACCGATGCGAGGCATTTCTTTAAGCGGTAGTTTTGATAATTCAATATCTACGTCGTCTACATCCTGTTTAGAAGCATCAAAATATAGGCAAATAAAGTTATTTAATTTAGAGATCTTGTTCAGTAACCATATAGTGAATTGTGTTTTTCCAGATCCTGCAACTCCAGTAATTGCAAAGAAGCCATCCCAATTTTCAAGATCTAAAATCCTCAAAGCTTGCTTTAGTTTAGATCTAATTTTGTTCTTCATTAAAATAATAGGTTCTATATTATCGATAGGCAATTCGATTGGCAAGCCTTTTAACCATTTCTCGCATACATGTCTGATGGTGTCTTTTTTCATTGATTCCATATCACTAATTAATCTGAGTATGTGTTTTAAGTCACTCACGAATTCTCACCAATGCATTCGGAGGAAGAATTAAGGTCCCATATTTCTCGCCACTTATAGGGTCCTCCCAAATGGAAAATATATCATGTTTACGTTCAATGATATTTACTGGGACTTTAGATAAATCAGTAAGACCAGAAATATCATCTCTCAAATCTTCCAGAATATCTATCTCTATTATTCCATTTCTCCAAAGTTCTAAGATCGTTTTTTCCGAGCCTGGAAAGTTATTTTCAATACTAGATACTCTCGTCTCACCTCTATTTTTTATGTAAACTAATATTCTATCCCGTAGAGATGGTGTGAACTCAGTAATATTCAGGGTTGACAATAGTTCAAGTTGCTTGGCTAATGAGAATAGTATTTTAGAGAGTTTTTTATCTACTTTTAATTTCATTTCATTGGCGATTTTGAAGAAATTGTAATAATTTGCTGTTAATTTCTGATCAGCCATTTTTTTGATAATCTTAGAGATATTGTATTCTTTATCTAAATATTTAAGTAGCGATTCTTTAAACTCTTCAAAACTAATTTCTTTATTAATTTTAACATGCTTAGATAACCATTCTATAGCCTTTAAGTACTTCTTAGCTTTTATATCAGATTCAATTCTAACTATCTCTTTAATCTCCTCAAGAGAAATATCTTGTTTCTTTATCCAATCATTAAACAATTTGAATAAGCTTCTTAGTTTGATGTAACCAATCTTATCAATCAATAATTTCACCATAGAAAAGGATATTATTTAACTGAACATATTCTCGGGATATTGCTTAAAAAATATCTAATGTTTAATATATTCTTGAATACCAATTCTTATAATATTTTTTATTGCTAAGGAATCAATTCTCTTAAGTAATCAAAATCAGTATCTTTAACAAAAAGAAAATATCAAATTAAAGTAATAATATGATGTTAATATTAAATAAATAGTGGTGGCTAATAACGTGCGAGAAGAGGCATATGAATTATTATCTGCTGAAGGACTAATAGTCACTAATAAGTATCTAAAAAAGATATCGAAAACAGAAAAAATCACTTTGCTTGTATTAGCGTTATTAATGTCATCATTGATAATTTTAGACTCAATTTTGTTTGGATTGTCAGCTTTAGTATTAACTTATTTAGTTGCATTTTATTTCTCGAAAATGATTTCTGGATTAACATCTAGTGTTAATGAAATTTGGGGAAGATATTTTTTATACAAAAGCAAAAATATTGTGGGGCTTAGCGATAAAAGGGAGTTTATAGATGTTGCTAAAATTAAAGTCAATAAGTCAGTCGTCGCACTTAGCCTTGGCTTAGTTGCAATTCTGTATTATTTGTATAATTACTATGTAGTGACATTAATTGATTTTCCATTTATTAACTATATTTATTTGGTCGTCACATTATTGTCTATATATTTGCTGTCTTTAGTTATTAGAGAATATATAGTGCCGAGTGCGAATTTCACTAGAGTAGATATTTTCAAGATTCAGAGAGATAATTATTCATCTCAACGATCACTAATACTAGCTATTGTTTTCTTGTCATTGATGCTAATTTATCTAGGATACTATATCTCTAA
>JAHQWF010000012.1 GCA_029856055.1 Candidatus Njordarchaeota archaeon | reverse complement strand
GCTTATTGGCTTTGCATGTATTACGCTTAGACTACTGGCACCAAAGGTCTTGATAAGGCTTAAATAAGCCACCAAACATTACACATTTAGAGTATATACATTTTATTAAAATATGACATATGTCATAATGTTCTTTGAACACAAATACCATTGATATAATTAAAAATTTTTCTAAAATAGGGATAAAGAATGATGGAATATGTGACCTTAATATCCAGCCTAATCTACCTGATAGTTACTATAAATGGATACTATAGAAAGAGAGAATTAGAGTATTTATCATTTCTCATATCAAGCATAGCGTTCTTTGTAATATCTATTGCTCTAGTAATAATGGGTCTCGATGCGTTAGCTCTACCTTACACTGTATATCTTGGCTCAATATATCCTAGTTTTCTAGCGCTGGGATTACTTATACACAAGAAGACTGAATGGAAATACTACTTATACTTCATAATACTTATGCTTGTGTTGATAGCAATAGGTCAGGTAGCATTACCTGCACTGAAAACAGGTGCACAAGTAACTCTTCACACAATATCAGGATTAATAATAGTTTTCTTGCCACTAATAGAAGTTTTATCTAAAAGATGGGGGCAAGCTATCTACTATTCACGCTTGGGGGACTTGTTATAGGGATCGGTGGCTTAGCATTAGCTAGTATAACTGCAGGTGCGCCATTACTGCCATTAGAATTAGTAATACTTCTGCTTCACCCACTATTATTCATATCTGTCATATTAATATCTATAGGAATCTTCATAATGATTGGAAAATAGTTTGTCTCGGTGGCACTGAATGGACAGAATAAAAAAGCACATGTTCCTAGTAGCCACAATATTCGTAATTGTAGTAGGTTTTTACATATTATTATCCCCATCCTTGAAACCAATTAGAGTTGCAGTAGGACTACTGGCTGAACTACCAGGATCTAGATATAACCCCGATCTAAATGCTGCAGAGATAATTAATGAGGAGTACGGTAATTTCTATCTCGGTAGAATAGCGCTAGTGTACCATTCAGTATTCGTGATATTTCTCTACGCTACTCTAATAATATTTAGCGGACTTTATCTAGAAAAAGTTTTTAGAGATATCATTTTAGATTTAGCGTTAATCGGTACGGTAATCGTGGCAAGTAGTGTAATCATATATAATTACTTCGATAGGAACTTTTTCTGGCACGGTACGTTCATAGCTGGCCTAACGATATTTTTCATTATAGGTTTATTAATTTTGACCAAATACAAACCAAAAAATCTTCTTGAGTGGAATATATGGTTGTCAGGTGTATTATTATTAGTTGGATCCGTATGGGGTGCTTGGTTAGGTTCTAGTTACATGCATTATAGGGAAGAATTCCTAGAAGCGCTTGTTAACTCGAGGTTTAATCCAGATCTAGCTGAAGAAAACATATTTTGGAGAGCTTTAACGTCACATGAACACGCAATGATTGCTATAGCTTTAACTTTAATATTTCTATTAGCCTTAGCTATTGGTGGGGTTAAGGAAGACGAAAAGATTTTTAAGGTAATAACAGCTAGGCATCTGTATTATCTATCTTTTGTTAGCCAGCTCATTATGGCATTGGCCTCATATAGCGTTACATTCATTGGTGGAATCGCTCACTTAGTTATTACTCCAGCTGCATTATTGTTGATAGCTTCAACACTACTCCTCAGCTTCATGGTAGACAAAGAAATCATAAGACATTCTTTGTTAATAGGAAACATAGCTATTTGGATCGCTGTAGCTATACCTGGAGCTATAGTAGCTATAAACTTAAGAAAAGCAAGGTTTCTACCACTTGCATTTAGGGATCCACTATATGATTGGGCTGAGCTAGCATATAATATTGGTCATTGGCACTTACTACTTTTGTCTTGGGGAGTATTATTGCTAATATTATACATATACTGGTCAGAAAACTTCATAGAAAAATATAAATTCATGAAATGGGTGGTTTGGCTAGTTTTGATAGGTTACTTCATCGCTATGGTAGGCACCAATCTTTATATGCTAGCTAATCCGCCTGGCGAATACATACCTAATCCATATAATAATCTTTGGTTATCAATAATCGTAGAGCCATCTTTAATTATATTAACTCTATGCACAGCAATAACATATATAATATATTTGAAAGAATACGGATTGAAATTGTTGAGAGATATTATTTCTGTCTTCAAATAAGTTTTAATTCATTATTTCTTTTTTTAACCATATATTTAAATTTATAGTTATAATAACTTATTTTTAATTATTAATACAAGGTTATATCAATGGAAATGGGAGAAATAAGTATGGAGGAGAAAATGAGTTATGTTTTAAGCAATTGCATGTGTGAAAAGTGCTCAAGTTATAAGAATTGTAGCGCAGAAGGTGGTAAGAAAGAATTAGGGTTCTGTTTTCCAAAAATCGGAAAGAGCGTATGCATTACTGAAGAGAAAGGATGTATCTGTGGAAGCTGTCCTGTATACAGCAAACTTGGATTAAGATATATGTATTATTGCACACGGGGCTCAGAGAAAGATCAAATGGCAATGTGAATAAAAATAAGATAGTAAAAATAACCAAATATTTTTTAGATATCTTTCTGGCTATAAGGATGTACTATTAGTTAATATTATGGGGATATTAACGTTGAAATCTCCCCTAAATTTTCTCGCGCAAGTAAACTTAAGGTAGTAATCGACTTTATAGTAATCAGTTTCACATGTAGGCTTCTGAATATTCGGGATATTCAAGCGGAATTGGAATTTATGTTCTAAATTTTCTCGCAAATCAATGTTCCTTGCTATTGATTCTTGTGCAATTTTATGGAAGTGTTCACCTTGAAAATCAGATAGACTGGGCGGATTCACAGGTAATATTTTTGATGGATTTAATATCTCAGCACAAATAAGTTCAACTCTTATTTCATTAAACTTTAGATTTTTTAGAGGTCTCAGATTTATATCTCCTTCAATTACTTCACCTAGTACGTAAGCGAATTTAGGCAAATTAATAGTTATTGATAGATCTTTAAGGTCTGATGGTAATTCTCGTGGTTGCATTAATTCGTTGTCTGTTATTTGCCCAAGTATCTTTATAGTTTTTTCTTCCACAATATCTCTTTTAAATCCTCTACTAACAACAGCTTTAATTACCCAATTAGTTTTTATTAGAGACCCAATAAAAGTTGGTGGGGCATCTGCTGGTATTTTAAGATTCTTCTCTAAATTTATTTCTCGCGTTGGTATTTCCCCTTTCTCCATAATTCTTTCCCTTATCTTAAATAGCTCAAAAGTCCTTTTTTCATAAACGAATTCATCTGGATTCTCGTCCTCAGGATATGTTGCGGAATATCTTCTAACTACATTGTATTCTAACGTTGACCTACATATTAGCTCTAACCTTACCTCTTCCACCCCAAACCTCTTATTACTCAAGATAGATACTCGTGCTTTAATTTCATCTCCGGGTAAATAATTCTCCTTATCAGTATATATCTTCATCTCAACTTTTGGTCCAAATAAAGGCGTATAAGACACCTCTATATATTTAGTATTCAGGAAGATATTTCGATCCATAGATTCCTGTCGGATCCATCAATATTTTGTTCAATGAATCTTTCTCTGGCAGGTAGAATTTCTTTCCATTCTTCTTCACTTATTGGTTCTTCAGCTACCCTAGATATTATTGTTTTAAAGAAGTTCCTTGATGATTTTAACCCATTCTCGTTTTTAGGTATAACTAGGCAACCAAAATATGTTTTCTTAATCAACTTACCAACAAGTGTTGCGAAGTGTAGCAATGTAAAATCTCCGAGATCAAGCATTTCCTGAGTAAGATAAACTTTATTGAATAAAGTACCTCCTGGAAGGAAGAGTGAATGTATTAAATCTATTGCTGCTTCCTTAAGAGTTATTTTCGCTTTGTATAAATATTCTTTAGCTTCCTTTAAATTCACTTCTTTGGGAGAGTAACCCATTGTCTTGGCAACATCTCTAAAAGGTTTTCTTGCTAAAGAACCTATCTTAAAAGACTTTTTCATTTTCTTCAAGAATTTCCCATTCATAAACAAAATATAGGGTTCCATCCAGCTCCCCATCAAATAATCAATCACACGTATGGGGATACAAAATTACTCAATAATATAAAGCCTTAAAGCCTCGTTCTGCTTTTGATTAGAGTTCTCTTCACGAGACTTTTTTGAGAAGTCTTTGGAGAACTCAAAGCAGAACAAATAAATTCTCTACATAATATTATTTTAAACTTTTTCATGATTAATGCTCAACATCTAACTCAATATCACATTTAAGTTTAAAAAACTCAATTTTTTCTAAAAACATTTTTATAGATACGTTATATAATCTACTTCACGGCTATAAATTAATGTTAGATTAGTTAAATAGATTAATCTTAAACTTGAACAAAGTAAGTTTTTAATATATATTAAACGTGGTTAAAAAACAGAAATCTTAATGGTGTAAATAAATGCTGTCGAAGATACCAATTATATTAGATAAAATTAAGGCAGAAGATATTGATAAAGAGATATTGAGAGCAGCTATAATAGCTGAGCTAGACGCGATAAATCTCTATGAACAGATGGCTAATTTCACTAAAGATGAGAAAATTAGAAAAGTCCTACTAGACATCGCAAGAGAAGAGAAAACGCATGTTGGTGAATTCCTTGAAATGCTACTAAGAATCGATAAAGAACAAGTTAAAGAGTTAGAAGAGGGTAGAAAGGAAATCAAGGAATTGATGGAGGAATAAGGAATAGATCATTAGTGATGAACCCTAGCACCACTGACATTAATGAATGATGAGGCCGAACTTCGCTGAAGCGTTTTATTGGAACAATAATCTTTTTCCTTTTATTAGAACAAATTTTATCCACAAAACCCTTTTTATATAATGCAACTTTCCGGGCAAAATCTTTTTTAAAAGAATATTTATGCACAAATAATGGTAGTTATACTTGTGTTTTGCTTGGTAGATATAGATGAAAGAGCTATTGAACTTGCTAGATAATTTAGTAAGACCTGAGCAATATAGAGCTAATTTAAAAGAAGTTAAGAATTTGAGGTTAAAAGCTATCAAAGCTGCGCATAAATATCATTTCGAAAACAACGAATTCTATAACAAACACTGCAAGGCAATCGGCACTGGAAGTGAGATTGATGAGAAAAACTTCTATCAAGTTCTAATCCCTTCTGAAGTATTCAAATCCTACCCCATGGATTTCCCAGAGGAGAACGTGGAGGAATTTGTTAAGTGGTTACAAGGAGTATCATCAATTAAAGTCCCAGCTATAGATGGATCCTTTAAGAGCCTAGATGATATGCTATACGAATTTGATAGAAGAGGGATACTTTTAGGTTTTAGTAGTGGTACATCAGGTAGAATGACATTTCTGCCTAGAGATAAATTAACGCAAAATAATCTTATTAAGTCATATATTGCTACAGTTAATGCTAATGTTAAATTAGAGATGGGTAAGGAATACTTTGTTTTAGGAATACCAGGGAAATCATATTTACAGATAGCTTGGAATGGAAGAAGTGTTGCAGAAGCTATAAGTCCAGGAAATGTATTTTATGCATTTGATGAGTTAAAGGCCGATATTGTTAGAATAAGAACAGGAGTAATAAAGAATTTCAAGGAAAAATTAATAGGTAAACTAGCCGGATTCATGCTTCCCAGAATAGAAAAAAAGGCAGAGGAAAAGATTCTAAACAAGTTAAAAGAGCTAAAAGATAGAAGAATAATCTATTTAGCGCCCCCGTGGATCCTAGCAAATGTAGCTAATAGAATATTGGATAATGGTATTGATGTAAAGTTGCATGAGGATTCGATCATATCGAGTACTGGGGGTTTCAAGGGTAGAAAAGCCATTGATAGAAAAGAGTTAAACAAGTTATTGGAGGAAGCTCTAGGCATAAGTTCAGATCGATATACTGACTTGTATGGAATGACTGAAAGTAACTCAATTTTCATGGAGTGCTTTAGCAACCACGTGAAACATATTCCTCCATGGATAGAACCGTTTTTGCTCGATGACCAATTAGAACCAATAGAACCGCATGGAAAGACGACGGGTAGATTTGGATTTATTGAGCCCTCAGCTTTATCTTATCCAGGATTCATCCTTACTGGAGACAAGGTAACTATTGATTGGGATGGTTGTGATAGTGACGACCTTAATGGACCAGTAATATTAGAAATAGAGAGGTTAAAAGGCGTGGAGGAACGCGGATGCGCAGGGGTTCTCTCCAGGACTTTTGAGGGATAGTTAATGGCTAGGAAACTAAAAGCTTATTATATACCAGATGGCTTACGTGATTTAGAGAGTGACTTTGAGTACACGGAGATCACATTAGATAGATACATAATATTATTTCCTAGATTAGATCCTGAGCAGATAATAAAGATTGCTAAATATGTTAAAGATAAAGCCATAGAGATCTATAGGGATACAGATAATATAGATGTTAGCGAGATTGTTCAGAAACTTAGAGATAAATGGATTAATGAAAATTATGAAAGATTTAGGTTAGCTCTCGACTTGCTACCGCAGTTAACGGGTCTAAGCAAAGAAGTAATAATTCTCTATCAATTTGGTACTATAAAGAAGCTAACCAAAGAAACAGTAAAATTTTTCAAAAATCTAAACCCGCCAAGAGAAGTCCTTAGCAAATTTATTTTACTTGACGACGCTGAGGTCTGGCTAAGAGGATTCTCATCTATATTCAATAAAATAAAATTCAGCAAAGCAATAAAGCAACTAAAGAAACCGAAATTAGTTACTTTCATTACTCCCTCCAACGTGCCTGGGCTCATAGAGGCATTAGGTGTTTTCTTAGCGCTGGTTGGTCAGACAAGCATGATCATAAAGACGCCTTCTAAGCAACCTGTATTCGGCCCTTTATTCGCTGAATCGCTAAAAGAGATAAATCGAGAGTTAGCTGAGACTATAGCTGTCCTACCCTGGAGAGGTGGCGATGAAACCATCGAAATCCCGTTATTTAGAGAATCTGATGCAGTAAGTATAGTAGGGAGTACTGAGAGCGCTAGAGCTGTCAAAGAGAAGGTAGATTCCTTGAGAAGAAAAGGCTTTAAAGTTAAAGGATCATATCACGGAGGAAAATTCGGTCTAAATGTAATATCTAGGGAATTCGTTAGAGGGGAGGTTGCAGCTTTGTCAGTTATAGATGGGATTGGATATGAGGGATATATGTGTTCCTCACCAGCGTTCGGATTCTTTGTTGAAGATTCTGGCGACGGTTCAGCTAGGAAGTTTGCAGAAATGATGTTCGAAGAGGCTCAATGGATCTCTGAGATAGTACCTCAATCTGATTTATTTAAGAGGTATAGAAAAAGAACTTTGAGTCATTATTTAGCTCTCGAGAACACTGGGAAAGCAGAAGTCTTAATCTCCGAGAAAAATAATTTCGCTGTTGTTTATCTAAATGAATCTAAATTAATTCCAGACGGTCAAAATAGATTATTTAAAGTATATCCAATCAAAAATATCTATGATGTAATAAAGATGATGGGCACTTGGAGAGATTACTTGCAGACAGTGGGAGTAGCGATACCAAATAAAGAAATGTTTAATTTCGCGGAGGAGGCAGCTAAAATAGGTTTCAGCAATATAAGAGTTGTTGGTACGGTGACATTACCTAGATTAGGTGAGAGTTGGGATGGATATTACCCGTTATTAGAGTTCATGATTGATGGTGATTATGTTCACTGGGTAACTATAAATGCTAAAGATATAGAAGAAGAAATAAAGCATTTAAGTTCAAAACTAGATTATTTGAGGAAAGGAGATTTATTATCTTTTGGGTGATTTTAATGACCAATGTCCTCGTGACTGGAGGAACAGGTTTCATAGGTAAGCATCTAGTAGAAGAGCTGGTTAAGGGCGATTACTCTGTAATTGTCCTAGCAAGGAATCCTGAGAAAGCGAGAGACATTGAAAATCTAGGGGTTAAAGTAATAAAAGGAGATGTAACGAAACCAGAAACCCTAGGGAGAATCGACAAGGATATAGAGGTAGTGATACATTTAGCCGCTTTAATGAGGTTTCATGGAGCCGAATGGGATG
>JAHQWF010000069.1 GCA_029856055.1 Candidatus Njordarchaeota archaeon | reverse complement strand
CTTATAGAGAATATAGGCTTGCTTAAAACTGATCTTGATACGATTTTATTTGCTTTAATCACATTTATTGAAGAAGATACATCTACAGTTAATAACTCGATTTGTTTATCTTTATCTAAATCATAGGATATAGCTTTAATGGTATGGATGGTAGAGAAACATTGTAATATATTTGGTCTAATCCTGAATTTACAACAATAAGATTGGGTGATTCAGTAGCAATAGCTAATCCCAAATTACCATCATTATTAGCATCACTAATAACTAAATCGCGTATACGAGTTTTAACCAAGTTGTTCCTCTTTTTTATTTTTCCGATTTCCCCAGAGACCAAAATTATGTCTCCAAACATGTTCTCAGTTATTACTTCTATTTCATTATCATTATCATTATCCAGATCACAAAACACTGGTTTAGTGAGACCTAATCCTATCCCAGTAACTTGCCATAGTCTCTCTAACTTAGTCATTCCTATCCCATATCCCGCATCTCGCTACTGGAATTTAAGTTCAAGACAGAGATTATTTCATCATAACGACTCTTAATAGTTGACTCAGTTGTAGATGCGACCTGTGCTACTCTTCTTCTACTACGTTTTTCACCAGTAATTGTCGAAGCGTAATAAATCGCTGCTGCGGCCAAACTAGCAGCATTTTTACACATAATATTCCTAAGCAACTTTACTTTTTTAAGGGTGTTGATTGCGATTTTTACACAGGTACTAGATAACTGTAACTCCTTAGCAAATATATAGACATAATCCTCTGCATTAGGCAATTTCACATTAATATGTAGAGATTCACGTAGCATTCTATAAACTTTTGAAAATTTTTTCTTTGATAATCCTAAGTCCCGCAAAAATCTATCTAGTGGTTTATAATTACCGCTATTTCTCAAAGCTATAAAAATAGAGGCTGAAACTAAATAGGGAATATCCCCTTTCGTTATATGATGTCTTGAAATATATCGTGCCACTAATCTAAGTGCTTCATGTTTTGTAGTTTCAGTAATTTTTAATTTGCTTCCAAAGTCTCTTATACAGTCCCTACACATATTTAGGTCTCTTTGTAGTCTGCTGTTATAAGTTAAGTTTTCCTTATTATGCTTGATTCGTATCATGTGCTGACCTGCAGGTAACATAGCTTTTGATCTAGGAATTGTCGTACGTTTATATGCCATTATTTCCTGCGAAGAAAAGTATCTTCTTTCATCCTCTAGAGATAATGTATTTTCCTCGATGACTATTCCGCATCTTTCGCACACTAGAACACCTCTATCTTCAAGATAAGCTAAGTCATTTGAACCACAATTAGGACATCGATTTGGAAATTGTTTAGCTAAGTTCAAAATGTATCACCAAAATTTAAAAAGAGATATAGTGGATGACGTAAAACTAAATTTAAAATGAGGTAAGAGTCTGGTATTATCTGAATATCATGTATGGACAACTTTTCACGGCGATAAAAACTTTGATGATTTAATGGTAAATTACATGGACAGGAAGAGTTACATCATCATTTTGATAGCATTATTCCTTGAAGATCTAAAGATACTATTAAATATGCTTAAAACTATGAAGATTCTTATCTATTGGTTTGATTCTCACCCTCTTTGGTGAAACTATATGTCGATTAATTTAGGGATGATTCGAGAGATAGAGAAAAAATGGCAGAAGAAATGGAGTGAAGCGAGAATATTTGAATCAAGAGTTGATGTTAATAAACCAAAGTTTTTTCTAACTGTCCCTTACCCTTATACATCAGGACCATTACACATAGGGCATGGTAGGACATATACGATCGGAGATATAATTGCGCGGTATAAGAGACTGAAAGGTTTTAATGTTCTTTTCCCTATGGCGTTTCATATAACAGGTACGCCAATCGCAGCAATTTCAGATAGAATTTCTAAGGGAGATACAAAAGCTATATCTATGTATAGAGAATACATACTTCTTTATGAGAAAGATCATAGCAAGGTTGATGAGATATTAGAATCCTTCAAGGATCCTTTCAATGTAGCTACATATTTTGCGAACAAGATAAGTGCTGATTTCACTTCACTTGGCTACTCTATAGACTGGAGAAGAAAATTTCATACAAGCGAGAAGATATATAATAAATTCATAGAATGGCAGTATCACAAACTTAAAGACCTAGGATTACTCAAAAGAGGTAGCCACTTTGTTACTTTTTGTTTACTGCATAAACAGCCAGAGGGAGAAGATGACATTCAAGACGCTGACATTAACCCAGTAGAGATTATAGAGTTCGTAGCCATAAAATTCGAGTTCGAAGACGGCTACATACTTGCATCAACACTACGACCAGAAACTATTTTTGGTGCTACGAATTTATGGGTTAACCCTAGTGCGAAATATGTCAAAATAAGATTTAGAGGGGAGATATATTACCTATCAAAAGAAGCAGTAGTGAAATTTATACACCAACATAAAGATGTAGAAATACTTTCAGAAATAGAGGGAAAATATTTCGTCGGTAAAAAAGCAATTGATCCGCTTGGAAATGAACTATTTATTCTTCCAGCAACTTTTGTGGACCCCGATACCGCCACAGGATTTGTTTATTCGGAGCCATCAGACGCCCCATATGATTACGTAGCGCTTATTGAATTAAAAAAGAATATGAATTTACTAGCTGAATATGGACTGGACCCAAAGAAGATTAAAGATATTGAGCCAATAAAAATAATTGAGGTTCCTAATATAGAAGGTCACCACGCAGAAATTATTGTAAAAAAGATGAATATAACTAATCAAAATGACCCAAGGTTAGAGGAAGCGACTAAGACAGTTTATAGAGAGCAGTATTATAATGGAGTAATGAATGAGAGAGCTGGACAGTTCGCAGGATTAACTGTGAAGGAAGCGAAGGATAGGGTGCGGGATTGGTTAGTCAATGAAAATAAAGCATTGATAATCTATGAAACATCCAGAAAAGCGTTTTGTAGGGCGGGTGGAAAGATTATAGTTGCGAGGATAGATGATCAATGGTTCATTGATTATTCACAAGAGTGGTGGAAAGAGAAAACTAGGGAATGGTTAAAACAAATGGTGATCATACCGGAGAAATACAAAAAACTTTTCTTTGATACGGTAGACTGGCTTCACGAAAGACCTTGCGCTAGAAAGCGAGGACTTGGAACTAAACTGCCCTTTGATCCAGAATGGGTAATAGAAAGCTTATCAGATTCCACAATGTATATGGCTTTCTATACAATATCGCACCTCATAAGGAAATACGGAATAAAGCCAGAGCAATTATCGTTAGAGTTCTTTGATTATATTTTCCTAGATAGGGATGCTCTAGAAGAAGTATCTGATAAAACAAAAGTGCCTAAAGACGTCCTAAAGAGGATGAAAGAAGAATTTGAGTATTGGTATCCTTTAGATCAGAGGCACACTGGAATCCCACACATATCGAATCACTTGACGTTTTTTATCATGCACCATGTAGCAATATTCAGAAAAGAGCACTGGCCTAGGAAAATTACTCTGAATGAATTAGTGATAAGAGAAGGTAGAAAAATGAGTAAGAGCAAAGGGAATGTGATACTACTCAAGCAAATTGCGGAAGAATATAGCTCGGATCTATTCAGGTTGTATGTAGCTTCAGCTGCCGATCTGGATAATATTCTTGATTGGAGAGGAAAAGAGGTTCAAAGTGTAAAGTCTAGATTGATAAGGTTCTTATCACTGGCATTCGAGGCACTAGAGAAAAATGTCGAAGATGATTTTGGAATTAAAGTGATTGATAGGTGGTTTATTAGCAGATTTTATAGTAGAATACGTAACGCGGAGGAACTAATGGACAATCTTAAATTCAGAGATTTTGTAATAAGTGTGTTTTTCGAAACATTAAAAGACATGAGTTATTTTGAGAAGAGAACTAGTTATGAGAGGGCACTATTAGCTGTACGTAAGATCTTACCGCAATGGGTGATAGTGTTATCTCCGATTATACCTCATGTATGTGAGGAAATATGGGAACGGTTAGGTAATGAATCTTTTGTATCACTTCAAAGTTGGCCCAAAATTGAACTAGAGAAAATCGATAAAGAGGCAGTAATATTGGAGAATATAGTTCTAGAAACAATTGAGAATATTAAAGAAATTCTTCGAGCTCTGAAGAAGGAGAAACCTAAGAAATGTTGGATAATCGTAGCGAGTGGATTCAAGAGAAATCTGTTCAACATACTTAAACAGAAAATTGAGGAGCATGGATATAATTTCGGATCCATCATCCGTGAATTAATGATGTTAGAGGATTTTAAGAGCAATAGAGATATAGTTATTAGGATTGTAAAGGATATCATTAAGAAGAGAGAAGAATTGCCCGAGATTATACCTAATCGTGATCAAGAATATGAGGTATTGAATGAAGCTATTAAATACATCAAGAGCGAGATTGGAGGTGATATAGTTATTTTATTTGAAGAGGAAGCTGTTGAAAAGGAGATTCCTAGAGCTGAATTAGCATTACCTGGAAAGCCTGGGTTGTATCTTGAATTCTAAAACATTTTTCGTTAATCCAGATTCCATTATACTTAGTCTAATTATGATTTCTAGCGGTGATTTTTATTGATCTGGGCTGGTAAGGAATTATTGAGATGGATATCCGATATAAGTAGCGATCAAATTCAGCCAAATGGAATCGATTTAACCGTTGGTAATATTTTTACACTCAAAGGGTCGGGACTTTTAACTAGGCAGGAAAGAGAAATTCCAGAATATGATGAGTTAGAATCAAAACTAAACTACTGGTATTTAAAACAAGGTGCGTATATTGTTCGGTATAACGAATTCGTTCGCATTCCGAATAACGCTGTAGGGATAGTTCTTCCTAGATCCTCTCTTCTCCGGATGGGGGCAACCATATACAGCGCATTATGGGACAGTGGTTACGAGGGTCGTGGTATTGGACTGATGGAAGTATTCAATCCCCATGGGATTAAATTAGGAAAGGATGCTAGAATAGCACAGATAATTTTCATTAGTGCTAGAAGTAGTGGTAAATATGAGGGGGTATGGAAGGGAGAAAAATAACAGAAGAAGTCTCATTTATTGTATCAAACAATACAAGGCGTGAATTATGAGCATACTAAGTGGCGTATTGTGCTTGAAGAACAATTGTTATAAATGTTGTTTAGAAACAGAAATGATTATTTCGCTAAGAGATATCACTAGAATCCTAGAGGCTGGTTACAAGCTAAGTGAATTCCTGTACTTTGATGGTAAAAATTGGAGATTAAGAAATGTAAATGGCAGATGTTTTTTCCTTAATACGGATGGAACATGCAAAATATATTCAATTAGGCCACTCGGTTGTAGGGCTTATCCCGTGATATTAGTTGAGTCAAACAAAGAAGTTAAATGCGGTGTGGACGATTATTGTCCCTTTAGCCAGGAGATTACGGATCGAGAACTTGTGGATGGTTGCAAAAAATTAGTTAAGTTGTTCAGAGAGTTAGGAGAAAAAGTGTAAGGAGTCTATATGTATTCAGTTATTGGAACTTCTGGAGCCTCTCGTTTCTCAAAACGCTTTTTCCTCTTTTTCATTTCATCAATCGCTTTAATGAAATGTTCTTTTCTTACGAACTTAGGATTATTTTCAAGCTCTTCCTTTATCTTTCTTGGATCAGTGATTTTTTCAACGAATTCTCGTAAACCTTTAATGACGCCTTCTCTACATATAGCCTCAATATCTGCTCCAGAGAATCCCTCAGTTATCTTTGCTAAGTCTCTTGCTAAAAGATCTACATCATCTACAAGAGCGTTTTTATGCTTCCTTAGATGAATTTTAAATATCTCGATACGTGCTGATTCATCGGGCATGGGGACTTCTACTATTCTGTCAAATCTACCAGGTCGCAGCAATGCTGGATCTATTAAATCAGGTCTATTAGTCGCAGCAATTACCACTACATCGTGAAGATCTTGAATGCCATCCATCTCAGTTAGTAATTGAGATACGATTCGTTCAGTCACGCGAGAATCTCCGAAACCTATGCCTCTTGCAGGAGCGATTGCATCTATCTCATCGAAGAATACTACTGCAGGTGCATATGTTCTAGCTTTTCTAAATATTTCTCTGATAGCTCTCTCACTCTCACCCACCCACTTACTCAATATCTCGGGTCCTCGAACCGCTATGAAATTAGCATTACTCTCAGTAGCTACCGCTTTGGCTAGTAGTGTTTTTCCTGTTCCTGGAGGCCCGTATAGCAATATTCCTTTAGGTGGTCTTAATCCAGCATATTCAAAGAGAGTCCGGTAACGTAATGGCCACTCTACCATTTCTTGTAGTCGTTTCTTTACTTCATTTAGCCCCCCGATATCGCTCCACCGTACATTGGGTATTTCTATAGCTACTTCTCTTAAGCCAGAAGGCTTTATTTCGCGCAAAGCTACTTTAAAATCTTCCATAGTAACTCGAAGTTCCTCTAGGATCTTTGGATCTAAACGCCTTTCTTCGAGATTGAGTCTGGGTAAAATTCTCCGTAAAGCGGACATTCCTGCTTCCCGTACAAGAGCTGCTAGATCTGCCCCAGTATAACCATGCGTTACTTCAGCTATCTTCTCTAGATCCACATCTTCTGCAAGAGGGACTCCTCTGGTGTGAACTTTCAATATCTCTAATCTTGCTTCCTTATTGGGTACAGTTATTTCTATTTCTCTATCGAATCTACCAGGCCTCCTTAAAGCGGGATCAACCGCGTCTGGTCTATTTGTTGCACCGATGACTATTATATTTCCTCTTCCGTGGAGACCATCCATCAGTGCTAATAACTGTGCCACAACTCTTTTTTCAACTTCACCTACTACTTCTTCTCGCTTAGGTGCTATTGCATCTATTTCATCCATGAAGATTATTGCAGGCGCATTTCTTTTTGCTTCTTCAAAGATTTCTCGTAGTCTTCTCTCGCTCTCACCATACCATTTTGACATTATTTCTGGGCCGTTAATAGCAATAAAGTGTGCGTTTGTTTCATTAGCTACCGCTTTGGCTAGTAGTGTTTTTCCTGTTCCTGGAGGCCCATAAAGGAGCACTCCTTTTGGAGGGTCTATTCCTAATCGTCTAAATAACTCGGGGTATTTTAATGGAAGTTCAACCAATTCTCGAATGCGTTGTTTTGCATATTCTAAATCACCAATATCCTCCCATGTCACTCTAGGAACTCCTCTTTCCCTTGCGACGGGTCTTGGTTGTATCACTACTTTAGTTTTTTCAGTCACAACTACTGCTTCTGCATTACGTGGTTTATGATCAATAATTGCAAATGGAAATGCCTGAGCGAATTGTCTAACAATGATTCTGTCATCTAGTGTAACAGGGATATGCAATAATCTTCTTTTCATATATTCAGCTAGTGTATATGGATCAAACATAATTTCTTCCATGGGCGCGATGACTATTTCTTCTGCTTCTTTTGCCTCAGCTTTGCGTACTTCAACAAATTCATCGGTTTTGACGCCAGCATTTTCTCTAGTAACTCCATCAATTTGTATTGTTCCTGGAGGATCGGCTGGATTTGCTGGAAAGGCTTTGGCAGCGGTTGCTTTGTTGCCAATTATCAGGATTACATCTCCTGGGCGAACATCAAGGGTCTTCATATCTTTAAGGTGAATTTTTGCTATTCCTCTGTAAACATCTCCTGTTTCTCGCATCGGAAGAACGCGTAAAAATAGTGATTTCTTTTTCTCAGATTTATCTTTAGACATATAGGCACCTCAATATATATTGGACATGGATATTTGTTTATCTTATTTTGGAAAAAGAAGATGAAACGAAACTAATTTTCATTCTACTTTTATTTCGCGACGCTTTTCCACTTTTTTCTTTTTATCAAAGACTATTTCAAGTATACCATTATTGTATCGCGCTTTTGCACTTTCCGGTATTACTTCTGTAGGTAGGTTTATTTTCTTATAATATTTCCTATCTTCAGCCTCAGCCATGACTTCTACATCATTTTCAGAGGCGTTAATTTTAATTGTCCCTTTCTTAGCTCCTGGAAGATCGACAATTACTTTTATTTTATCATCTTCTGAATAAACCGTTGATAAAGGTTCAAACTCTTCTCTTGTTATAACTCCAGATGAAAATGGTTTTACGTTACCAAATTCTTTAATTCTAGGTTTTCCATCAGGCCCTATTGTTATACTG
>JAHQWF010000057.1 GCA_029856055.1 Candidatus Njordarchaeota archaeon | reverse complement strand
TTCTCATAATTATTTTTATAGGGACTCTTTTCAACCTGCATGGGTTTCTTGATAATCATCACAGAGAAGTTATTTTATGCGTTAAAAATGAGGTGAAGAAGACAGAGGAAGCGATAGCTATGGCTGAAGCAATTTCAATAGCTAAGAAATTTAAAACGAAGAGCGAGGAAGTATCATAAGCGATCTTGTGAGGTGGGTTGAAATATATTATCATAAAGATAAAATGTATCTATTATTATGGATACTTTCTATTGGTTATTTCTTTATTGTTATATTACCGTATATAATTTTTGGTTTTACTTATATTCCATGGATCATTTCGATACCTGATTTAATAGATTTAATCTTTTATCCTCCTGTTATTGGTTTAACGTTGTATGCAATTTATAGATCTATTATATGTGGTAAAAAGAACTCATTAATTGATTACTTCTTTATCTTATTTTTGGTAATACATTTCATTGGTCATGGTTTTCATTGGGCTGCTAATGCTATTCATGAGACTATTAAGCATGCTAGTATTTACGACACTTCGACAATCTCGTATGCGTATTTCTTAGATGAAGTACTAGGCCACAAGATCATGTATTACCCTCTTTATTTCATGCTTCTTTTATTCCTGTTAGAAGAAATAAGATATCTCAATGCATCTTATGGAAAAAACTATTTATTCCTCAACATCCCTAATGGAATAATATTTGGCTTTTCACTGATCATATCCGCTATAGAAGGACAATCACCATACGAAGCTCTAGCTTTAGCGTCTTTTTCCATATTATTAGTAATTTTATTTTTCAGAAAATCTCTCGGCAAAGTGAAGAATTTTCCTTATAGCTCATTTGCTTTAGTTACTAGCATGACAATTGTTGCTACTGGGATTATTTATTTTTTGATATTTGGTGGTTTTATAGAACCATCCAAAATTTTTAAGTGAGATTTATTGACTCTCCAAGGCTTTTATTACCCTTTTTGTTTCTTTTAATCCCTCTTTAATTAAATCGAAAAGTCTATTTACATTTTCCCCCGTGTAAGCTGAAGTCTCAATATAAGCTAATAATTCATAATTATGATCTATCTTCTCAATCAGAGCTTGAATTAACTGTTCATCTATCCTCATACCTAGATCCTTCTTATTACCAACTAAGATAACTTTAGTTAAATTAACATATTTTTTCAATATAACAAGCCAATTTTCAAGTCTCAGTAGCGTGATAGGCCGCGTTAAATCAAAAACAAATACTGCTAATTTCGCACCACGAATAAAGGAATCAATCAAATATCTGAACCTTTCTTGACCACTCAAGTCCCAGACAATTATACTTATGCCTCCTAGATTTATAGAGAAGAAATCCACACCTAGCGTTATTTTATCACTAATGCCTTTTCCTAAGTACTTACTGATTAAGGATGTTTTACCTACCCCTCCCTCACCAACGAAAATTACTTTATGTTGCATCTTCATCACTCTCTAATTAATAAGACTACTTATTTTGTTAGCTAATCTTAAAACATCTCTGATTAATATGCCGAGAGGAACATTCACAGTGGCTCTTAAGAGAACGTTTATCTTATTATCTATGGTCAGAACAATGATTTTCTCGTTCTCAAAATGAATAATCAGCTTTACAAATACACCAGACCTCAGCATATTTGATATCTTGTCCGCGATCCCTTTAAGTGCCGATGCTGCAGCCGATAAGATATACGATACTTCACTGTCATTAGGTGAAATTATAGGGGTTCCATCGAAATAGCTAATTAATATGTCCCTGATGCCTCGATTCAATTTTAGCATAGCATATATCTCTTTCTCAATACTTTCCCTTAACGCCGCGAAATCATTTTCCCGCAAGCTCGTCATGACTACTACCGATGTAACTTTTTCAATGTGAAAGAGAACAATGTGATTAATTAATAGTCATAATGTGTAAGAAATCTCTGGAAAATGAGACAGAAATAAAATAGAAAAATGAAGATTCAATCAACTGGTTCTCCACGTTTTAGCTTCTCCAGCACTTCTTTCGCATAATCAAATCTTATTCTACCATGTTTAATCAGTATTTCAGCAACTTTATCAATCAAATCTCCAGTTGCTCCAGCCATCACAGCAATATTCCTAGCATGCAACTTCATATGACCCTTCTGAATTCCCTCTGTAGCCAAAGCTCTTAGAGCAGCTAAGTTCTGAGCTAAACCTACAGCACCTATTACCTCAGCTAACTCTTTAGCTGTTTTTACTCCTAAGATTTTTAAAGATAATTGTGCAACTGGATGAACCCTAGTAGCACCCCCAATTATCCCTACAGCTAAAGGCATTTCCAGCGTTCCAACTAAATCGCCATTATCGTTTTTCTCCCACACACTAAGTGGCTTATAAACCCCCCATCTCGCAGCATAAGAATGCGCTCCTGCCTCAACAGCTCTCCAGTCATTTGCCGTAGCTATCACAACCGCATCAACACCATTCATTATACCTTTATTATGTGTAGCTGCTCTATATGGATCAGCATCAGCAAAAGCCCATGCTAACACTATACCATCCACGATTTCTTCTCCACCAAGCACATCCTTTGGAACAATACATCTAGCTCTAACCAATCTTTTATCAGCTAAGTTAGAAATTATTCTTAGATAAACACGTCCACCAGTAATCTCTTCTATATATGGGGCTACAGCTTCAGCCATTGTATTAACTGCATTAGCTCCCATAGCATCTTTAACATCAACTAATAAGTGAGCGATAACCATCGATCCAGCTAGCGGGTGATGCACCACACGTACTTCTATGTCTTTTGCACCGCCACCCAATCTAACAAGTACAGGATCTTGTTCATTAGCTATTTTAAGAATCTCATCCTTATGCTCAAGTATCTTAACCTTGGCACCATATGGATCCTTAACTTTCGTTAATTGAACTTGGCCTATCATTATGGATTCCGTAGCTATAGAAGTAATTCCGCCTCCAGCCCTACATAGCTTAGCAGCATTACTAGCGGCAGCAACGACAGAGGACTCCTCAATAGCCATTGGAACTAAATACTCCTTACCATTTATCAGGAAATTAGTTGCGATACCTAAGGGAATAGGGAATGTGCCCACAACATTCTCGATCATGATGTCTGCAATCTTAAAATCCAGCGCACCAACTTTCTTCAATAACTCAACTTCCTCATCAGTTAAATTAGCAAATTCTTTAATAATCTTAACTCTCTCTTCGATAGGTAATTTGTAAAAACCAGGTATTCTCGAAGTCTTCTTCTCCAAGAAAAACTACCCCTAATTACTAATGACTCTTTATATAAAGATTCCAAAAATGAATTACTAAAAGTTTGAAACGGTAAGTCTATAAATGAAATCACAATCCCTATATAAAATTTTATCCGTTATCAGTAACCTAACCACTCATTCACTAAGATGATGATACCTCTCTGGATTAATGGAGGTTTTCTTCTGATAACCAATGTGAAATATTGATACTCTTGATTAGGATCAAGACCCAATCTAATTGCATTTACTTTCGTTGCGAATTCGCTAATCCTATCAAAACCCTCGTCCAGATTCTTAACAACCGTATTAAATCCAATAACCATGATTAATAATTTTGGTCCTAGAACACTACCGACAACTCTATTACCATTCATATCACCAATAATTATATCTCCATTTACGGTGATTGCATTAGCGCTATGCATAAAAACTTCTGCCTTAGTCTCCTCAATTCTTAATCTTTGTTTTTCTTCAGAAGATACTGGTATCCAGTGTTGAATAATCTTTAATCCTAGTTCCTCTAGCAATGATATTATCCCTATTTGTCTAATTGTTTTTGATCCAGGAATACCAATAGTTTTGTAACCTTCACTTTTAATGATTTCAAGAATTTTATCCACGGCTTCTTTTGCATTATTAAAGACATAAACTTCCCATCCTCTTTCCTCAAGCCTACTTCTCAGCTCACAAAAAATAGACTCATAATATTTTTCACAGCTTCATCAATCATGCCTAAGCACCATGTAATCGGTAAAAATGATCAAATTTAAAGTTTCAGATAGATATGTTATTTTGTTAAATCTAATTAGGGCTATAAAAATGATTATGAGTCTGGATGAAATTTTTGATATAAATAAGCCGATTATAGGAGTGGTTCATTTAAACCCTCTTCCAGGTTCTCCATTATTTGATGGCGACTTAAATGAAATTATTGAAGCAGCATTGAAAGATGCTAGAACATTGATTTCTGGAGGAGTTGATGGAATATTAGTGGAGAATTTCAATGATAAACCATATGAGAAAAGAGTTAGAGATCCCGAAACGATATCAGCTATGGCTATAATAGTAAATGAGATTATTAAAAACTCACCTATACCAGTTGGTATAAACCTACTTAGGAATAGCGCTATAGAAGCTTCCTCTATCGCCTACGTCACAAAAGCAATGTTCATTAGAGTCAATGCTCTTGTCGAGAATATTGAGACAGATAGCGGAATTATAGAGGCAATAGCACCAAAACTAATGAGGCATATAAAAAAATTGAACGCAAAACTAGGAATATTAGCTGATATCCATGTTAAACATGCTTCACCAATAGGTAATCGAGATATTGAAGTTATCTATATGGATATATTTGAGCGAGGCTTAGCTTCAGCAGCAATAATAACTGGTAAGAGAACAGGCGAGGCTCCGGATATTAACATTTTGAAATTATTAAGAAGAATCAATAGAGGTCCAGTTTTAATAGGTAGTGGATTATCTTTAGAAAATTTAGGAATATTAGAGTATGCTGATGGTGCAATAGTTGGTACATACTTTAAGCGTGATTCAAACGTCAACAATGAAGTAAATCAAAAACGCGTGAAGATATTCATGGAAAAAGTTAAATTATTGAGGAAGAAAAATCTAAACTAATTCCAAATAGATACTAACTCTAACTCAATCCACTTTTCTTTTCTCTCGCCATATCAATTAGAAATCTATAGATGGTTCCCCAGATGTAACCATCCTTACGAATTTTATTTTCAAAATTATTGATCATCATCCATTTCTCTAAAGCTTTTTTAGTATCTTCATCAAATTTTCCTGTTATTTCACCCTCATAGAACCCTAATATTTTTAATGCTTCCTGAATCTTATCTGCCACGTTAACGGGATTTACTATATCATTAGGATCTTCTCTAGTTAGTAATGTTAAATCCCATATCCTGAATATTCTTTTAAGTTCCTTAACTGGTTCGACATGGTCATCAACTCTTAAATCAACATACCTATCTGTATAACCACCATAACCACCTTCCTCTCTAACAACCAAAATAGCTGCAGATTGCTTACCTCTCCTATCACCTCCAGCAATATCACCGGCTTCTAGCTCCGCCAATAACTTATCTACCAGCTCTCCCTTAGTCGTCTCAAACGCTTTAGCCATAGACTCAACAACTTCTTTACCTACCAGAATATTTCCCATAGCTACAAAGTTCTCGCCAATAATGTGTCCAGCCCACTCAAAACATTCTTTACCAGTCCATGCAGCAGCTTCTCCATCGCTATCCACAATTCCAACTTGCCTATGTTCTCTCATACCATCATCGCTCAAAAGCTTCTCTAAAACTTGCTTGGCACTCATACCTCTAGACAATAACTCTAATCCTTTGGGTCCAAAAGATATATTTGCCCACTCCTGAGCAGCTATCGCGCCAACCTTGGCCTTGGCCTAGGGAACTAGTGCACCAACAGCAATAAACTTGGATGCTACCGCGACACCCCAATCACCTTTATTCAAATCTGCGCCCACGATCGAGAAAGTAGCTAATTTATAGGGTTTTATATCACTCAACATCTATAAAAACACTGTCAAAAAGAATTTTAATAAATAAGTAGTAGAGGAAGTTTAATAAAAATTAATTGCAAGCATCAATATAAGAGAAGTGTTCAGCCGTGCATATAAATAAAATTGTTATCTCGAGAAAAGAATTACTTAAAATATTGAATAAAGTAAAGGAAACATATGAAGAAATCTGCGGTATGATGTTAGGTTTAATTGAAGGAGATACTGCAATCGTTAAAGAAGTTCGATTCTCTCGAAATAGGCTTAATTCCTCGGTTAGATTTGAAATTGATCCTGAAGATTTGTACCAAATTATTTTAAAGGCTGAAAAGAAAGGCTTAGAGATTGTAGCTGTATTTCACTCTCACCCATCTCAATCATATCCTTCTAGATTAGATAAAAATGGAATGAAGTTATGGCCGATTCCTTGGTTTATTGTTAATAACATAGACAACTCATATGGGTGCTTTATCTTGATAGATAATGAGATTAAAAGAATTGACATCGAGATTATTGACCAGTCGTCCTAATAGATATTTTTCTATTCTCATCAATTACTATTTCTCCAACAAAATTGATTGTATAGAGATCAGACGATTTACATACATACAGCTTTCTTTTTAACTTGTCGTTATCTAAATCAACTCTGATTACTAAGAGAGTGTCAGCTACATTATCAAAGTAAACTCTCTCTTCAGGATACATTGCATTCATATTCACTATAGTTGTATACCCATTTCCTTTTAATTCGTCTACGCGTCTTTGCACATAATCAATAAAATCCCCCTCTCCAAGCGCCCATCTAAATCGCTCTAAACTATCAACTATGTATATATCGGGCTTATAATCTGTCAATAATTGTCTAAAATAAAGTAACATTTCGTATTTAGATAATGTAAATGGATTCAAGCTCTTGAAAATTAAGTTATCTTTAAAATCATCTAGACTATAACCCATCAATCTTAACTTCTGATTCAATTGCGCTTCAGATTCACTAAAACTAAGATACAACACTTTATTGCCTTTTAATGCATTGTGAACAGCTATATGCAGAGAGAGCAATGATTTACCTGAGCCCGCTGGACCTACAATACCAACCAAAGATCTTTTATTTATGCCTCCATTCAACATTAAATCTAGTTCCTTTATCCCCGTCTCATACTTTTCTAGATCGTAAGATCCACTTATCTGTCCTGATGGAGGCAATATTATTTTAAAACCTTCATTATTAATTATATAGGGTGTCATGATTAATGGTGCACCAGACCCTCTCATTTTTCTTATTTCTAGAACCCTCTCATAAACAGTGGCTTTTGGCTTAATATATAATACTATTATTGTATCTGTGACAAACTCTTCAACACCTTGCCTAGTTCTTATTTCTCCATAAGGTACGTCTGAAATCAATATTGTAGTTACCCCTAGCTTTCTAAAAATCTTGTTAAAGGTATTACTCAGGAGAGCTCGCGTTTTTTCAGGAGATAATAAATCCGTAATAGTTGATAAGGAATCAATAACTACTCTCTTAGCACCATAATTTATTACATTCTCAATCAACATCTTGATTACATCATCTAGATCATTTTGATCTATGATTGCTAAAGCATCCATGTACTTGAATTTACCCTCTTTCTCTATTCTCTCGAAATCCATGCCGAATCCAGCCATATATTTGTAGAAATCTTCTTTATTCTCATTGAAATTCAGGTAAACCCCTTTTTCATCGAATAATGTAGCCCCATAATAGATAAATGAAGCTGCTAGAGTAGTTTTTCCAGCTCCAGGATGCCCCATTAAAAGTATTAAAGATCCTTTAATAAATCCGCCTCCAATTAGTTTATCAAGCTCAAAAATCCCTGTTCTAACTCTCTCCATGTTCATTTCATCACCCAAGTGCCTTATCAATAATTATTTCAATAATTTTTCTTATAATAACTTTACAATTTAATCTAGAATCACAATCAATTAAACTTTTAATTAGGTCGTCTGGGATGTCTATACCAAAATTAGATTCTATATTCCTAAACATCTTTAACATGATTTGTGAAGCTCCTTCCTCTCCGAATAAATCAACGAGTGCCAGTTTAAACTTATAGGGGTTCCTGAAGAAATCGCCTAGATTAAGTCCTATTCTAAGAGCCCCAGTGCTGATTAATATACCTATTCCTCTAAAAGACCTAATAAGTAACTCACTTATTGTTGATTCCGAAAACTTCTCTATTGCTTTGATTGCCCTATTTACAATCCTCTCAACTTTTTCAACTACTTCTCCTCTGATAAAGCCAGAATCTATCTCTACCTCTTTATCAAGTTTCTGTATTATATACTCACCAAGCAGGACAACCTCTAGTTTAAATGCTTCGGAGAAGACAGCAATGAATAATGTAGGGTTTCTAATACCATTAAACAAATAGAGGTT
>JAHQWF010000066.1 GCA_029856055.1 Candidatus Njordarchaeota archaeon | reverse complement strand
ATTTTCCACTCATCATCGATTTTAGTAAGTATAGGAATCTCCATAGGCCTTTCCTCGCCTCCTATCCAGTGTCGATAAGGGATATTAGGCAATGATGGCAAATCTATTGCTACATATTTTGGGTCTATTCCTGCTTCATTAGCAATTATTTCTTCAAGTTCGCTTCTCACTTTCGGATTAATCAGCCAATTCATGATATTCTTTGTTTTTTGATCCACAATACCAGTTATCTCCCATGCCACTTTTAGTAATCTTCGTGAAGCTAGCATCTCAATATATTCTCTAGATTTTGGATTTTGTAATAGAAGATACCACATGGAGTAGTCATCTAGAGATAAGAATTTTTCTATATCATCTTTTATTTCATATAAATTAAGTTCTTCTGCAGAGGCGTTAATCGCGCGATCTATAAGGATTTGGGCTGATCTAGATGTCTTATGATAATAAATGGCTTCAAAAGCCAGTGTTCTCCCCATAATCATAGACTCTAATACTTCTCTTGCTTTTTCATCGACGCATAATTGCCCATCAAAAACACGTAGGTGCATTATTATCCTGTCAATATCTATTAGACCATAAAAAGTACCAGCGTGATATGAATCTCTTCTCAAATAATCCAGTTTATCAACATCAATAGCGCTACCAATTATTTGCTTCATGAATGGTCTTTTAATGGCTTTCTGTAATTTATATCCAGCAGCTAGCTCAGCGATATAATCGGGATCAAGACCTAGTTTCTCTATCTGACGAGATAACACATCAAGAATTATTATACGAGTGAAATTCTCATGATTCATTTGTAGTTTAGATAAAAAGCCCTCGAAAGCATGGCTAAAGGGTCCATGTCCCACATCATGCAATAATCCAGCAATAATTAGTGATAGTTTATCTTCGCGGGTTAATGGTTCTCCTATCTCCAACAGTATTCTCTCTATGTGTTCCGCCACTTTACCAGCTAAATAACCAACACCTAAACTATGTTCGAATCGAGTGTGATTTGCGGAGGGATAAACGAAATCACTACCAAAAACTTGTTTAATTCGTCTCAATCGTTGAAAAGCCGTGGAGTCCAGGATGACGGATAAGTTGTCCTCAAATTTAACATAGCCATACAAAGGATCCTTAATAATAATCATTTACATAATACCTCGTAGCTCAAAAATCATGACCTATTTTTAGCTCAGCAGCTATTTCTCTCTTAAGCTCATTCATCAAGATAATAACATCTTCAGCAGTTATTTCATCTAAATCAATTCTCTTTTTCACCTTGACAACAGTCTTACCTATCTGATCTATGAAATCAATTGGGATGTCTATCTCTAATTCCTTTCCACGTATTATTAAGAATGCTTTTAAGGGCGGATATCTTAGTCTAATACCCCTAACAATACCGACGCGTCTAGCTTCAGCATCTATAACTTCTTTTCCTAGTAACTCCCCAGGTATAATCGGTTCAAATAAAGTAAGTTCAACATCCTTTACCAAGTTTATCTACCTAATGATCGGCTTTTGAAACGCAAATAACTATCAATTACTTCTTTTTCGATAATACATATGAGACATATAAGTAATATACAAATTGAAAGATGAATGACTAACTGAAAACGTTGATATTAAGAATACAATAGACACTAGTCAAAAATCACATATATATTTTTTATTTGGAGTAAATGATAGTACTCAAAGTGTATAATAAAAATGGGTGAAGTATTTGTCTTCTTCAGAATTAGAAGAGGCGCTTTGGGTAGAAAAGTATCGTCCAAAAACGCTCGATGAAATTGTTAATCAGGAAGAAGTTATAACAGCTTTAAAGAGATTTGTTAAGAGCAGAAATGTACCGAACATGCTGTTTGCTGGACCTCCAGGGACAGGTAAGACTACAGCAGCTCTAGCTTTAGCGCACGACTTATATGGTGAAAATTGGAGGAATTATGTATTGGAACTAAATGCCTCTGATGAGAGAGGAATAGATATGGTGAGGACTAAGTTAAAAGATTTCGCAAGAACAAGGATAGTGGGCGAAATACCGTTCAAGATATTGATCCTAGACGAAGCGGACTCCATGACTAGGGAAGCTCAGCATGCTTTAAGAAGAACAATGGAGAATTTTGCAGACATTACGAGATTCGTATTGATATGCAATTATCCCTCAAAAATCATAGAACCTGTTCAATCTAGAACCGCCGTTTTTAAATTCAAAAGGCTTTCAACGGAGGCTATAGCCAGTAGATTAAGATGCATAGCGGAAAAAGAGGGGGTAGATCTGAAAGAAGATGGATTGGAAGCGCTTATTGAGATAAGTGAAGGTGATTTAAGAAAAGCTATTAATTTACTTCAAAGTGTTGCGTATCTGAATGTTCCCGTGACAAGGGAAGTTGTTTACAAAACCGCTGGATTAGTTTATCCAGAAAGAGTTGAAGAAATGATTAAACTTGCATACAATGGGGATTTCGAGAAAGCTAGAAAAGAACTAATACGTGTGTTGGTAGAAGAGGGGGTGTCTGGAGAGGATCTCCTGCAAGAATTTTACAGAGTGCTAAGTAGAGGGAAAGTGATAGATCTTGCGTCAGAGGATAAAATAGAGTTATTGAAGTTTATAAGTGACTTAGATTATAGATTATCTATGGGTGCTACAGATTATATTCAATTAACAGCACTATTGGCATTTATTAGAGATTTAGGAACAAAGAGAAAGAAAAAAGGATAATTAATTGATATGTTGAAAAAGAAAAAATTTGTTCTAAAAACTTTTAAATAAAGTTTTCCTATGTGTTCTTAATTAGTTTTTCCACACTTTTATTCTAATATATTGGTGTAAAATATGTCTTCGGGGGGATCTAAACCGTCAGTGAAACTTGTTAGGTTTAAAGTAGTTCTAATTGGCGATGGGGGCGTTGGAAAGACATCCATCGCACGACGGTACCTAGGGGAAGGCTTTACGCACGAGTACATAAAAACGATCGGCGCAAACTTCTACATAAAGAGGACAATCTACACGGATGAAAGATTCGGGAAAATATTAATCGAATGGAACATATGGGACTTGGCTGGGCAACCCACGTGGGATCAAGTTAGGCCACTTTACTATAAAGGGGCTAAGGCTGCCTTAGTAATTTTTGATGTTACTAGTGCTAGGTCTTATTATAATGTTCCGAAATGGATTAGTGAGTTGTGGAAGAATGCTGGCGGTGTATTGCCATTTGTTTTGATCGGTAATAAGATTGATTTGAGAGATAAACATCCAAATGCTCTTTCGCCTGAGGTTGGGAGGAAATATGCAGAGTTAGCTAGTAAGCAAGTAGGGATTGAGGTTCCCTATTTGGAGACTTCAGCTAAGACTGGGGAGAATATAAATGAGGCATTTAATCACTTAGCGGAGGTTATTCTAGAATATGCTATAAAGAGACTGAAAGCGAAGAGAGTAGCAAGCAAGTGAATGCTCTAAAGAACTAAATTTTCCTCAGTAATTTTCTCGCACGTACAATTTCTAAATCAGTAAATTCTTCAAGTAAGGTCTGTATTTTATTTCTCTGATTGCTATTAAGACCCTTCCAATCTAATATTGCTAATTTTGGAGGATTAGCAGAGCGTTCTACTGCTTGGGATAGAAGATCCGCATCTAAATTGTCTACAACGTGTTTAGGGGCTATATGGCTAAGAGCAATGTGCGTTTTTTTCTCTATCTCGGTAAAATTAGGTGCGTAGTGCGGTCCCCCAAAACCTAAGGCAACTTCATATCTAGATAGAAGATCGCCATTATCTATCTTCTTTATAGCATCGATTATTGTTACTGCCCATAGATGCCCAAGTTCACGATTTCTCCAAGCATCGAGATCGCTACCTATCTCAACAAATATAAGTGGCTTATCTAATTCGGTTGGTCCGTGATGTGTTGCTTCGAGAGATATAGGTATCCCGTCAAACCCAAGTTCAGATACTTTATTATTTAATTCAAGAAAAATAATTTTACCTAGCAAAGGATCGGATAAGCCTAGGGATTTGGGTTGTCCACCATATTCATTATTATTTGTCCAATTGCCTGTAAAATGCATTAATAGTGACAAAGTTTTAGAAGCTGAAGAGTGACGGCTAAGAAAAACTAATCTACTTGGAGCTGGATTAATAGGCGGTAGCTCTTTAAGATGAATTAAATCGGATCTAACGATTAACATTGGACTTCTTATTTCCTCGCAACTATAAATTTCATATTGATTAGTTCTTCTTATTGTCTCACAATTGGCTAAACCAATAAGATTCTCCACCATATTCATGCTAGCAGGATCTAGTGAAGAAGCGACGAGGCAAACATTACTTCTCTTCATTCTGCACCACACAGATTTCTAGCCTTAAGCTAAACAACAAGATAATTTCTAGTGAGAATTATAGAAGATAATGTCGTACATAGTTAATTGCTATGATTTACTCATGCTGCGCTCTCGCTCTCTTTAATCCCGCTAAGAGCTTCTTCAATAGTTTTTTGTAATTTTATGTAAGCGGATCGGGGGTGGATCTCGACAACATCATCTCTTTTCACAATGTATCCTGGAGCGGTAACAATTCTACCACTTACCATTATATGTCTGTGAACTATCATTTGGCGCGCCTGATTAATCGTCTTAGCCAATCCTTTCTCATATACGACTGTCTGCAATCTACGTTTCAATAAATCCTCAACTGTGAGGTTGAGGACATCGTCTAGAACAGCATTTTTATCTAATACACCCATTATGTAGAGTCTACGTATCAGAGCCTCTTCTTCTTTTTTACGTTCGCTTTCGGGTATTGCTAGCAGTTTTCTAGCTCGACTTCGTATCTCTGACAATATCGTTTTTAATCTCCATAACTCTCTCTTGTTCCTTAAACCATATTTTCCAACAAGCATTAATTCTTCATACAGCCTATCTTTCTGCCAAGGATGAGATGGAGTCACATACTTTTTTCTTTGCCTCTTAGGATCCCCCATTCATATCACCTATTCTCTCCTTCTTCTAACACCAACTGTTAATCCTTTTCTACCAGTGGTTCTAGTTCTTTGGCCTCTAACCTTCAAACCTAATGTGTGTCTTATGCCTTTCCAACACTTAATTTGTTTCATTAATTCTATATCCTGACGGATTCTAAGATCTAAATCTGGACCAATATAATGTAGATACTCCCCAGTCTCTGGATCCCTCGGTCTATTAACCATCCAAGTAGGAATACCGTACTTTATTGGATCACGTAGAACGTCTTCGATCTTGGATATTTCCTCATCGGTCAAAAATCCGGCCGGCTTAAAAGGCTCTAAGTTTAATGTTTTAATTACAGCTTGCGCTAAGCTGTATCCGACACCCTTAACATCAGCAAGCGCATATAATAGAGGTACATCGCCCCGTACATCAATATGAGCTATTCTGACTAAGTGTCTGAATGTCGGTGGCTTAATAAATTGACTCGCTATGTTCTCTGGGATATCTCTCTTCTTATCTGCTTTTCTGCTACTTCTTCTCCTGCTCATAATTAACCCTCAAGGCCATTAATAACTATTTGAAGTATCAATACTTTTGGTATCGCAATTTGAGATACATCATCATAGTAAACATATGGATAAAAGTTTTGGCATTATTATGTTCTGATACAAAAGACTATTTATGTTTTTTAATCTTAGTGCTCAAAATTCCTGATGAATAACTCTAATCTTTTATTTTAAAAAAATCATATTGATATCTAATGCAATGGGGCATATAAAATTACTACGCTGGGAAAAATTAAGCATAATTCTCAAAGTTGATTTGAGATGGAAATAGAGAAAGTAAATATCGGCGTTATTGGGGGTTCTGGATTCTATGAATTATTTAATCTGAAGAATAAGAGAACTAAGAAAATTATAACGCGGTTTGGTGATGTTGAATTAGAAGTTGGGGAAATAGCGAATAAGAAAGTTGCTTTCTTAGCGAGACATGGGAAAGGGCATGCTCTTCCACCTCACAAGATTAACTATTTGGCGAACGCTTTAGCAATGTATGAAATAGGAGTAAACTACGTAATAGCAACAAACGCGGTAGGATCTATGAGGGAGGATCTAAGACCTGGAACTTTGGTAGTACCAAATCAAATCATTGATTTCACAAAAACGAGGCAATACACGTTCTTTGATGGTACTTTTTCAATAAAAATGAGGGATGGCACCGTAAAGAAAGGTGTTGTCCATACAGACGTTACAGAGCCTTATTGTAGAGAACTGAGGAATAAAATCATTGAAGCCGCTTCTAAAATAGGATTTAAGGTTATTCCAGAAGGTGTCTATGTCTGTACAGAGGGACCGCGGTTCGAAACGCCAGCTGAAATAAAGTTCTTTAAGATTATTGGTGGCGACCTAGTTGGCATGACTGCCTCACCTGAGGTATTCTTATTTAAGGAGCTAGAAATATGCTATGCCTCGATATGCGTAGTAACTAATTACGCAGCGGGGATCCAAAAACGAATAACGCACGAAGAGGTAATAGAGATATTCAATAAGAAAAAGACAGAGATTGCCAAAATAATAGTTAAAACAATTGAAATATTATAAGTAGTGATGAAATATGCCAGGTATACCAATAATTATGCTTAATGAGATTAAGGACTGTATTGAACAAGGTATAAAAGAAGTTAAATTGATATGTGAGGTAGTAGAAAAAAGTGATTATCCAGAGGATAAGCTAACGGTAATCAAGGTAAAGGATCCTACTGGAATAATTGAAGTTAAATTGTTTGGAGAAGAAAATGAGAGAAAATTGATAACTAATGAGATAAGGGAAGGAGATAAATTATTAGTTATAGGCAGGATCGTTGAGGTAGGTACTGAAGTATACATTTCCCCTAAAGGGATAAGGAAAATCGATAATGATTGGTATGAATATTATCTAGCTAGATATAACCGATATAAAAAACGAAGAGTTAAGAAAATGTAAATTGTTCTCAAAATCTAAAGGCATGAAAAATTTTAACGAAAATTTAGACTAGGAAAAGCTTTAATCTAAAATAGTGTCATAACCTTTTTATATTCGTTTAAGGAAATTTGAGCTGAGGCGAAAGAGTTGACAAGTAATAAAAGCGATTCTGAATCAAGATTTAAATTTAAGATTGAAAATTGTGTTGGAAGCGCTAATTTAGGGAGAACACTAGATTTACAAGAGCTCTATAAGCAGTTATTGAGACTACAGAGTGAAATTCAGGAAGAACATGATAGATCTGGAAGAATGATTGATGAAGAATGGCCATTTATAGTTAGACATCAACCAAAGGAGTTTCCTGGTTTGATACTTAAATTAAGATTAGATGTCCGTGCAAGTTTATTGATATTTAGTTCCGGGAATATAGTGATAACAGGGGCTAAAAATAAGGAGGAATTAGATAAGGTTGCGAACACTTTAGTTGATCTTCTTAGGAGAGCGGGAGTAGAGATAGATGAGAGGCCTGAAATAAAGTTGCAAAATATAGTAGCTAGTGCAGATTTAGGCAAACCAATTAATCTAGAATTAGTTGCGATGTTAGGTCGTGAGAATGTGCACTATGAGCCAGAGATTTTTCCGGGAGCGGTGTATAGGCTCCAAAATCCAAGGGTTGTTATGCTTCTCTTTAGATCTGGGCGAATAGTGTGCACTGGAGCGAAATCAGAAGAGATGGTTTTGGAGGCTCTAGAAGTAATAGATAAAATGTTAAGCGATATGGGTGCTTATGTAGAATAAGACGGATATTTTTTTAAGAAAAAGTGAATGTTTTTGTATTAAATTGTTTATCTTCTAACCACATATGTTTCTGCACGTTTTTCTACTTCCTCCTCGCCCTCTACAGCTTTCTCTATTTCATCTGGCGGAACAATTACGGTTTCCGCTCTACTCTTATATACCAGGAATTCTCGGATAGGATAAATCTTGTTAGCGTTTTTTGTCATCTCGTTATGCCATGCCTTTCGTATTGCTAGATTATAGATGAATTCTTCGTATCCATAATCTTTAGCTTTTTCTTTTAATGTGTTTTCCAGAATTCTCCCTATCTCTTTCTTATGAGTATAATTACATCTATGCGCAGTCATAGCTAGCACACTTACTTTAACTCTATTCCCATCTTTTGTATATAATCGAGTAATTAGTTCAACCCTAGACATCCTTCTTCTAACTTTAGAAGAGATTATTTCCCTAGAATATTCATGCCCTATAAGTGTTGTTTGGGCACCAGCAGGTGTGACTTTAATGATCCTAAAGTACAGATTCATCCCACGATCTTCAAAATCTCGTGTGAACTCAGTACCTTTTACAGT
Organism: Candidatus Njordarchaeota archaeon; assembly: GCA_029856055.1. Lineage (GTDB taxonomy): Archaea > Asgardarchaeota > Njordarchaeia > Njordarchaeales > Njordarchaeaceae > Njordarchaeum. Next base: position 16,587 of record JAHQWF010000066.1, on the reverse strand, counting down.
CAGAATCCTGTTAATTAAATCGGAAGGGGCAGTACAAAGTACCTTTACTAATGGTCTGTCCATACCACCTAAGATATCCGGGGCATAAGCAGTTATCCATAAACGGCGTTTCTTTTTGACACGAGGTGCAGGACTCATTATTTAATCTCCTCCTATACACGTCTTCCTCTACGTCCTCCAGGCTTTCTTATTGAGTCGTGAGGTATCGGCGTAACATCTTCAATAGCAATTATTCTTAATCCAGCTCTCACTATCGCTTTTATTGCTGCACTTACGGCTCTATTATTCGGTTGAGGTGATCTATTTCCTCCCTGTCCTCGGACACGAACGATTACTCTCGATATTCCAGCGTTAACAGCCTCTTCAGCGGCGGCTTTAGCTGCTAGCATTGCTACCCACGGGGTCGGTTTATTGCGATCTGCATCAGTGTACATCCCAGCAGACTTTCTGGATATTGTTTCCGCACCGGTTGCATCTGTAATGTGAACTATCGTATTGTTTTTGCTGGCATATATGTATACTATTCCGACTTTTAAGGGATCGTTTTTCTCTTTAGCAGATGATGACAATCCTACTCACCGTAAAATGCCTAATCTTACTATCTCTTATTGATGAATCCTTCGTTTCATATTTAAAATATACTTGTTTGTTTAAAACTAGGTTAATACTTTTACGCCCTCTGCAGTGACAAGTATTGTCTCTTCATATTGTGCGACAGGCTTGTTATCTTTTTCCACCAATACTGGATACGGAATAAGGACTCCTATTCTCTCTAACGAAGCGATAGCGATCCTTATTTCTGGATAAGAAAACTTCTTAAGTAACCATCTAGGAGTAAACGGCAATCCTTTTCTCTCTCGAAGAACTTCGCTCAGAACAGCTCTGGCAGACTTTAAATGAATAGGTAGACGTTTAGGTAATTCATCTATAACCTTATAAATTCGTATATCATCGATAGCTTTAGCCCATCCTGCTCCTTTCGTTACAAATATCTCCAACGCGTATACCTCGCCTTTCTCGATTTTACCAGGGGTCCTTGTTCTTGAACTAACTGGGAGCTCTTTATCACCGTGTAATAGATACTGTTCCAATTTATGGCCATTCAAATTTTCTATGACCTTGTAACCACGTTCATTAACATAGTCTTCGATCACATGACCGACCTGTGTAAGCTCAATCCCCGGTTTGATTACTTCAATTGCTTTTTTAAAGGCTTCCTGAGCAGTGTTTATCATCTCGAAAATTTCATCATTTTCTCCAAAATAGAAACTTAAGGCAGTATCTACAGGGTAACCATCTATATGTGCACCAAAATCAACCTTAACAATCTTGTCCGGTGGAATGACAGAATCCTTATCCCTCTCTTCTAAAGGTGTGTAGTGCGCAGCCACATGATCAATTGCGATATTTGTGGGAAAAGCTGGATAAGCTTTTTGCTTCAATATTTCCTCCTCTATAGCCTCAGTGATTTTAAGGATTTTTTCCCCAGGTTTCACTAACTGAGGAATCAATTCCTCTTTTACTCTTTTAGCTATCATACCCGCGCGTTCAAAAGTTTTGATAGCTTCTTTTGATACCTCTGACAAATAAAATCACCATGTGTCGAAATAGACCATGCATGATAATTTATTCTCTTGTGCGCTTAAGACTAACGATTTTTGGCCTGCCTAGCATTAACCAATATTCAACATAGGTGCCATGCTGTATTTTATCCCTTAATGAAGGATCGTCTGGCAAACGCATTTCCAATACTTCATAAGTCTCAGAATCCATTACTTCTACTGTTCCTTCAGGAGATAGATTAATTACTTGCCCTTCTCGCTTCTCAATTATCGGTATAGGTAATTTATCGCTAACGGGCTTAATTATAGTTCTCTTAATGCCATCAAATACTCCAACAGCCACTATCCGCGCTTTTGCAGCACCATGTTTACCTGGCTTACTCTTGGCAATAGAGACAACCCTACTTGGCTCGCCATCAACAATTATGTAATGTCCCTCCTTAATTTTGCTAACAGACACGTATTTTACATTACCCCGTAGTTCTTCCTCAGACATAATTCGTCACCAAAATGATCTCATCTCGAATTTAAAGATATTATTTATTCTTTTTAACTCTTCTTATCCTATTATCGTTTAGCATTAGAGATGTTTTACCAAGAAGTCAAAGTATTTTGAAATTCTCATAATAATTATCTAGAGAATACATGGATAATTCCCTCTTTTTTAATAATGCTAAAGAAAAGCCACAATATATTTTCTTTTATCTACTAGAAGACAGGGATACTGAGGGGACATTTATTGTCGATAGAAACAAGCGTCTCGGAAGGAACTGAAGTATTCTATTGTCCAAGATGCGAGTATTTCTTTAGGCTCAAAATACATAACATCAAGCCTTACCTAATAAGAAAGAAGTGCCCAAATTGCGGTAATGATAATATCTTGCTGGTAAAGACAGTATTTATCAGGATGAGACATGATTTTCACAAATTTATGCAGAAAGTAGAGAAAGTGAGAGAGTATATAGACAAAATTGTGCTGAAAATAGAGCAAATAATTAATTTGATTTCAAAAGACGAAGCTAGGCACTATTTTGATAAAAATGGTTATGTCTCAGAAGTAATGGACATATACACGAATATTGGAATCCTGATAGAGAGATTGGAAGATGAGTTAACACAATTTATACTTGAGTTCCGAAAAGCCTCAAAAAGAATTTTAATTGATGATAGAACCGCCAAATTGTCTCTAATAAACAATCTGCTGGAGGAGTTTAATAGTCGATTGCATGATTATGCATATGGTATTAAGCAAATAGCAAAGAGAGTTATGAGAACGCAAAAAGAGCTGCAAAAAAGCTTGAATGTCATTAGAGCTATTAATCAGCATGAAAACTTTAAAGCCATAGAGGTTCTAGAAATCTTCTTCACAGAAGATAAGGTTATTGTTATCACAAGCATGCACATATATGTCTTAAACCCAACTAAAATGAATGTAGAGAGAAGAATAAATATCAATGAGTTTGTTATCGTGTCACATTGTAAAAGATTTTTTACTAATGGCATATGTATAGAATTATTGAATGGCAAAAAATATTTCCTAAAGACGGAACCTGATGTGGCAGAGAAAGCAATTTCATCAATTGATGAATTAAGGAGCAAAACGATATATGAGAGTTCTTATAGCAATATAGAAACGAAATATAAGGTTCTTAAACCAAATACAAGAAGTATTAGAGATCGTGTATTTCAACTGAAATCACAGATAATTGATACTATAACAGAGCTAAAAAAGGGTATTGCATCAGCATTAAATTTAAGAGAAGAAACTAAGCAGAGAGAATTTCAAAGCAATTATAATAGTAAAAATGCTTCGGTTATTAAGGAACTACTTAAAGATCTAGATGCGAAATATAATCAAGGTCTAATAAGTTTTGAGGACTATATGAAGTTCAAACGTTTTCTTTTGACGCAATTGTATGATAGTAATAACAAAATGGGAACGGAAGATGCGCTAGGGGGTTTCAGAGATAATCCTTTCTAGAATGCTTAGCATTTTTTCACGTGCCTCTGGGTGCACTGCAATCATGCCATAAGTAGGAATACCCAACTGCTCTTCTATGATAGCGGGAGGTATAGCATTAGGTAAGTCTTGTTTATTAGCTATTGCCACATACCTAGCATATGGCGCTAATTGTCTAATCCTAGGATATATAGTCTCACGCATCTCTCTTAGATTGTCTGGTGTGCTATCCAGCACGAGGATAACTATATCAGTTGCTTCACTTACTACGTCCCACGTCCTCCTATATTGTTCCTGTCCCGCAACAGTAAATAGGGAGATAGAGAATGCTCCTATTGTAATGTCCAAGTGTTCTACATCTGCGAAAATAGTTGGTTGATATTCGTGGCTCACTATTCCTCTCGCCAACAATCTGACCATCGTTGTTTTTCCGACACCACCACTACCAACGAAAGTAATTTTAATAGGTATTTTCTTTACGATTTCTTCTAACTCGTCTTCAAAGCTATCCCTCCTGGATGAATCCTGAAATGTTTCCTCTGTAATTCCATCCTCAGATATCGATGTAAGTGCATTGTTAATCATCGTTGTTACTTCATATATCTCTGATGCTTTATTAGATCGATCTGCTAGAACAAGTATTGAGTAATCTGGCTCGAAAAGAAATCCTAGACTATATTTACCAACTATTATATTCTCAAATCTTCTAGCTAAGAGATCTTTTATGCTCAATACTATATTAGATGTAAAGGACAAATTAATTGCATAATTCGCAAAGCTCGTATAGAAAATCTCCCTGTCACGGGAATCAAATATCACAATAGCTCGTATCATTTATAAATCACCAAATTAAATATTAAATCCATATTTATTCAATTTTTCTACACAGTTATTCTTTTTTGCAATTTCTTTTACATAATCTTCTAAGGCTTCAGTAATAAGCGTAATTTCTCGGAGAGAGTTTGCAATATCTTTAATAATAAGTTCATTATTTTCATTTTTTAATACATCAATTAGTATAGTTATTATTTCTCTAACTTTATCTAAACTCTGAGTGTTTAAAGCTAGTGTTGTTAAGATTCTAACATAAAGCCTTTTTGGCTCCTCTACATAATGATAATAAGCTTCTAGCCCCTCTTCCGAAAGTATTGTTTCTTCTAGTTTTGCTAATTCATCCGTCATTTTCCTTAAATCATTAAGGTAATTCATTAAAGTATCGGAGAATTTATAAGCGACAATATTTAGGTAGTCAAGCGAGACTATATAGATAGATTCATCAAATAAGCCATTTATGAGAGTTTTAATGAAATATTCGTTAGGTTCATTAGATTTCTTTAATACTTCCCCAGCTACTTTAATAGCTATATCCCTCGTAATCCAATCAGATATCTCTTGAAATATCCTCAATACCTTATCTGAATAATCCGCAACTGTGTCCGGTCTAGTATTGGCGATTAATTCTAATATTTCTCCAGCACCATTTCGTAAATAATCTTTCTCAACAATATTGGACACTATCTCAAGCATCTTAGAAGCTATATCGGAAACTAATTCTGTCTCCCTTACGATGTGAAACATTGCTTTTATTAGATCTATGATTTTCTTCTTTATTTCCGCGTCAGTGGTGAAATCTAGGAATTCTAATAGATTCTTTACAAAATTCTCTACCAATTCATCTCTCTGCAATGTTATTCTCAATAGAGATTCCAATATAAGCGCCTTTGTTTTAGAACCAAGTTTCCCATAACTGAATAGATTAACTAGCTCATCGTAAAGAGGATTAAGTGAAATCTTTTTATTCCAGTTTGGCAACATTATGGACTGAATGGCTCCTTTTAAAAAAATTTCGCTAGATGATTTATCAGTTAATATGCTCATGATGTCATTCACTAGTAACTCTTGAAGATCCCCGAGTTCTTCTCTAGCTAATAACTGAGCTAGTGATAGAATCCCAAAAGCTTTCTCTTCATCCTTTCTATACTTATCTATGTATTCTGCTTTAACCAAATTATATATCTCGCGAGCAATATTTTCATAATCCTTGGGTATCCTAAGAGATGTAAGAAGTTCAAGATATGTTCGATCCTTTATGGTTTCCTTTTTCTCGATAAAATCTTTCACGAAACCTTTAACTGCAAGAAAACTTTTTCTACCAGCCTTCATCAATGTTTTAATCGCTGCTTGTTTTATCTCGAGATTATCACTAGAAAGCAAGTCCCGTAATACGTCCTCAAAATCATTGATTACATAGGGTATTTCCCACGCTACATCACTTAACAGCTTTAAAAACGCTAAGTAAATTTTCAGTACATTATGTGTATCTATTATTTCTCTTAATAATGAAGCTATGTTAAAGAAAAGCCAGGGTTCTCGTCGTAGAGGATAACATAGAGACTCTACAAGCGTTAATGTTGTTTCAACATCGAATGAGGCTTCATGATATTTTTTCAGTAGATCAATAATAAAATCAATAAATTGACTAGGTAGCTTCTCAGATTTCTCCGAGATAATACTTATTTGTCTTATATACGCCCGCAGTAATCGTTTCTCTTCTACATCTCCAGCGAGTGCTCGAGATAATACGGGATCGATAATAGAAAAAATCACTGTAATGTTAGACTCTATATCGGCTATATTGTAATTGGAGAGATTTTTTATAGCATTCATTCTCTCATCAATCGATTTATCCTTTGCTTGTATAATGTAGAGATTCTTTCTTAATGGAATTTCCAAAATCAAGGCACCCCTATAACATATAAGATGATATTAGTTTTGGTTAATTATGACAGTACAAAAATATTGATAAAAAAATTATTTTTAAATACGTACGTATAGGGATATTACTTACCAACTATTCCTTTTTTCTTCTAGTACGTTTTTTCTGTGGGATCGTCTTCTCTTGGCTTTCCTAGCGCTTCTAAATCTAGCCATAAATTCCTTCCATTTAGTTAATATTTCCTGGCTTTTAGTAGACATTGCATCACACCAAGGTGATTAATTAAGGTAATTCAATAGCTTTTTTGCTAGTTTATTTGTTGAAGAAGAATACAATGGAAATTAATAAAAATGCTATGAGTCTTAAGGTCTCTATATTAACGACTAAATCGAAAGCAGATATTATTCATTAGGAAATAAGTGGTGTTTGGGTCATGATTGATAAAATCACAGTAGAGTCAGGGAAGACGCTTGAAGAAAAAATATATGTGTGTGATGAATGTTTAACACTCCTAACTTTGCAGGGAAACTTAAAAAACACGTTTATAGTTCGAATAGAATCAAGAGAGAAGATAGAATGTAATATTTGTGGAGCAGAAGCGAAATTTGTTCTATCTCCATTTAAACGAGGAATATGGGTTTGCCAAAATTGCCTTGAAGAGCGTGGCAAAAAGCATGTATGGATGAGACTAAAAATCGTTAATTATTCAGATAAATCAAAATGTGATATATGTTTAGCGGAAGGAGCGTATTTGCTTATAAAAGAAAGCTAGTGATATAGAAATGTTTAGGAAATTCCCTCAGATAAAATTAGTGCACAAACCTAATTTGAAAAAGAAAGTAAATTTCTGGAATTTTCTAAGCGATATCCCCGAGATAGATATCGTAGCTGGCCCCTTAAACTACATGTGGAAAGAAAGGGTAAAGAGAGAGATAGAACTTTTTAATAAGTGGAAAAAAATAGATCCTACCTTTCCTTTCCGCAATCTAAGACTAAGCCAGAGCAATGATAGGAGATTTATTGTTGAAATAAATGCTTTTGAATTGTTTGGGGCTCCAGAAGGGGGCTGGCTAGAGACCGCTATTCTAATTCCTGTAAATTATCCTTCATCATGGCCAAGCATAGGTGACCCTCATACAGACAGAGAATTCTTTAGATATCTCAAATCATGGACAAATAATCACCCATTTTGCATGCCTCCCATAATTAGAACATGGTGGAGGAAATACAAAGGTAGAGCGGGTATAATGCATTTTCTTTATGCTTTCTCCATCTTCGTAACAATCGCTGGTAGGGCCTCTTACAGAAAATTAAAATTTATTTTAGATCTTTGAATTTAAAGAATAGAGGTATTGTTTAGCGAACCCAACAATATTCGTGATGATTCCCAGCGCCTCTGAATCCATGATGAACCGATGGGCCGCCTGATGTGTGAAGATAGCCCCGCCGGGAGAATTGTATGATGAAGGAGAGTTTCGTCGGAAAAAATGAAGTATGGCACCAGCTCTGAGCCTCCAATCGGCGGGGCGATTAAGCCTGAAATGCAGCACTGAAAAATCCCTTTTGACTGAGAGGGTTCTGATGAAGAAATACAGTAAGATAAGAGAGATATTTAATCTATTGAACGCATTAGAAAGCATAATTTATATGCTAATAGACTCTGGATTCTTAATGAAAAACGATTTTAAGGCTATTAGAAAAAAGCTTGTTAAGATATCAACATGCGATGACCTAGGTAGTTGTCTAAATTTAATAAATGAATTAACGATATTTACACGTAATCATACTAAATTATTACTTTGGAATGAAAAGGAAATCATATCGCATCATATAGATGTGATTAAAAAGAGCAAAATAAATGAGTTAGTAGCGAACAAATTGGATGATAAGCAAAAAGAAATAATTATAGAAACAATAAACGCGTTTGCAATGAGTATTCTTCAAGAGCTAGAGTACTTGAAAAGTGAGTTAAAGTGAGGAATGTTTTTGACATTTTGCATCCAGAATTAAGACAAGCAATACGAGAGCTTGGCTATCAGATACCAACAGAGATACAGAGTAAAGCTATACCTTTGATTCATGAGTCAACTAGTGAGAATTTTCTTGTTATCTCGCCTACGGGATCAGGTAAAACCGAAGCAGTATTGTTTCCCGTTATAAGTAAAATACTATTTGATAGAGATGCTAAGGAAGGCATTCAAATTCTGTATATTACACCTCTAAGATCGCTTAACAGAGATATATTTAGGAGACTAATACCGTTGATCACAACTAAACTTAATTTAACTGCAGAAATAAGGCATAGTGATACTCCATCCTCTAGAAGAGGGAAACAGGCTAAGAAACCACCTACAATGTTAATTACAACTCCAGAAAGCTTGCAAGCTATTTTGTGTGGTCCAAAAATAAGGCTGGCTCTAAAGAATCTAAAATACGTGATTATAGATGAAGTACATGCTTTAGTTGGCAGCAAAAGGGGTTGCCAACTAGCAGTCGCATTAGAAAGGTTAAGGGAAATCAAGAACAACTTTTTAATAATAGCTTTGAGCGCTACTATAAGCAACGATACCGAAGTTCTAAGTTTTATTACGGGTGGTCGCGGCGGGGAAATAATAAAAAGTAGCGACAATAAAATTTTCAATGTGAAAATAGAAGGGGTGGCTACTGAAATAATACCAGTAGCTACTCAGCTTGGCTTTGGCTTACGAATAGACGTTGACGGTATAGCAAGAAAAATCGCTGATATTGTAGCGAATATAAAGGGTAAAGTTTTGGTATTCACTAACACAAGAGACATGACTGAGATGCTTGGTCTACACTTGAGAAAGTATTTGCGAAACAAGAAGTATGCCATACACCACAGTTCATTGAGTAAAGAAGTCAGGATCGACGTAGAAAACAGATTTAAGGCGCATGATTTGGACGTCGTAGTAGCCACATCATCACTAGAACTGGGATTAGATATTGGTGAAGCTGATCTAGTTATTCAAGTCATGAGTCCAAGGAGGGTTGAGACAGCTATACAGAGGATCGGGCGATCTGGGCATGGCGTTGACCTAGCTAGTAACGGTATTATTATCGCGGCTACCCCAGATGATCTATATGAAGCTATAGCGATTGTAGAAAACATTAAAGTGAAAAAAATCGAGCCATTAGAGATAATAGGGAAAAGTTATGATGTTCTTGCGCATCAAATAATTGGCATAGCCCGAGAAAAATATCTAGGATCAAAAGAGTGGCCTAAAAGAGATGAAGTATACAGTATAATCAAGAGAGCATGGCCGTTCAGGAAATTAAGTTTTGAAGAATTTCGATGGGTGCTCGATTTTCTACATAAACGAATTGAATTAATAATGCTTCGTAATAAGCGAATTATATTGCGTAGAGGGGCTTTGAAGTATTATTTCCGTAATTTATCAACAATTCCATCTACATTAAAGTATGATGTAATAGACATAACAGAAAAAAAGAAAATTGGTGAATTAGATGAAAAATATGTACTAGATCTGTCCAGAGGAGATACATTTCTATTAGGGGGATTGCCGAGAGAGGTTATAGAGATAAATCCAGAGAAGAAAGCAATATTCGTAATGACTACATATGGTATAGCGCACCCTCCGAGATGGCTTGGTGATATATTGCCAGTTTCCTATGAAGTAGCCATCAAAGTCGGTGAATTACGTAGGATCTGGAGATCCAAAAAAGAACTAATGAAAAGTGTCGAGAAACTGCTATTAAGTGATGAAGCTAGAAAATTATTTATTGAAATAGCGAGAAATTTCCCTGAAGATAGGCCAATACCAGATGACAAAACAATTCTAGTGGAGTATAATCTGAGGCAAGGTTTAACAATAGTTCATGCACCATTCGGCAACAAAATTAATAAGACATTAGCTCTGATGCTTAGCTATGTTCTCATGCAACATGCGGATTTTCCGTTAATTGGCGTAGATAGCGACGCTTATAGAATCAAATTATCTCTTTATTCTTCTTTCTATTTAAACGAGAGGAAGGCTATCGAGGCTATAGAAGACGCATTCAATATGCTTCTTGATTTAAGTGAGCAGAAAGAAGGTATTTTTGAGATAATTAAAGAAATAATAATAGATACAAAATTAGAAGAACTACAATGGTATTTTATCCAAGTCATGAGGAGATTCGGTGTAATACACAATGATACATACTTAACAAGAAGTCAAATAATGAGATTACTTAGTAGCTATAGAGATACTCCAATAATGAGCGAGGCCGTTAATGAGTTCATATTCAATAACTTAGATGTCAATGGAACAATCAAAATGCTAAGTGAAATTAATGAAAGAAAAAGAAGTGTATGGTTTTCTAGAGGCTTATCAGCACTAGCATTACAAGCCCCAATTTTGCCTCAATATATCATAAAGAACTTAGATGAGATAGTTAATAGAAAATACGAAGAGAAACTGCTTAATAAGGAGGTAATATTTCTCTGTTTACGGTGCAGTCATAATGAAATCAGAAAGGTTAAGGATGGAATCTATTCAGCATGTCCGAAATGCAACGCGCTGAGAATTACTGTCACGAAAGCGGTGGATAAAGGGCTAGTAGACATAGTTAAACGCGCTTTAAGAAGGGAAAAATTAACCAAAGATGAAGAACAAAGATTATTAGAGGCAGAAAGAGTCAGCAAGTTTTGGAGAGCATATAAAGAAGTTACTGCACTAGTAGTAGCTACAACTGGGGTTGGATTAAAATCAGCTGTGGATATTCTGAAAAAATATTCGGGAAATCGATTTGAATTGATTAAAGAACTAAGAAAAAAGGAAGCTAATTATTGGAAAAACAGACAGTTTTGGGAATAATTAATTTCACGAATCAGAGGGACCGTATCTTCATAGCGCAAGCTTAGGCGGTTGATCCATCATCATTTCAGCTCAAAATATAAGTATTCTAAGTGAGATTACTTAAAGTATATTCCTTGATCTAATAAGAGTTATAAGTTATCGTATTGATAGAAATAAAGAACGCTATCTTGTATTAGATATTAGGGGTATGGAAAATGGGCAATTGGTTACCTAAGGAGTTTGTAGAGCGAAAGAAACTGTTCCTAGGAAAACTCGAAATAGCCAAAAGGAATAAGGAAGTTGATGAAGACATCCTGGATCTATTAGACATTATCAATTCCATTCCTTTTATTTACACAACATCTTCGTGCTCTGGAAGGATTATGCTGATAGATGTACCAGATAATCAAAGAAAAGAACAGAGTAAGAGAATAGCTAAGTGGCATAAACCAGTTAGTTTTAATGAAATGTGGAAGATAATTGAATCATATAATCCCCAAGGCGTATTGTGGCTTAAGCAGGAAGCATTTATAGTAGCTTTTGCTGTTTCTTCCGTTGAGTGGGCATCTTATCTTGTAAGGTTAGCGAGATTATTTGGGTTTAAAGAATCTGGAATCCGGTCAATCAATTTAATTGCTAAACATATCTTTATGGATATTTCTAGCACAGAGAAACTGCATGTACCAGTTTCATATGGATCGAAAGGACTAGTTATCACTAAAAGATATGGCGAGATACTTGTAGAGACCGCTAATAAGCTATTATTGAGAACGAAGCAGAAGCTTAACTTGTTACGAACTGTTATGATGAGATTATCTAGAATTATCGGCACAAAAGAAGTTAAAAATCCAAAGGACATAGGTTTTAAAGCTTTTTTGGATTTAATTAGTAAATCAAATGCTGGTAGTAACTTAATGAGTTAGTTCAACTGTATTGTTGTTGAATTTCATTGAAACATAAGGAAAAGAAACTGGGTAAATTTTTGCTCATTTAAGATGGAATGAATGTGCTTAATTTGAGGAATCCAAGATGATGCTATCAAAGGATGAATTAGGGAAAAAGTTTGGAAGAGATGAGTACGAGGTAGATTTTTTTAGGAACAAAGGGTTTATCAGAAAACAGTGCAAGGTATGTGGTGGTTTTTTCTGGACGCTAGATCCAGATAGGGAAACCTGTGGGGATGTTGAGTGCGAAGGAATATATAGATTTATAGAGGATAGACGATGGAATCCATCATGGGATCTCCATAACACAATAAAAAAGTGGGAATTATTCTTTAAAGAAAAGGGTCATGAAGTTCTTGACCCATATCCCATTGTAGCTCGATGGAGAGATGATTTAGAATTTACTATAGCTTCGATAGTAGCTTTCCAGCCTTGGGTAACTGAGGGAATAGTTGATCCTCCTGCTAATCCATTAGTTATACCTCAGCCCTGTCTAAGGTTCGGTGGTGATTTTAGTGACATAGATAATATTGGAAAAACAGGGAGGCATCTCACTAGCTTCACGATGGGAGGTCAACATGCTTTTAATTCGAAGGAAAAATGGGTGTATTGGAAGAACGAGTATGTTAATTATAACTTCGAATTTATGACAAAAGTACTGGGAATAGAACCTATAGAACTCACCTATAAGGAAGATGTTTGGGTAGGCGGCGGTAATTTCGGTCCATCCTTAGAGACTTTCTCACATGGATTAGAGATAGTAAATGGGGTCTTTATGCAGTATAGTTACCGGAATGGTCAGGTAGTTCCGCTAAAACTTAAAGTTCTCGATGTTGGATGGGGGTTAGAAAGAAGTTCATGGTTTATGCAAAAAACTCCAACGATTTACGAAGCAACTTTTGGTCCCGTCTTTGAATGGTTAGTTGAGCAAGTAGGGTTAAGTTATGATAGGAAATTTTTAGTGGATTACATTAAATTATCTGGTTCGCTGGATATAAGTTCAAGAGAGAGATTTATTAAATCTAGACAAGAGATAGCAAATAAATTAGGTTTATCACTAGAGGACCTTAACGAGAGACTTAGCCCAATTGAAGCTATATATGCTATACTTGATCATACGAAAACTATAGTCTTTGCCGTTCCAGACGGAGCACTACCCTCCAATGTCGGAGGAGCATATAACTTAAGAGTTATCCTGAGAAGAGCTATATCACTAGCAGAAAATCATGATTTTTATATTGATTGGGATGAGTTACTTGAGAGACAAATAGATTACTTTTCCAAGAGTTTTCCCAGATTACTCGAGGGAAGAGACGTTGTAAAAGATGTCTGGAAAGTAGAAATGCAAAGATACCGTAAAACTTTAGAGAAAGGATTTGCTGAGTTCCTTAGAATAATCAAGAAGAAAAAACTCAAAGTAGTTAGTTATGATGTATTAAAAAGCATCTATATAAACTATGGCCTGCCACCCACTAGTTTAGAGAAAATAGCTAAAGAGAAAGATGTTGAATTAGATGTACCTCCTAATTTCTTTGAGCTCGTACGGAGAGAGAAAGCTCCTCAAGAATCAATTGAGAGAGAATTAAGACTAGAAGAAAAAGTATATGAGGAGTTACATGAGGATTTAGAAAAGGAGATACCCACGCGGTTACTTTTCTATGAAGATCAGTACATGAGAGAGTTCGATGCGAGAATTAGGCGGATTAAAAGAAGGTACATTATTCTTGATCAAACAGCTTTTTATCCACGCGCAGGAGGGCAGAACAATGATCAAGGTATCTTAATATTACCGAGTGGGGAGCAAATTAGAATAATAAATGTGGTTAAAATAGGTCGAATTGTGGTGCACATAGCGGATAGAGAGATAAATACTTCTTTAGTTGGGTCTCCTGTGAGAGGAATAATAGATTGGAATCGAAGAATAACTCTAATGAGGCATCACACAGCTACTCATATAGTGAATGCCGCAGCAAGAACCGTTCTAGGTCCTCATATCTGGCAGGTTGGGGCAGAAAAAGATGTTGATAAGGCGCGTTTAGACATATCACACTACAAGAATTTGACGAAAGATGAAATCAAAGAGATAGAGTTATTATCGAATAGAGTAGTTATGGAGAATAGGCCTGTTAGAATTGAAGTTTTAGATAGAACCACAGCTGAGAAAAAATATGGATTTAGAATTTACCAGGGAGGAGCGATACCGGATAAAAACTTGAGAATAGTTACTATAGAGGGATGGGAATCCGAAGCATGCGGTGGAACACATCTTAAGCAAACGGGAGAAGCTGGATTAATAAAGATAATTGGCACAAAAAGGATTCATGATGGTGTCGTGAGATTAATATTTGTAGCTGGGGAAAACGCTTTGAATTACGTTTGGGGCGAAGAGGATTACTTAAAATCAGCTTGTAGCATACTACGTGTAGAGCCGCGTGATTTACCAAAGACAGTTCAAAGATTTTTCGATGAGTGGAAAGATCAACAAAATCTTATTAGGAAACTGGGTCAACTAATCATAGATAACATAGGGGTATTCGTTAAGAATAATTTAATTACAACGAAGTATGGTGATATATTTGTATCGAGAATAGATATACCGCATGAACTAATGCTAGAAGCTCTCAAAAGGGTTCAAAACAATAATTTGAAAGGTATTTTAGTAAGCACAGTTTATGGTAAAACTATGATAGTAAGTAATGTTGAAAATGAAGAATGTAACAAAACAATAGAAGAAATAGCTAAGAATTATAAAGGATCGTGTAAAAACACAAGGTTTGGGTTAATGTGTACAACAAATCTGGATGGTACAACATTTATAAGAAAGCTAAAGGAATTATTGAAAATATAATAATAAATCATGCTTTTACTACCAAACTTAAATAATCAATCGTAGCTCTTATATCTAACTCCCAATCTTTTCTTCTAGGATAAATAATTGTTATTTCCCTCTTAGAAAACTTCTTTATTGTTTTTATGTCTACGCCGAAAAATTGCATATCGGTATAATTAAATATCTCCATAAGTAGTTCTGATTGTAGAAGCGGGTTTAGGGAGCCCTCCAAGATAACTACTGAATTATCAAGTATTCTGTTGAGTAAAAATTGAATCAACCCATTATTACGAATTCTCTTTAGATAGTCCCGAGTAATATATTCTACCTTAAGCAATCCATGCTTCAAGGTATTCACCTCATCCTCTTGGCTACTTCTTCCAATAATTTATCCACATTCTCCCCCGTTAATGCAGATATTGGTATAACTGGCTTGTTAGTGAAAATTTCCCTGATTATCTCGGGTTTAGCTTCTTTTTTATCGATTTTATTTGCAGCTATCACAAAAGGAATCTTCCTTATCTCTAGATTTCCTATTAACATTGCGTTAATCTGACTAAATGGCATCTTTGTACTATCAACAACTATTATTGCTATATCTACGTTCTCAAATTCCCTCAACGCATCAATAACCCCCTGAGTGGCTTCTTTCGCCCTTTTGATTGCTTCATCTTCGGATAAACCATACTTAATGAATTCTCTGTAATCTATATATGTAGCAATGCCAGGTGTATCAACTATCGATATATCTAACTCCACACCATCTACTCTGATCTCAATATTCTCTATTTCCTTAATTTTCCTTGTTTCATGAGGAATGCCCGTCACGTCACCAGCGTCTATACCAAGATAATTACGAGTAATGAAATTAACTAAAGTAGTTTTTCCAGCCCCAACCTCTCCAAAAACCCCTATTCTTGCATTGACTTTTCTGGATTTATGGAAAAGCCGCTGTAAAAGTTGCAATATTTAACCCCCTGAAGAATCCTATAATCTGTCTACAGATATAATATTATAATGAACGATATTATCGAGAGAATACGATCTGATATAAGACTTAATGTAGTAATAGATACTCAGTCTCGTATCAAGAACTATATGAACTCTATTGTTATATTACTCATGATGAATTTTGATCATAAGGATAGGTTACCAAAACACATTAATTTAAAAATGTGAGTTGATTAATAATTAGATCGTCTTAGATTTAATTATCTAAAAATACTGATAAAATAAAGCTCCGCTTTTTATTATAAGACAAAGTATCGTGTATATGCTGAATACCCTAAATGAAAAATAATTGGTTGAATAATATGTCATCTAAAGAGATTTTAGAAAGAATGGAAAAAGCTAGAGTTTTCTTAGAAAGGCTGAAAGAATACGCTGAGGATCTTGGAGCTGAAATAGACAACATAAGAAAGGTGGCATTAGAAATCACTTCAATGATTATTGAGGATGCTCAAAGCCTAAGAGACGAAATATTATCACTGTCGCAAAGATTATCTAAATTATCTAAGAAATGAAACAATGATAAATTCTATCTTCTGAAAACAATAAAATGAAGTATTATGCAAAATAAAAAGAGATTTTATGCTTTATTTTATTTGAATAGTGTTATGAAATACGCTTATTTAAATCATTATTCAGAAGTTTCAGAACCCAGTATGGCCTCGCCTCTATAAAAATAGTCTCATTAACTCTTTCTCGCAGTGATAGTATAAAATCTAAGTTTACGAATCCATTATCAATTATGAA
>JAHQWF010000010.1 GCA_029856055.1 Candidatus Njordarchaeota archaeon | reverse complement strand
ATGTTATAGTTATTGATGGATTAATACGAGACTTAGAACAAAGTTATCTCATAGAAAAAATAAAAAATACATTAAAAGCTGTAAATATTGATTAAAGAGATTTATGGAGAAGAAAGAGTTGAGCATTACTAAAGGTCTTAGATTCGTAATTGGTATAAAAGACCCAATTCACGGCATTATTCTACTGACTAGAAATGAGTATGATGTCACTATATCACCTTTCTTCGATAGATTACGATATATTAAGAAATCAGGATTAGCAAATCTTGTTTATCCGAGCCATAACTCAACAAGATACGAGCATAGTTTAGGAACAATGCAGATAGCTTATTCTATAACTAAAAATGCTATGGAAATATATCTACGTAGATACCGTAAAAGGTGGCGTGACGAATGGAGCGATGAGTACGAGCTAGCTGAGATACTGCAGTTAGTCAGATTCGCAGCCCTTCTTCACGACGTAGGTCACGGCCCGTTCTCTCATACTAGTGAAACTATTCTAAGGCAAATACTGGAGAGGCATTATCCAAGCGATTTCAAGGAGCTATCGAATTTAGGTTTTAATAATGTTCACGAATACTACTCATATAAATTGATTATAGGGGAGACAACTATTAGAGAAGCCATTATTGATGCTGGAATAAATCCCTACGATGTAGCTTCATTATTAAGCAAAAATTATCCTAATATAAAAGAACTACTGCTTAAACCTCCAGCATGGTCCATTCTTAGAGACATCATTGATAGTCAAGTCGATGCAGATAGACTCGATAACTTGCTGCGCGATAGCTATGGTATGGGAGTGCCGTATGGATTAGTTGATACAGATAACTTGATCAAAAACATTCATATTGTAGAATTAGAGCGGGATAAATTAATGTTAGTAACCCATATAAGGTCTCTAGGCTCAGTAGAAGACATGCTTGATGCTAGATATAAAATGTATAGATGGCTTTACTATCATCAAAAAGTTAATTTGCTAGATACAATAATTCGAATACTTATACAAAACTTAATTGAGGATAACTATGTTAAACCCGATTTCTTTCATTATACTAGATATGTAATAGATGAAATTAATTATATAGATGACAACTACATAGTTAACATGCTTCGTCAAGCGTATAAAGAGAGCTCTGAAAGATACTATTTGTTTAAGGGATTATTTAACCAAGAATACTTACCACTACCAATATGGAGCACGTTCGAGGAATATGTAGCTAAAATACGATCAATCGGAAATAATGATGATCCTTACACCACAGCTAAAAAGGTCTCTTCATTATTCAATAATGATGAGATAATTGACTCATTCACAGAAAACTTAAAGGACAGTATAGATAGAGACATAGAAGTGATAGCTGTCACGAGAGAACCAACAACACCTTATGATTGGCGTGGAGAAGAAGAAATATTCTTCTATGTTCCTCTAAACAAGATAGTAAAGATGTCAGAGATATCACTATATATCCAGAAACTTGTTGAAATGAGCAAGAAATACACACACTTCTATTTATACTTTTACATACCTAGAGTAAAAAGAAGAAACCTAATCAAACTAAAAAACAAAGTTGAAGAAACATTCTTAAACTACATAAAAGAAAATAAGAATAATGATCAGTAAGAATCAATAAATAGTGAACCTAGCTTCTTTAAATTAAACTTATTAATCTGACCTAGCACAATCATCATCAAGAATCATAATACAATGCACAGTGAAATACAAGATTAGATAATTTTATTTCTAGCCTTTCTTAGCTTCCTAAAAACAATATAAGAAGCGAAACAAACAATACAGACAATAAGAACTGTCAACGGAATCAAAACATGTACATTATCAAAGACTAGCGGATTCCTGCCACGATAAACCTCGACGCCATCCAAACAAAAATCATTATCAGTATCCGGATCATGAGGATCAGTGTCATAAAGTAACTCGCTATACGTAGATAAGAAATCCATGTCCGGGTCAATAAAGCATAAACAGCGAGTCGAGTTAAACCATGGATCCCCATGAAGACCCTGCCAATAAACCCTACTCCCCGCTGATGGGACATCAAGAGCATAGATATTACCATCCCATGAACCAATAACTACTTCAATCTTGCCGTCGCCGTCAATGTCTCCTAGAGAAGGAGATGAATCAACGAACCACTGGGCGGTATATTTCCACAGCACTCCCCCTAAGAGCATAGGTATTATTATCCCTGCTACCAACAATGACATCAAGTCTATCATCACCATCAACATAACCTGAAGCTGGAGAAGAAATAACCCAATTCCCGCAGTATACTTCCATAACAAGCTACCATCCTCGCCATTAATAGCATAAATGACTTTATCATGGCTACTCACAGCCACCTCTAGTTTGCCATCACCATCAATATCACCCAAAGCCGGAGAAGAACTAACAAATCCGTTCGTTCTAAATACCCATAATGGCTTCACTGCGCCCGTGTTCTTTAGCCTCACTTCTAAAGCATAGCTATTGACAGTAAAAATAAATAGCCATGTTCATTATCATGATGAACGCAAGGAAAACAAAGACCTTCTTTAAATCTTTATACCATTCAATATCTCCCTTATCATTTGTTTTAATTAATAATAGAGTGGATCGTGATGTTGATCCCGCTATCAAGTAACCACCATCTTCCGTTTGAATTACTGCATGACCAGCATTGTAAATTACTTTCATTCCAAGATGCATATTATAGTAAGAAGGAACATATACAGCTATAGAAAATAAAATGAGTGTGAGCAGTATGTAGAATGCTTTCTTGAATTTAGACATAAAGAAACCTATTCATAAGGATTAGGATAGTAAGGGCTTTGATGCTCATATTCGTAGTAGATTATTTTTTCCGTTATCTGCGGATCTAACCAAATTTTACCAGTTTCATTGTCATAATATGAATTCACAATTGAATCACCAGCACGCGCTAATATATCCGCTTCGTCAATTTGATAAAGATTTATTTTATAAAAACTGTGGGTAATCACATATATCTGCTTGCGGATCTGCATAATATCACACTACTTCTTATGCACCTAAAATCGAGGAGTCTACTTAACTCAACAGGTAAAGAACTATCTGAAGAACCTTTATCTTGCACACCACTATAAGTTCTCACCCAAACCAAATCCCCATCCTCATCAACCTTCATCAACAAGACATCACGACCATCAGCCCCAAATGAGGCTGTCTCACCAACGATGATGTAACCACCATCAAGTGCATGAATAATATTATAGCCAGCGTCGTCACATCCACCATCATAAGTCTTATTCCATAACACTTCACCGTTATCATTAACTTTCATTAATAGTACATCCCTATCCACTAAAGGATCTCGTCCATTAATCCCTAGAACGAGGAAGCCATCATTTACATTAATGAGCGATGTACCCCAACTAAAATTACCTACCCTATAAGTCTTGTTCCAGATTAAGTCCCCATATTCATCAACCTTGATCAATAATACAGCTGGATTTTGATCAGTCCAAGAAGTTATGCCAGCGATAACATAGCCATTATCATTAAATCGGATTATTGACGAGCCCCACCCCTTATATTTCTTATTCCAAACGATATCACCGTCTTCATCAACCTTAATTAAGCAGATACTTTCAGACCCTCTTGATACATTTACACTAAGGACAATGTAGCCTCCACCGATTGCTTGAATCACATCAAATGCCTGCTCGTTCCCAGACCCTCTATAGCTCTTATTCCAGATTACGTTACCATTCTCGTTTATCTTTATCAATAAGATGTCGAATCCAGTTGAGTTATTTATCTCGATAGAGCCTGCCAGCATGTAACCTCCTGTCCTAGCTTGTGTGATGGCTCTAGCAAAAGATCCATTTAAATTACCATAGACTTTTGACCAAACAAGGTTACCTTCCCCATCAACCTTCACACTAGTGCAATACCATTTACCAACGCTTGATCCTTTAGGGTAATACGTTGCAGATCCAACCGCGATATAACCACCATCCCTAGACTCCACTACATCCTCAAAAATGGAATCAAAAAATGAGTTGTTATTAAAGAAACTTTTACTCCACACGATCCCGCCCTCTCTATCAGTTTTAATTAGCCATGCTTGCTTTGAATTAGCCATACCAGCTATTAGATAGCCACCATCATGAGTAGCGATGATGGCGCATCCTCTATCAATGTTTTCTGGAATGCATCCCCTATACTTAGGGTGCTCGTATAAGAGATCCCATGATATAATAATACTGCCGAAGAGAAAAATAATAAGTAAAAGCGAAGAAAGAAGTAATTTTCTTCTATTCATCGATAATTCACCATTGATAAGGATTAGGATTATAATCTATCTTCTCATTATATTCATACCAATATATGATGCCATCGCCATAAGTATCGTCACTATCTTTACTGTCGTTTGCCCCAGCATATATCTTTACGTATTCTATGAAGAGCCCATTCTCTCTATATATCCCTGGATCATCATATTTGTTCCATGTTGGATCAGCATGAACCCATTTACTACCATCCCATATCTCTGCAAACTCGTGGCCATCTGCCGAATCTGTATGCACATAAATTTGTCTTGCAGGAATATTTACTGCTCTAGCAAAGGAAATGAATAATACCGCGTACTCGTCGCAGACCCCATGATACCTACCGTCGCAAGAAGAGTATTTATCCTGGGCACCGTTATAAGTCTTCACCCAAATCAAGTCACCATTCTCATCAACCTTCATCAACAGTATGTCACCACCAGTTTTACCAACAATAACGTAACCACCGTCTAGTGATTGTGCAATATCGTAAGCTCTATTAGAACGCTCTCCATTATAGGTTCTCATCCAAATTAAATTACCATTCTCATCAATTTTTATTAGGAAGACATCACTGTTATTTGTTAAATATTTAGTTGACCCTGCAATAATATAAGATCCATCGAGCAATTGAATGACAGATGACACTCTATCATCTCCTTCTAAATCATAGGTTTTATTCCACTCGACACTACCATCCTCTTCAATCTTAATTAACTTAATATTAGACCCAGAACTAGATTCATTTCCATATCCTTCAGCAATTATTAGATATCCTCCGCCTAGGGATGGAGTGATGCGCCAACCTATCATCCCTCTAAATATTTTGCTCCACAGCAGATTACCGTACAAATCAACCTTTACAACCCACGTGCCATTAATATCATAAGATCCGGAGGTAACACCAACCATAATGTATCCTCCATTTAATGTTGGGGCTATAGAAAAGAATCTATCATATCCCTTCCCACCATATGTCTTATTCCACTCTAATTCACCATTTTCATTAATTTTAATAAGAAAACCGTCATAAGACTTGGAATCATTCTCGTAACTAATCACTAGACCAACTACTGCGCAACCTTTATCTGATGTAGCTATAATCTCCTCGCCATTCAAATAAAATAGATTTGAACCGTAAAATCTTGACCAGATAGTGTCGCCATCTGTATTGAACTTTACACAAGCCATATAACCATTCTTTGCTTTTCCTAAAGCAACGAAACTGCTATCACCCATAGCAACTATATCAAAGAAAACATGGGTAAGATTTTCATTATAGGTTTTTGACCAAACTATATCTCCATTGTTGGTTACTCTGATTAACCAAGCATTGGTTATACCCCGGCTTCCAGCTATAATATAGTCTCCATTATTAATTCGAATTATTGAGCAACCTGCATCCATTGAAGGAATACATGGAAAATGCATTAAAGTAAGTAAAAATAATAATATCGATAAAATAATGATAAATAAAGTAGATGTAACTGCAATGATTCTTATCTTTTGTTTTTTTGGACTCATTGCCACACCCTACTGATATGGATTGTATGGATAAGAGAGCTTACTGAAGTCTTCAAAAGATACAATTCCATCACTTGGAATTTCATCTGGGTTAGCTGCATATTCTGGTGGATCGTCTTCAGTACATCGACTATCATCAGCACCAAACCATATTTCTACACATTTAATAGAATAACCAGATAATTTATATATTTGAGGGAAATCATATATATTCCATGTAGAATCTGCATGAACCCATTTACTGCCCTCCCATATCTCTGCGAAAGCATGTCCCTGCCATTTACCTTCATAAAATCCTTCAATATAGATTTGTCTTGCAGGAATATTTACTGCTCTAGCAAAGGAAATGAATAATACCGCGTACTCATCACAGACCCCATGATACTTACCGTCGTAAGTCTCCATTATCCTCTCGTCACCCCATGTAAGATCTCTAAATTCATCAGTATCAGTATATTGAAAACTATCATGTATCCATGAATTAAGTTTCTTGGCTGTTCTATACGCCGATGTCATTGTCTCATCCCAGTAATCAACTGCTTCTCCAGCCTTCCTTATGATGCTCCATTTATTAAAGTGATAGATGTCTGATAGCTCGTAGGCATAGCTTGGTAATTGGCTTGGATTGAATTCATTCCTATTGAACCTCTGGACATAATTATATCCCTCATTAAAATTGTATTGCAGGTCCCTAGTCACCTTAACTATTATCTTCTTCAACCCGACTGTCGTGTAACCGATTGATACAGGGACATAGACGTACTTCGTGACTCTTGGTCTCAAAGAAATAGTTGTAGTTTTTTGACTTGATGCCTCTTTCTTTTCATAAAAATATAACTGCTTAAGGTATTTGTCGTAGATCTCGGATTTTACTGTTATTGTTGCTGTATAAGTGTATCTTAGATAGATTTTGAAGCCGACTTTGATTGTTATTGTTGTTCCTCTATCCCAGTATGCTGGTGCTTCAATCCATGAAGCTATTACGTTGGTTGAACTTATGCCTATGCCTTGTTCCGTTGAGGCAATATTTAATTCTGAATCTGGTTTTCCTTGCTTGATGCTATTATTTATCTTTATTTTGACTTTTTCTGTTGTTAAGTATGTGCTTCCTTTCTGATTTTGATATACATGTAGTTTTATAGAACCGTTGTCTAACGGTATAGATATTGTTGTGTATTCATCATTATGATCTACGTTCGCGAGTGGTTGAGCAAAAAGTTCTTCACCGCCATGTAGATGCTTAGCGCTATAATTTTCTGCTAGGATAGGTATAGAGATAAATATTAATGCAATTATAACTATACTTTTCTTCTGCACCACCACCACTTTATATTGTGTATTAAGGCGTATTATTTCGAAAACATCTTATATGTAATTATTATGTATATACTATTGTATTTATAATATAATTATATAATTTTAATTTTTTCAAAAAAGTGAAGTATTTTATGATAGATATGTTAGTTTATATATAGGACTAATTGATTTTGAGTTTAATTTTGTGTTTATAATGATGCGTAGAAGAGAGATAGAGCTTTGGCTTGAAGCTGCTAGAGAGGATTTAGTTGATGCTGAAGAAGCTTTAGAAAGAGAGCGTTGGTTTAGAGCCGCTTTTTTGCTCAGCAAGCTGTTGAAAAAGTACTTAAAGCTCTTTTCTTTATTGTCAGGCGAGAGGAACCTCCAAAAATATACACTGTGACCGGGCTTTATCATTTGCTGAAAGAGAAAGGTTTCAAATTGCCATCTGAAATTGGAGAACAGATCTATATTTTTAATAAGTACTATACTGTTACTCGTTATCCAGATGCGGCTAATGGTCTTCCAAGCGAATCTGTTGATCGGATCGAGGGGGAGAGAGCTGTCAGTCTTGCTAGAGAGGTGCTTAATTTTGCAGAGAGATATGTTAGAGATAGTTATTGAGACAGTTAAAAAATTTCTGAATGTGCTTTCAAAGCATATTAATGTAATTGAGGCTTATTTGTTTGGGAGCTATGTTAAAGGTACTTGGCTTAAAAATAGTGATATAGATCTCGTTGTTGTTTCAAATGATTTCGAAGGCTTAAGCTTTATGCAAAGGTTGGAACTTTTATATAAGATTCAATGGGAACATAAGATAAGACCGTTTATTGAAGTTATACCTCTCACTCCAAAAGAGTTCCAAGAAAAATTGATGAATAGTTTTGTTCTTAGAGATGCTAAGAAGTACTGGATAAAAATAATTTAATTATGATTGATCGTTAGATAACCTAAGTTCCTATGTTAAATAAGAGTTATGTGTCTTGGATTTGCATCTCTGCTTTTTATTGATCGTTCTTGCTAAAGATTTTTCTTAAGAATTGTATCAGTTCCTGTAATTTTATTTCATCTGTCTCTTCGTTTCTTTTTATACATCCTAGTGCAACCCATAATAAGGAATCCAAGTGTAATGGAGGTATCTTGACTTCCCTCGACATTTTGCTCCAGAACTCCTGTATTCTCTTTTTTATGCCTAATTTGCTTG
>JAHQWF010000019.1 GCA_029856055.1 Candidatus Njordarchaeota archaeon | reverse complement strand
TAGGTTTAGCATTCATCATAATATTTACATTTAACATATTCATATTAGCGTTCGAATTCAACGAAGCCAAAACTTTTGGTTTAATCGCAATAATAATACTACTAGCGTTGCTATACCTAATTCTATCGCAGAAGGGAATTATAGCACAAGGATCAATTTTCAATGTTATTAGCAGTACTAGAGTAATATTATCATCCCATGCATATTATCTCATAGGCTTTGGAATACTGTTTGTAATGCTTTTAATATGGCTACACAGGAGATGGGATTATTGGATAATAGAACCCAACCAAGTAACTCATAAAACTGGTTTATTTGGAAAAATAGAGAGATTCCCAACGCAGGGTATGAAATACGGGATTGAAAAAAGCGATATATTTGAGTATCTACTTTACCGAAGCGGAAAATTAACTTTATATTTCCCTATTGAAAGGAAAATAATAACTTTAAGTGTTGTACCAAATATTAAAAACATTGAACAAAAGATCCAGGAGATACTTGGTTTCGTTGAAGTAGAGTAAGAATAGGGACTTAAGATGCAGGTTACTCCCGCATATTTGGCAGAATACTTGATATATGTTATAGGTATAACAGTAATAATCATGATGTTACTTTACCATATATTCTCTCAGGAAAAAGTTGCTCTGAAGAGAAAGAAGAAGAGACGAGAAAGAGCGGTAAGGAAATAACGCTTCTTTCATAATTTTATTTATTTGATTATTGATAACAATAAACAGAAAGATTTTTCTCTGTTACCGGTCTTAATTCTTCAGAGATGGATGATGAAACCTGGCAAGAGGGAGTTGATGACCTATCACAGTTCCTCTGACTTCTTTTTTCTTAATTTTTCAATAATCTCTTCTAATTTTTTACTGTCTATTTTTAAGAAACCAGGAAACTTAAATGAGATGTGTATTATATCATCACCCCAACCAAGCATTATTTTCCCAAGATATGCCACTTGTTTGTCAAGACGCAGATATAGGGTGTTTGTTTTCTTGTCGAATCGCTCTACGATCCATTCAGGGTAAATTATACCTTCTATTTTTGAAAAAATATATTCGAATATCTCCTTAGCATACTTAGGCCTTAAGATAGTGCCCTCGAAACGCATTATTGAATTACCATAGTACCCAGTATAAGTAAACTTCTTCATTTTAAAATCGATGTTTTCTGGGAATATATTCTTGATAGCTAATAAAACCTTTTTTTCGTCTTCCGTGGCATGCACATGAACTGCAAATTTAATGCTAACAGGATAAAGTTTTTTCTCCATTTAAAGTCACTAATACCATCGGTCTACACGTATATAATCTATATATAAAAATCGCTCTCTACATAGCTTAGTAACCAATTCAAGTACTTTTCATTAGCTTCAGCTTTTATTGATACTATTTCTGGTGTATCGTATGTATGATTCTCGGTAAGCCATTTACGGAGAGATCCCAGTCTCTTTCTGCTTGTCTTTATTATGAGCATGAATTCATTATCCTCCATTATTTTTCCTTGCCAATAGTATATAGATTCAACACTTGAGATACTCACACAAGCTGCGAGCTTTTGTTTTATAATTTCTTTAGCCATATCTTTTGCTTTGTCCCGGGAATCTATCGTTGTTATCACTAATCTTATTTCATCATTGTGACTCATACTTAATACACCCGCACTAAAAAGAATCACTTAATGCAATATTATCAATAAGAATAAGAAAGATTAATACTAAAGTGCTATTAATATATAGTGTATTTTTCCTTATCTCCAAATTACCCCAAATTTTATTTAATATGCAATTGAAAATAAAGGTGCCCTCTTTGCCAATGCTTTTCGAAACTCTTTGTGAGTATTATGATAAACTTGAGAAAATAACTGGAAAAATTGAAATGATCAAAATCTTAGCAGACTTGTTTAAAAGAAGCGAACCCGAGGAAATAGATAAAATAGCATATCTAACTGCGGGTGAATTATGGCCTGAATACCTGGGGCATCCAGAACTTGGTATTGCTGAAAGAATGGCCTTACGCGCCATATCCAAAACAACGGGAATATCTGTTGACCGCTTAGAAAAAATGCTTAAATCTTTAGGTGACTTGGGTAAAGTTGCTGAGAAAGCCGTTATGATGCGGAAGATACAAGCATTATTAGTGCAACCATTAACTGTAGAAGAAGTTTATAATAAGTTCGTTAAGATAGCTCATGCTAGTGGTCCAGGGAGCCAAGATCTCAAACTAAGAATCTTAACTGGCTTACTCGTAGCTTCCAAACCAATTGAAGCACGTTATATTGTTAGAATTGCATTGGGTCAATTACGTTTAGGCGTGGGAGAAATGACCATTTTAGATGCTTTAGCAGAAGCTTTCTTAAGAACTAAAGAGAATAGAACTATAATCGAGCGAGCATATAATAAGGCTCCAGATATAGGATATATCGCTAAAGTGGTGGCGCTGGAGGGCGAGGAAGGTTTAAAGAAAATAAAAATTGAGCCAGGAAGACCTATTAGACCAATGCTTGCTGAAAGATTGCAAGACCCCAACGAAATATTGAGGAAAATAGGGGGCGTATGCGCAGCTGAATGGAAATTTGATGGAGAGAGGAGTCAAATCCATAAGAAAGGCGATGAAATTCTTATTTTCTCAAGGAGATTGGAGAATATCACTTATCAGTATCCAGATGTAGTTGATTATGCTAGGAAGTATATTAGAGCCAATGAAGCTATTGTTGAAGGTGAGATAGTGGCTATAGATCCCGAGACAGGGGAAATGAGGCCGTTTCAAGAATTAATGCATCGAAAAAGAAAATATGACATTCATAAAATAATGGAAGAGTATCCTGTTAAGGTCTTTCTCTTTGACATTATGTATGTTGATGGTGAAGAGTTACTGGATTTGCCGTATCCAGAGCGAAGAAAAAAGCTAGAGAGTATATTGGTTAAGAATGATTGGCTAGTATTAGCGCAAGCAAAAATTGTTAGAAGTGCAGAAGAGTTAGAGAAATTCTTCCTCGAATCAATTGCTGCAGGTTTTGAAGGACTAGTTATTAAGTCGATCAGTGAAGATTCTTTCTATCAAGCTGGTGCTCGAGGTTGGTTATGGATAAAGTACAAACGAGACTACAAGAGTGAGATGGCTGACACAGTTGATTTAGTGGTCGTAGGTGCATTTGCTGGAAAGGGTAGGAGAGCAGGAACCTTCGGAGCTTTATTATTAGCAGCATATAATCCTGATAAAGATATATTCGAGACTGTTTGCAAGGTGGGTTCCGGATTTACGGATTCTGATTTAGCTCAACTACCGAACTTATTGAAACCTTACATAACAGATAAAAAACCAGTTAGAGTTATCAGTGAGTTAGAACCAGATTATTGGGTAGAACCTAAGTTGGTGATGGAAGTCATTGGCGCTGAACTAACCCTAAGTCCAGTGCATACCGCGGCCAGAGATTTAGTTAAACAGAGATTGGGTAAAGATGCTGGAATTGCTATTCGCTTCCCACGATTCATAAGATGGAGAACTGATAAAAATCCAGAGGACGCAACAACGCCGAAGGAATTACTGGAAATGTATTTATCACAACTTAAAGCTGTAGAAAAATAGATAGTTATGCTACTTCAACCGGCTTATAACTCCATTTCATTATTTCATCCAAATTAAGTTCTAATGCACTTATAGGAATAATTAATCCCCAATTCGATATTACAGCTGGATGCAGCTCTCCTAGAACCCCAATATTTCTTTCATTAATAAATATTCCCGCCACTCTGCCCTCGATGAAAGATCCATGCGTTATTCTCCTTATTTCAAAATTAGTAATCCCAATAGACCTCAGTAGGTACTCTGAAATGCTTCGTATCTCTGTGAAGCTAGCTTCTTTATGCGCAGATAAAACCGCGATCTTCGTCCTATTAATAGCGCCTGTATCTGAACCATTATATAGCTCAACAACATCCGATATCTCGAAAATCTTTATCGGGTATTTTCTGTCCTTATTATAAGCTAGCGTTTTAAGTAACTCGGGTAATAGCCATTTTCGAACAATATTTATTTTTTCTTCTTTAGCGCCCTTTATTTCTACAACTGAATCTGGTGTATCTAACCCCATCTTTGCGAATTGATCGTCCTTATTAGTTAATGCGAATGTGAAAACTTCTGTAAACCCTAGACCTATGAGAATCTCCCTTAAATAGTCTATAATCTGAGACCTCTCAAGCACACCTCCAGTCGTGAAAACCGGAGTTAACTCGGGTTCAAAATTGTCAAAACCATAGGCTCGAGCTATATCATCAACAATATCGATTTGATGCCAAATATCTGCTCTATACGCTGGAACTATAACTTCTAATTCATTTTCTTTTTGACTTATTACATCTAATCCCATTCTATTTAGTAACGTTCTAATTTTCTCCTTTGGAATTTCAACACCTAGTACTTTTTTAACATAGCTTGTTTTGAGCCCCCAGCGCTTAGGTCTCATATATGGACTGACCTCAGAGGCACTAGGATAATTTATTTTTACATTATATAATTCCCCGCCCATATCACTAAGTATAGCCGTAACTATGTTTACAACTAACTCTACGGTTGGTTTATGGGTCCCAGTTACTTCAAGCAGAATATCTCTATCATCCACTGTGAGTTTTCCATAATCTTCCGAATTTATAATGGGGGGTAATGATAAAACATGATTAGAGTTATCTACGAAAACGGGAAACTTCTCCGCATCCTTTAATAAGTGAGCATATTGTTGCCCAGTTGGATGTTCTCTAAGTATCTCAATACCATTCATTACAGTATTGGCGCCTAACGGCTTAAATCTTATATTATCTGGGTAATCTGCCTTATAGTGAAGAGGCCAATCTAATTTCCTAAATGGATAAAAACCTATTGATGCCTTCTTTCTGCCTCTACAAAATGTTTCATGTAACTTCTCCTGAGCATAAATTAGGTCTTCTAAATCTTCCTCAGTCAGCTTAACATTCTTAGCTACTGTTGCAGCTATATACGGTCTAATCTTGGCCACACTAGTGTCAACAAAAATCATGTAGTTACTTTCTCTTATCTCGTACCTATCTATGCCCAATTCTAATGAAAGATATTTTCGTAATGCTCGTGCTAAACCCCATATGGATAGCATATCCGGTCTATCTGGTGTAATCTCTATTTTTAGCTGATAATCATTAGATTCAACTTGTTTAGCACTGTCCAGCTCCATGCCAAATGTAAATAAGATGTTATCAAGTTCCTCAAGGGATAGGTCACGTCCTATAAGTTTATTTAGCCGAGACAATCTTACGTCAATTACAGGCATTTAGACTCACCCAAAAATGTCTCTGAGTGGGACCTTATACCATCTTAACCAATTGATATCACACATAGGTCCAAGGATTTTTCTGATGTCTTCGATTTCATATATTAGCATAGCTAGTCTCTCCACAGCTAGTCCCCATGCAATTACTGGTTCTGTAATGCCGTACGGTCTTAATGTTTCAGGTCGGAAGATACCACTGTTACCCACTTCAACCCATTTCCCCACATCATGATGCCAAGCGAATACCTCCATAGAAGGCTCTGTATACGGATTATATGTTGGTTTAAATCTTATTTTCTTTATGCCCATTTTCGTATAGAATTCCCTAATATAACCCATTAGACTTTGAAGTGACAGATCTTTTGCTACTACAAAACCCTCAACTTGATGAAACTCCGCTAAGTGCTTCCAGTCAATTGTTTCATTTCTAAAAACCCTATCTATAGTGAAGAACTTTACTGGTGGCTCCAATAGTTTATTTCTAATCAAGAATCCTAGTACTCTAAATGTTACAGCTGTTGTATGTGTTCTTAACAACGTTTTAAGGGCTTCCTTTTCAGACCAAGGCTGTTGCCATCCTGTGGAACCTGTATCTCCACCATTTTCCTGAACTTCTTTCACTAATTGCAACAATTCCTTATCCCTAACTACTCCCTTTGCGGGCTTATTTAGATAAAAAGTTGCTTGCATCTCTCTTGCGGGATGATCTTGAGGTATCCACATACTATCCATGTTCCAGAAAGATGTTTCAACCCAAGGTCCACGCATTTCTCTGAAACCCATTTCCAGAAATATTCTTCTTATCTTTTCCATTATCAATCGTAATGGGTGCTTACGACCACCCCAGATTTTTGGAACAGGTGATTCTACATCATACCATCTAATCCTCTTTGTTAACCAAGCTTTTTCCGCTATTATTTCGGGAGTTAATTTATCAATAACATCTATTTCAAATCTCGTTGAAATAACTTTTTTTCCCAGTTCTGTGAGCTTAATTTTCCATTGTGTTTTTCTTTCATATCTCAACAAGCCTCTTCGCATTAATTCTTTTATCTCTTTTTGAAATGCGGATAAATCCGCTTTATTGTGTATAATTGCTTTAAATGCGGTCTGAGTAGGTAATTCACTAATTTTCTCTCCATTTTCAGTTATTTTTATAGTCTTGCTCCTCTTATCTAGTTGCGCTAATCTATTTTTAATCAAAACGCCAATAGCTACGTTTAGCTCATTCGGTTCAATTTTTAATAATTTTAATACATCGTCCAACTTTATCTGCTTTTTCTCCTTCAATAGATTGAGAACCTTCTGTTCTGGGAGAACTAAATCGATATATCTCCTTCCTTTCTCTGTTATCACAATCATATCCTTAGTAACCTGATATTTTTTCACCAAACCCTTGTTTTCCAGCCATAGGATGCTTCTAGCTATCTCTGCTGTAGATAAATTGGATTTCTTAGCTATCTCTTCTTCCGAGAATTCATCCAAACCAATATCCGAAATCACTTTCAAAACTCTACGCTCATTCCTACTTAACGTTAATATTATTTCCTCAATTGAAGGCATCTTACTTGCCTTTTCTAAATCATAACTATTTTAAACTAATTATCATACTATAAGGTTATTCGAGTTCTAATATTAGGATAAATAAGATTATTTGACCTAGCTGCACTCTTATTATGCATATCTTAATATTGCTGCAATTCCCTTGAACGCACTCTTAAACATATCATGTATCTCTCCTTCAGATGAAATGAACTCAACTTTTGCTCCTATTCTTTTAGCCTTTTCAAAAAGATAATCAACTACATTTTCGCTTATCATTTCTACAATTGGTTCAGATTGATATTTTAAGCAAATTTTCTTAGCTCTCTCTTCCATCTTCTGAATCTCTATATCTGTAGTTACCATCACTTCTATCGGTTCCACATCTGCATTTTTACATCGAATCCTAATTATTTTACCCTTCAAATCCTCGATAACTATAAGGGTATCTACTTTTCCGAGATCCAAAGCCTTATTAACCTCTCTGAACCCATAGGCAACTAGTTCTGGTGATCTAATCGACAAACTCATTAACTCATCATATATCTCCCTCTCTCTAGCATATCTACTTCCTTTAATTAATTCTTTAGCTTCCTCTAGCGCTTCTCTTAAACCCTCTTCGCTTAGATATTGCGTAGTTACTGTTCCAATTATTTTCTCTCTTAGCCTATAATCTAAGTAATTACACTCTAGAAAATCTTCTTTTGCAAATCCAGGTCCTCCGATAATTATCCCTTTAATATCCATTTGCAGGAATATTTTGTTAGCCTCCTCACCCACTTTTTTTAGAAAATCGTGATAAGCTATTTCTATTAATCTTTCGAACCGCCTAGCTGATTGGCCACCTTTGCTATGCTTAGCAGGAACATAACCCGTTAATTCTTTTATGACTTCTACATGCGTTCCATCCAGCAATCCTATAGTTGCTTCATCACGCTCAAGCAAAATGATTCCATATTTATCTTTCTCTTGCAACATTTCCTTTATTACACTTGTATCGAATTTCGCATCACACAGATACTTCTTTATTTTAACGGGCTTCGGGGGTACAATTTCGTAATACTCTAACTTTCCTTCTTGAGTAATACCTGCATAGATAATTAACCCGTTTTCCGGCACCTTATGCCAGTACTTTAATCTACTTTGAATACTAGATAAAGCCGTTTGAACATGTTTCCTTGTTGTTCTGGACTTTATCCTAGCAGCTGTTGATATCTCTTGTCTTATTAACTCAGCGATTTCACTGATCGGTGTATTAGGCGGAATGATCACTGTGACTAAAGTAGTTGAGTGACCATCTATAGCCGTCTTCTTCTCTAACTCTTGAACAAGTTTCTTTAGTTGAAATTTTTTGTACTCCATTTCTTCTTTATATGCCTCTTGCTCCATAGATAACACCTCGCGATTAAAAATAGATTTATTTAAACATAATTCCTTACAATAAAGTTCTAGAAGTGTTTTTTAAATGTTGAGATAATCTGATAGGTCTCGGAAAATGAATTTCTCGTTTAATAAGACAATTACTTCAATATCCTTTAT
>JAHQWF010000120.1 GCA_029856055.1 Candidatus Njordarchaeota archaeon | reverse complement strand
GTTGCTAACTTGACAACGTCTAGTTCAGTCCGATAAACAAAAAATGCATAAGCTGAATAAGATATCATGGCACTAGAAATTATATAAATAATATTTAATAAGTACTGATTTAAACGAGAACTTAGATGAATAAAAGAATTTTTTACACTTACATGTGTATTAAAGAAGTTGCTTGTAACAAGAAATTCAGTCATGTTTTTGTTTCGACAATAAGATACCCATTTTTTTACTCCCATAATGTTAGATAAGATCCTACTAACTTGGTTCATAGACAAATTGGTTTGAATTACATCTTTGATCGATGCAAGATCTCTAAGAAAACTCAATATAGGGCTTATCCAGAGGATAGCAGAAAATGCTATGAGAACCAATCTATCATCATAGCTTACTAAATACGAGTAATAGGCAAGAAAGCAACTAATTAATCCAAATAATAAATAAATAGGTAACCATTTAAGTTTCTTGAAATAAAGAGGCGGGATGATTAAGCTAAATATTATTACCGAGATATACATTAAGAAAAAGGGATAACTAAACACTTCAATTAAAATCAAATTATACACCATCCATATTATAATGAATTGACTCTAATGCAACAGTATATTTAAATTAAAAAATCCTATCTCAATATAAATTAAAATTAAGTTTAATGGTGTGATTAATGTTTTTGATTCCTAATCTCGAATCAATGGTTCTATATACGCTTGGTATACCAGAATTATTATTAATATTTGGAGCTATACTAATTTTATTCGGCCCTAAGAAATTACCTGAGTTAGCTAGAGCATTAGGACGTGCAAGAAAGGAGTACGAAATGGCTCTTAAAGAGGAACCTAAGACGGAATCAAGCGAAGCTGAATCAAAACCTGAAAAAACCAAAGAAAAAAGCGAAGAAGAGGTATTGCTTGAGACTGCTAAAAAATTGGGTATTGATACTGAAGGAAAAAGTTTAGAAGAGATTGCTGACGAAATACTTAAGCGAGTAAAGAGTAATTAAGTAAGAAATACAAGATTTTTCAAGGTACCATAGGTATCCAATATGACTAACATAGATATAGTTATAACTGTCATTTTTTACTTAGTTCCAATCATAATAACTATCATACTAATTTCTACTAAAAAAGGCGAAGCAGCATTATATTCCTCAGGATGGGGGCTTATAGCATCCTATCTTGCGTATAGATCGGTAAATTATAGTAGTGATATTATTCTTTTTTCAGCTTATATTATCTTATTTGTTTTTTTAACCATTTGGGGTCTAAGGCTCCTTATAACGAGATTTATTGAGGAAAGAAGTAGAATAGTAAGCGATCTTCCTTCTAAATTTATTATTAAAGCGATAAAAGAGACGAGTAATGAGATGGATAGTAAGTGGATATGTGAGTTTAAAAGAAAAGTAGAGCTTAAAACTAAGAATACTTCAATTGAAATAGGTCTCCTTAAGCTCAAGAACTCTCATGGAATATATATAAAATCTAGACCATATGGAAATGCACTCAATATACCGCTGCTAACATCTATTTTCTTCCTAATAATAACGCTATACCTTATTTATAATCCATCTGAATCAACAATAACTATAATAAATTACCCAATATATCTTCCAGTAATATCACTTATTCTAGGTATTTATGTTGCATATGTGCTATTAACGATCCGAAAAAGCATTTTAGTTCAGCTATCCCATACCATAATCATTGCTAAGAAAAAACTAGAACTAGCTAAAAAAGTATATGAAACACTTAGAACAATTGCTTTAGCTGAAGCAGTAAAGAGAAGAATAGCGAGAGAAAAAATAAAGAAAGCAGCAGAGATAGCTAAGGCTATCGACAAAGCAGAGAAAATTCTGGAAAAAGAGAAACTTGATCAAAAGTAGTATATAATCACACTTTTAGGATCGAGGTTCGACATATGGAGGAAGAAGATGTAGAAATGGAACTATGGGAGCATTTAGAAGAACTAATATTAAGACTGAGAAAAGCATTAATAGCATGGATAGTAACTATGATATTCGTATCATTCGCACCAGCATCTCTACTACAATACCCTCCTCAGTTTAACGCGAATTTCACAAGTAATTATAAGACAATAGTTCAGGGAGTAATAGAATATGTTCTCGAGAATCTAGCTCCAAGCGGAGTTCAACTTATAGCAGGAACATGGACAGGCGCTTTCTCTCTTTATTTTAATGCAGCCGCATTGTTAGGATTCATAATAGCTCTCCCATATATATCATATCAAATCTATGCATTTGTTAAACCAGCTTTATATCCTGAAGAGAGAGCAGCAGCGATTAAATTTTCATTATCTTTCTTCCTGCTTTTTCTTCTAGGAGCTAGCATAGCTTTTTTTGTGGTTATACCAGCCACACTAAGAATATTGATTTATTTTATTTGGGCGGTCGGAGCAACACCGATTTTCTACGCAGATGAGTTCTACAATTTCATTTTTATGTCCACCATAATGGTAGGATTAGTTTTTACTTTCCCGTGTCTAGTATATATCCTGGTTAAAATAGGTATGATAGATCATACAGACCTAACAGATAATAGAAAAAATTTTATTGTAGGTGTGCTTCTTGCCACAGCAATATTAACGCCAGATCCAACACCATTCTCAATGATAGTATTATCTGTTCCATTAATCATTCTGTATGAAATATCAATAATAGTGGCAAAAAGAGTTGAATACGAAATATAGAAAAAAACTCAATCAGCTTTATCTCTCAAATTTTTTATTTCCTTAATAACCAAATTGACTAAATCCATAAATCTCAATGCAAGTTCTTTGGACAAGCCTATTCCAGGAGAAATATCCTTAGGAACTATACCTAAAAGAATAATTTTCTTAGGCAACTCCCCTATCGCCTTACACAGCGATAAAACACTCTCTATATCGATTTCATGAAAACTTAATTGAAACAATTTCTGTGAATCCTCTGAATTCGCCACTGATATGTCTTGTGGATCAATCTTGAATCTCACTATCGTACCTGGCTTACTATCAGCCGTATCAACAGTATCCACAAAAATAACATAATCATAATCCACTATATCATTAAACAGCTTAAAACCAGCTATGCCATAGTCTATTACAGTGACATCATCCCCCAAATTCATTCTTAGGAGCCTTTCAGCTATAAAAGAACCTACTCCATCATCTCTCATCAATCTATTTCCGCAACAAGCTACAAGGATTTTCTTTGCCAAAATTATTACCCTAAACACAATCTATGAGATTTTATTAAAGTCATTTATTTAATTTTCAAATTGAAATTTTTTTAATTTTTGATATTTGAAGTTATATAGTGGAAAAAATTTAAATATAAATTTTCAATCAATATGCATGAAATCTATATGTGCATATACTCTATTTATAAAGCGTTTCATCGTTTGAGTAAAAAAAAACAGATGGTGATTAAATGAAATTAAAGAGAAGAGCTCTTCTAAAGTCAGCTCTCGTGATGGCATCGATCATGACTCTTTCAAAAATATTGCCAGATGATAAAATGCTAAAACTAGCGGCAGATGAGGCAAGAAAAATTCTGCAGGGAGACGAAGAACCAATACACATTATCTGGGTACATTCTCAATCTTGTAGTGGAGATAGTGTAGCACTCTTAAATGCAACTGATCCATCAATTGTCGATGTATTAATTGGTCAATTTAAGAATATCGGCGAAGTTAGTCTAGATTTCCACCAAACATTATCTCCTCAGTGGGGCGTTGATGTTATAAAAGGTGGGAAAGGAGATATCGCTAAAGAATGGGACGCCGTTGAGATATTAGAGAAAGCTAAAAGTGGAGAAATTACTCCGATGTTATTGGTGCTAGAGGGAGCATTTCCCGATGAGTCAAAAGCGGGGGAGGGTTATTGGTCATCGATCGGGTCTCTAAACGGAGAACCAATAAAAGCCACAGAATGGCTCACTGAGGCAGCTAACTATGCAGCAGCTGTAGTAGCTATAGGTACATGTGCGGCTTTCGGTGGGATTCCAGCTGGCACGCCAAATCCAACAGGTGCTAAAGGAGTTTATGAAATTCTGGGTAAGGATTACCGAAGCGGTTTAGGTTTACCAGTTATTAATGTTCCAGGTTGCCCTGCAGGTGGAGATTGGCAAACTAAAACATTCGCGCACCTATTACTAACAGTTAAAAGTTTACTCCCACCGCCAGAACTTGATGAATATCTAAGACCAGTTTTCCTGTATAGGAATACTGTACATGAAAGATGTGGAAGGGGTATATGGTACTCAGCAGGAAAATTCTCTAAAGAGTTTAGTCAACCTTACTGTATGTATGAACTAGGATGCAAAGGACCTATATCTAATTGCCCTATTACAACTATACCATTCGTTGAGGGAGTAGGGATATGTACTGAGTATGGTTCTGTATGCATAGGTTGCACAGATCCTCGGTTCCCAGACTCTCCATTATCTCCATTCTTAAAGGCATTACCAGCTCCAACGGTTCCGATAGAAACAGCAGCTGGAATTGCCGCAGCTATAGGTGCAGTACTAGGGGCTTCAATTACATATAAAGCCCGGAAAGCTAAAAAGGAAATAGAAGTTAAAAAGGAGGGATCTGAATGAGCATTAGAGAAATATATTTGGATCCCATAACAAGGATAGAGGGTCATCTTGGAATTCACGTCGTTATAGACACAGCCCAAAAGAAAATTACTAATGCGCACTCAATTGCTACCATGTTTAGAGGCTGGGAAATCATTCTAAGAAATAGGGATCCACCCGATGCAATATTTATCACACAAAGAATATGTGGCGTTTGTCCAGTTCCACACGCGTATGCGTCAGCTATATCTCTAGATATGGCTCTTAAAACAACTCCACCTCCACTCAGCATTGTGCTAAGAAATTTAACGGACGCTGCTGAAATACTTTATGATCATCCTATTCAGCTATTCCAGTTAGCTGGTCCTGATTTCTCAGCCCTAGAAGTTAGTAAGTTTAATCCTTCTTTTTATGCCGCTGCACAATCCTATCCCTGTGAATGGAGAAGTATCCACGGTTACGCTACTATTAAAGATATAATGGATGCTATGAACCCATTTACTGGAGAAATTTACGTTTTCACATTAAAATTGGAGAGATTAGGGCGAAAAATGGCTTCTCTTCTAGGTGCAAAGCATCCACACATAAATACTTTCGTGCCAGGCGGTATATCTAGAACATTCAGTGCTAATGAGGCAGAGCAATTAGCCAGCATGGTTGTTGCTTTAGCCGGGTTTTCTAAATTCGTTTGGGCTGTTTGGGACGATTTAATAAAATTCTTCTATGATCAAGGATATAATGTTGTAGGAGAGGAGCCTATTAATCTCTTAGCTTTTGGTTCAATAGAAGATCCGGAGGCTTATGATGGTACGTATGAAAATATGAGCGATTGGGGGAGCAAAAGATTGATTAAACCAGGAGCAATAATAAATGGTCAATTAGTAGAAAGTGATCTTAAAAAGATACATCTTGGGGTTAGAGAATTTGTAGCACATAGTTTTTATGATGATTGGGAGGCTGAGGCAGAATATTCTGAAGATCCTGATGGAAATCCATTAGATCCAAGACATCCATGGAATAAAGAGACCAAACCAGCCCCAACAAGTACGAATTTTGACGGTAAATATACTTGGTCAACAACTCCAAGATGGCAAAGAGGAAGTGATATCTATCCGATGGAGGTTGGACCTCTAGCTAGAATGTGGAGTACGGCTTTACAAGTCGTTGATATTTCAGACCCATTCACCAGCATAAAATCAGGCAATGGTCAAATTACAGTTGAGCTTCCTGAGACTCGAAGTGATTTATTACCTCCAGCACTATGGGATGCAATGGAAGTAAGCTGGAACACTCCTGGTAAATCAACAACTTTGGAGAGATATAGAGCTAGAGCATTTAGTCATGTATATTATGCTGCTGCGGCGCTTCATGATATGTATCTAATGATAGATTTATTGAACAAGGGTAAGACAGAGCTTTGGAGTAAGTTTGAGAGGCCTTCAATGAGTTTCGGAGTAGGTCTAAATGAGGCGGCTAGGGGCGCATTAGGTCATTGGATAGTAGTTAAGAACGGACGGATACACAGATATCAAGTTATCACGCCAACTAACTGGAATGTTTCTCCAAGAGACCCTAATAATAATCCTGGCCCCATCGAACAAGCATTGAAAGATTCACCAGTTACAGAGGAGACAGACCCAGATGACTGGGTTGGCATTGATGCTGTTAGAACAGTTAGGAGTTTTGATCCTTGTCTTGCATGTACAGTTCATACCTATGTCGGTGGCAGATTAGTCAAAAAGACAGCCATTAATGTACATGGATTATAAGCAAAAACTAGATTCGAGGTGTCTTGATTGGACCTTTTAGATATATCAATTAATATAATTTTCCCAGCGGCACTCATAATTTTTGTCATGGGTTTCTTTTATCAAGTAATCCAATACTTTGTCATACCAGGACCACCAAGGCCTCATGCCCCTGGAAGAGATGTTCCATTAACAAAGAAGGTATTAATGCCATTCATAAAATGGATAGGAACTTTCAAATTCATAATGAAGGTAAATCCTCTTCACGGCTTCATGGCGATATTTATAATGCACATACCGATACTTATCATAATTTTCCTATTTCCACCTCACCAAGCCGTAATATTCAACTATTTTCCGTTTCTAGAACCAATATTGACGCCATTTGCTATACCACAAAGTATAACAGAGGCATTTATAGCTCAGAAAACAATTTGGGGGCCGTTAGAGATCATTGTTAATGCTGATTTACTAACACTACTAATCATTTTCTCATCTACAGCTGTTTTTGCGCTTAGAATCGTTAAACATTACTCTGGCGAATTTAAATCAACTATTGGTGACTATTTTGCTTTAATCGTCGTTATAGCACTAGTAACATTCGGATATCTAGCTGTACATACACATGGGACACCCCTATATCAAACCTACTTGGCGCTACATATATTAACAGCTAGTTTCTTAATAGCTTACATACCATTCAGCAAGTTCCTCCACTTCGTATGGAGCTACTGGATTAATCTGTTAGTATTAGTTTATCATCGTGTGCGGAGGGGTGCATGAAATGGCAAAAATGGGATTAGAATACGAAGAAAAAATCAAGCGCGCATTCATAAAGGCTATAGATAGAAGCAGACTATCTTACTTTAAGTATTGTATGAGAGCAGGGTCCTGTGCTTATGCTTGTCATTTCTGGTTAGTTGATCCTAGACACGAGCTGGTTCCAGGAATAAAAGGTAAGAGAGTGGAGGATGTATTTAAGAAAGAGTTCACAATTCTAGGTAAGTTAAAGAAGAGAATAACTGGTGAACCATTAATAACTATTGAGGAACTTAAGAAATGGGTAGAGTTAGCTTATGGATATTGTTCTCTCTGCGATAGATGCATGTTAGCCTGTCCATATTCAGTAGAGTTTCCACCCTTAACCCTATACATGCGTGTAGTACTACATGAAGCTGGTCTCACCCCTGAAAGTGTTAAGAAACAAGTGGAAAACGAATTTACAATTGATCACCCATATGGAATAACGAAGGAGGATTGGCTTAAAATAATTGATGAAATTCAATCGAAATTTGATGAAGAGATACCAGTAGATAAGAAAGGAGCAAAATACTTACTTATTCCTGGAAAAAGGAGTCTAAAAGATAATATCGAGTCATTCATATCCACCATAGAAATATTGCTCAAAGCAAATGAGGACTTCACATTGAGTAGTGATCTATGGAGCGGATGTATGTCTACTTACGATATAGGGGCTTGGGATGAAATGGCGCAATTAACTCGAAAAAGAACTCAAATTATAAGGAATTTAGAAGCCAAGACAATAATAATGACAAATGATGCTTGTGGCTATTACGGGTGGAGATGGCTAGCTGATAAAGCTATCAAGGAGAGATTGGGATTTGGTGTTATTGAAATATCAGAACTTCTTGCAGATTATGTGAAACGTAAAGTCATAAAATTGGATAAAAGCAAAAATGATTTCGTAGCAACTTATCACGATCCATGCCACTTAGCAAGAAAAGGTGGAATCGTTGATGAACCGAGAGTAGCTATTACTGCGTCTGTAAAAGAGCATAGAGAAATGCCTCATCATGGGATATATAGTATCTGTTGTACAGCCGGTTGTTTACAAGTTGATGAATACCAAGATACTAGGGTTAAGGCTTTCAAGGTTAAATTAGATGAGATACTAGCTACGAAAGCTAACGTAGTAATAACTAATTGTGACGAATGTTTCTATACCTTTAAGAGAATGTTTGATGAGTATAATGTTAAAGACATTGAAATAAAAAGTATAACAGAAGTTTTCGCTGATGCCATTTCGTAAATTCATTTATTTTTTCTTTAATTATTTGAAGAACGCAGCATAAGCATCTTTCTCATCTCTTGGAAATTGCTCAACTCTATTATCATCATACACAATTTTTCTTCTTTTCTCCTTGGTGAATAAACCTACAATTTCTGCTGAAATATCATTCTTTTTAAGTAATT
>JAHQWF010000023.1 GCA_029856055.1 Candidatus Njordarchaeota archaeon | reverse complement strand
CTAATACTTTATTATAGAAGCTCAGACAGTTATCTCTTAATTCATTAGTAACATTTTTTATACATTTTTTATCTATTTCATATTTAACTATTTCCAAATCCAAGCTTCTTTGAGGATATAAAAATGGTCAAAATAAAGGTTGATTTATGGAAAACTGGGCTTCATCTTGCAGAAATCGGGATCAAGAAGAAGGAAGAACTGATGTCTAAATCCAGAAGGTTCACGAAAGATATGGATATTATTGGTAAAGTTGAGATAGATAAGAAAGATTACGGTTATATTGCTTATAGAAAGGAATTATGGGAAAGAAAAAATCCGTTAGAAAGACGTGTAGCAATAAGATTATTCTCAACTGACATAGAGTATCTTGGCGCGATCGATGAAAATTTGGGAAGATCAATTTCACTAACAATTGTTAACGAGGATCCATCACCAGCTTATGTAGTTATGCTTCCTGGCTCAAAAATAGTTTACACTATAGAGAGATTGAGACCAAGATTCGCCGAAACTGATTCATATCTACTCACATATATAAATGATGACGGGGAATTAAAACCTATCTTGATAAGGAGCAAGAGGCTCGCTTTTGGCAGTGATTGGAAAGTTACTGATCTTTATTCAGCGAAAGATATTGCTAAAGTTGATGGGAAGACACTTGATATAGGTGGTGAATGGGAAATAAAGACTAATGTTAAAGATGAGAGGTTTTGGAGAACATTAATTTTATTTGCTGGATCACTGAAATTCTATGATGATAATAAGGCGAAGATAGAAGAGATCATGAAGCAGATTAAGAAGAAGTCTATTAAGTTATCTAAGTCAGATTTATTACTATTCTATAATCCTAGGGTAAGGAGATAAATATTGATTAATTTCTATTATCTATTAAATCTATTTTTTCCTTAAAAATCTCTTTCTCGGCCTTTAATAGAACTTTTCTTAGTTCTTGAGGTACATTATCACCAGTTAATAAATCTATGAAATATGCTTTACCACTTTTCCATCTAATTAACATCCATCTATTATTTAATATCAATTTATATAACTCTCCCCTTCTTCTGCCTTTCCTGTAACTTATGACGTGTTCCATTAAAACGCACCTCTATTGTATTACAAGTGTATTTCTAGGCTTCTCTGCCTATAATTTTTCCTCGTATTGCCAGAAGGCATAATTACAACGCAAGGCGAAACATATAATTGTAATACAAAGTATTTAAATTTAGCTATATATCTTGATTAGATCAGGGTAAGCTTAAGAGAAAGAATATCTGTGATTAAAAATTAAAGAATTACGTATGTAACACAATAAAAAGTAGTTATGATTATTTATTACTAAGTAACATCCTCGCTAATTCAACGAATGCAGATCCATATTTCTTGTTGGAAACAATGGTTGCATGTTCCTTGATTATTGGGTCAGCATTAGCTGGTGCAAAAGAGTACTTAGCTACTTTAAACATAGGTAGATCATTCATCCCGTCTCCAATAACCACGACCTCATCTATCTTAACTTTAAGCAATTCAATTGCTTTCAGTAATCCACTGCCTTTATTAACACCCTTTGGGAGAATATGAACAGCGAAACCTGAATCATAAACCTCTATATCTGTTATACCCTCTTTTCTTAATCGCTCATATATCTCATTTTCGGTTGCTGTAGCATCCTCCGTTCTGGAAAAAGCTAAGTTAGAGAATCTAAATGGATTGCTAAATGATGATCTAAAACCCATAGAAAGCATTATTTTAGTTATTTTGTGAGAATCATATTTCCATCTAGCGATGAAAACTGGGCTTCGAGGATATCCAACAACGGCTCCAGTTTCACCAATAACTGGTCCTTTAGCACCTAAATAGATTGCTAGATCGCTTACTATCAGAAATGATTGGCTCGAAACGAGAATAACTCTTATCCCTTTTTTCTCAAGTTTTCTTATAGCTCGAATAGCATTTAAGTTAAGTTCTCTTTTATCGTTAGCGATAGTACCATCTATATCCGTGGCGACTACTTTTATTTTCTCTGGATCTATCATTTTTTATCACCAGTACGCAATACAATATTATGAATTCATGAAATTTGATTGTATTAAATTATTTTGTATATTTGGATTCTTATCGATTGATTTTCGTGCTAAAACTATAATCAGTAATTAAAACGCCTGTAACTGCTATTAATGCACCTATTATTTCTAGTGGTGTTAGATATAAGCCAAAGATAATTGATTCAAGTATAGCAGATATTGCGATTTCGATAACGAAATAGATTGCTGATGTTGTGGCTTCAAGTTTTTTTAATCCCTTATACCAAAAAGCGAAACCTAGAACAGTACAGATTATAGCAGTATAGATTACAGCGATTAAGCCATTAATAGATATTTCTTTAATTCCCTGAACTATCATTAAAGGTAAGGTAAATATACTTACGTAAAAAAACCATGCAGCAAGTAACTGGGTGTCATCAAAATCCTTAAGAGATATTTCCTTAGACTTAACTATATACATTGCCCATGATAATCCAGATAGAAGGCAGAGAAAATCCCCTAAGAAATAATATGTAAATATATTTATAAATTGACCCTTGGTTATCAATAGGAAGGCACCAGCAAAAGCACTAACAACTCCAAGAAAACCAATCCAATTTAGTTTCTCTTTCAAATAGAAATGAGCTATTATAGCTACAAAAACAGCGCTTAGATTTATTAATATAGATGCATTCGTTGCTCTGGTGTATTGTTGCCCAAGAAACTGAAATATGTATCCTAGCGAATTCAGTATACCAGCTATAATTATCTCTCTAGAAAATAGTTTTTTCTTGAATCCAACTATATTATTGTTAAAAACCATTATAAATAGCAGTATAAACATTGATAGAGAAAACCGCATAAACAAAAATTCCATTGCTGGGAGATAAATTAAACCCCATCTAATAACGACAAAACTTGTCCCCCAAAAGATCGCTGCTGATAAAGTCAATACTCTACCCATTGTCCTATCCATTGGCACACCTATCAAACATCATATTTTCATCTCATTTAGCTTGGATTCAATTGAATCAAGTTCTCTCTTGATTCTAAGATATCTCTCTACAAGTTGATCTAGTGTTATGT
Source organism: Candidatus Njordarchaeota archaeon (assembly GCA_029856055.1). GTDB lineage: Archaea > Asgardarchaeota > Njordarchaeia > Njordarchaeales > Njordarchaeaceae > Njordarchaeum. The sequence continues at coordinate 5,456 of JAHQWF010000023.1, read as the reverse complement.
GTCCATTTTTAAAATCATTTTCAAGCCTTCGTATCTCGTCTTCTAAAGCCTTTTTTCTGGCTTCTAAAGATTCCCAGATATTCTCTTTAGGTACATACAGTATACTTGCTAAATCTTTCTCTGCAGGTGATAGTGTCTCAATGACTTTACCATCTCTCAAAATACTTATTCTATCTGCATACATAGCTAGAGAGAAATCGTGTGTCACCATGATAATAGTTTTATTAAGCTCTTTATGCAAATCTCTAAAAAGCTTAACAATCTGTCTACTCGTCTCAAAATCTAATTCTCCCGTCGGTTCATCTGCTAGAATAAGTGGAGGATCATTAGCTAGCGCTACAGCTATAGACACTCTTTGCTGTTCTCCACCAGATAATTCATTTGGTTTATTATCTTTTTTGTGCTCTAAACCAACTAATTTAAGTAATTCAATTGCTCTCTTTTTTCTCTGCTCTCTAGGAATACCTATTACAATCATTGGAAATTCAACATTCTCCAGAGCGGTGAGATACGGTATCAAATTAAAGAACTGAAAAACGAAACCCACTTTTCTTCTTCTATACTCTATCCTTTGTTCCTCTGTATACTTAGTGATGTCTTCTCCATCAACTATAATTCTGCCTGCGTCAGGAGTATCTATTGCACCAATTAGGTTTAATAACGTTGTTTTTCCGCTTCCAGAAGGACCCGCTATTACTCTGAATTCTCCCTCATTTACATGTATTGATAAATCAGATAACGCCACTGATGTTATTTCTCCACTTTTATATATTTTAATAATATTCTCACATATCACAGATGACATTTTTCATACGCCCTAATGGTGAATGCGTATTTCCTTGGGCAAATCTAACTTCAGAGCTATTTTCATTGCGATTAAAGCTGATAAATAAACTACAGCTGCTTCAACAACAAGATAAGATAATACATCTAAACTTAATACTACTCCATGGCCTGGAAGACTCTTAAAGGCTCCATATAATCCATAACTAATCATCTCTAGCAATGGGTAAGCAAAACCCCATGATATAACTATGCTCGTGAAGAAGGCTGCCAAAATTATTATTATTGATTCTGTTTTTGCTATTGAATACAATTGTTTCTTAGATACCCCACGACTAAGCATAAGAGCCATCTCCCGTCTTCTCTCAATATATTCTGATACTAAAATCACGTAAATGCTGAAGGCAGTAATTAATGCTAATTGTAGAAATTCAGCTCTATATATATTTATCATTATACCTGAAATAGATTCCCGCAAGGCGTAATTTCTCATTAGTTTAAAACTATATATATGCACATAAATTGAATACTTAAGAAATATTGATGATAAATCTCTTATTAGAGCCTCGTCATTTACGTTTGCGGTTGTATGCAACAGAACTCTGTAAGGGGACTGCAGATAATTTAAAATAAAGTTCTTGTTTACGACTATAATTAATTGGTCTTCTTTTTGTGCTGCGTAGATATCATTAAGAAGTCCTGGCAAAAAATCCATGAATCCAATAACCTTGAAAGTGATTTTTTCGAGTTCACCCATATAGCTAAATCTAAAAGTTATATTCTCACCTACGTGTAAACCATATTCTTCCTTAGCAGAAATCCCTAATATAGCTACTTTCTCTGAATTAAATGCATTCACTATTGTTTGAAGTCTCACATCATGTAAAATCGATTGATCGATAAATGAATGCTCAAAATAACTTGGATCAATTGCTATTATTCTTGCATAAGGTAAATCAAGCCTAATGGGTTTATACATGTAATAAGCAATAATTACATTTAGTTCTGGATTTAATTCATGTATCTCACTAGAAATATTGTTTTCCCAAAACATAGGGTTGTTAGGTCCAGAGAATACGTCAATTCTATACTTAGAACCAACCACTATCTTGACTAAACTATCTATCTCGTTTATATTTGTAGAAACATTAACCCCAGCAGTCAACATAAATGACATTATTAATGCAGTTACGAAAATCAATCTAGCTGTTCTAGACGGCCTTCTCGAGAAATGCTTTATTGCAATTGATGCAAATGAAGAACTCATCAAACCTAGTATATTCTCAATAAAACCATGTAGCTTTGAAGCATAGTAAGCTATTACTCGGCTTAATCCGTAGGCTAGTGCAAATGGACCTGCTCCGATAGCAATTACATCAGCGATGAATATTAGTATACCTATTACTTGTGTCAAAGCTGTATTTGAAGCCATAAACTTCAAAGCGATGTTTTTTAGAACATACAATCCATATAGTGATTCAATTACCGTATATAACCCCAATCCGATAGCTAAGAAACTATAAATTGGTTTTGGTTCTTTCTCTATTTTCTCAATATATTGAGATAATCCCTCTAGAATAGTCATCTTAAATGCTTGAGCCGTAGCTGGTATAACACTTAAAAAACTGAAAACTATGCCATAAATCAAGCTTAGATTGAAGTAATTTAATGCACTTTTAGCTATGATCAATGTTAAATTGCAATAAGCTAAATAATCTTGGAACAATATAGCTGAAGAGAGATAAACAAGCATTAAAGAAAGTGCAAACCCTAGAACACTGCCTAGGATACTCACAATTAAGAACTCATATGTAATCAGTAACAACAATTGCTTATTATTGACCCCTCTTATCCTGAACAAAGCTATTTCATGCATCCTCCTATTAACATAAGTCCATCCCACAATAACTGCGAGGAAAGCACCCACCATAATTCCAGGCAAAATAGCATAGGTTAGTTGTATCCTAAATGCACTCGGCCATCTTGCATAACTATCTACTACCATCTTCAAATAGTTATAATACTGAATAGTCACTAATGGCGTATATTTAGTAGCTTGGAGTAATATTTCATTGTCGAAGCTCTTTAATTGCTTAAAAATGTCACTAGGGTTCCATGGATTAGTTATTAGTTCTCTATTAATCCAGATGAAGAAATTTGGGAACGCTGAGTAAACGCTACTCAATCCACTACCACTTATGACCTCATCCCTAGTGAATAGAAATACCCCTAAGTATTTGCTCGTTTCATTCTTAACTCTTAATGGCACATCAAGCTGAATGAGATCCTCTTTATAAATTATTTTCTTTAATAAACCGCTTAAATTAAATATACCAGCAACCTTATAAGTCTTATTGAAATTCCCCCAGTGTGATTGAATCTCTATAGTATCTCCTACATCTATACCGTATTTCTTGGCGAATTCTATACTTATAGATACCTCATCATCATTATTTGGTACGTTACCGATAGTGAAATTTACATCATTAATCCACTCATTTGGGTCAAAATTAGTAATGAGTATTGGTGATGTTCTATTATATATGGGATTAATAACTATTTCGTTAAAAGAAAGGATGATGGATTTTTCATCTCGCATCTCGACTATCTTTACATCTTCAACGAAACTTAAATTAAGAATATCGTTCTTCAATTGATATTCTCTATTGAAATTGGTTAACTGTATCGTCATTTTAGAGTCAACCAACGCCTTGTTAAGATTTATCTTGAGATGCGAAGTAGCTACATATTCACTTATCCAGAGCGGAGTCGCTATCAATGAGATTACTAGCGCTACACTGACAATTAAGTTAATATAGATTTTTTTCCTTAGAACTAAGCGTAATAACAAATTTAGTACCTCGATAATTGACTCTGAATATTTATAAATTTAAGTGAGTTTTTAATAGGAATTTAAAGTAATTGCATTAACCTTACCATAAAATAGTTTTATGCTTAGGAGTATTTATGAGAGATGAGGCGTATTGGTTTTATATGCGGTTCCTAGAAAGCTATCAGAGATAGTTCTCGAAAAAGGTTATCTGGTCTGGGAACCATACGTAAGAATAGTTTATAAGACTAAGAGGGGAAAAGTAGATGTAATTGTTGATAGCGTGATGCCATCTGTATGTAGAGACCCAATAGTCGCCGTTCTCACCGCTAGAAAAACAAAACTAATAAAGCTTTCTGAGGAAAAACCTCTAGAAGGTAAGGTATTGAATCATGATTTAAGTGGATACGAAATAATAGATCTATTCAAGAGCGCTTACGCAAAAGCTGATGAATTGTCTAAGACATCTATAGATGAGTTCTATGAGAGAGCCCAATTAGATGTTGATTGGTCTAGATATAGAGCTATATTATTGCCATCAAAAAGATTGTTGACGCGAAAAGAACCAATATTTAGGTACCTTACAGGGAAAGATCAGACATCACCATATACAATAGGCTTATTTCTTAAAGGCTTGATTGAAAGTGGTTTAAAGATAACTAGCGATATAGATGCGGAAATAAAACTGAGTGAAAAAACTTATTATCCACTTGTGATCACTAATGATTTAACCTTCTATGAACCCGCGTGGAAACTCGATGAAAGCATATTATATAGTTGGTTAGTTAATCAGTATCCAGATGCTAGAGAATTTTTCCGAGATATTTGGAATAGATGAAGAAAATGTCTAGGGATGAAGTAAAAGTTTTGTTAACTCTTCTAAGTGACCTCAGTAGTAAATTAAAGTATGTCCTCTCAGGATATCTCCTATATCTAATTCTACCGCCTCTAGTAATGATAAGATTATCAAACTTAATAGAACTATTTCAAGAATACCTAAATAATAATTCAAGCAACGCAATGTCATTAATTAAAGACATTGTTTTTTACTATGAGTTATATGCCTCAATTTACTCAGTCCTCCTAATAACTCTAGCTATAACTATAATTTTGATGAGCTATAGTAAGATAAAATTAAGTAGATTTCTGGAGATAAAAGAATCTAAGTTCCTAACGTATCCATACTTATTTTGGGGAAACTACGCTATCACTTTAGCAATGTTAAATATAATACTTCTTTCACTCAATATAAATACAATTCGTGAACAATTATACCAAAGTATAAACTCAGGAACATTATTATTGGAACTAAATATTGAGCCATTAAGAACTCTAGTAATAATTCATGAAACAGTATTCAGTATCGCTACAATAGCACTATCTTTCTCCTTGAGCGAGATATCAAATAGATATGAGATTTTTCATGGACTAGACACAGGTGGAACAATACTAGCTGTAGGGGGATTAATAACATTGATAGAAACCATACTTATTGGCATAGGTATAGGACCAATAGTAATAGCAACAGGATACTATGTAACTAGAAGAAATCTGCTAAAAATAAAAAATGAAATAAAAAAGAAAAAATAACTTATTCCTCCTTCTTAAGGAGGATTGGAGGTAGCGCAATGAATAATGGCGGTAGTATGCTCAATGTCGCTGAAGACTTGAATATTCCGCTAGCCTCAATCAAAGCCCGAGCTTTCTCTAGGTTATATGTGTAGTGGATAATTCCGTAATCTGTCCAACCGGGCATGCCCTTAGGAATAACTCCATATAATGGTTCAACGAAGTCACTGTATACCTGTGAGTAGACCTGCTCGTATGGTGTGGCGTAAGCTAA
>JAHQWF010000065.1 GCA_029856055.1 Candidatus Njordarchaeota archaeon | reverse complement strand
TCGATGATTAATCATCCAATTCTAAAAACATTCCTCACAAATGAACTCAATTCTTTTAAAGAGATAAAAGCAGGCATCGAGAAAAAGTTCTACTTCTTAAAGCATAGGAGAATGTTTCTAACCAAGATTTTGACAGATACAGACGAATCCACTCAATATGCAATTATTTCTTTCCCGCCTCCAGATGTAGAAACAGCTAAAGTCCTAAAAGAAAAATTTGGTGATGATTATATAGCATTCAGCAGTTATTGCGAGGATCTCCTATATTTCTATAATACATTGCTTATGAAAGAAACATCTCAAGATATCTGGCTAGTAAGGATGGGAGAGATATACCAGAAAATGGTTAACGTGATGGACAAGAATAAGGTTGCTGGATTATCTTATTTAAGATCACATTTAGTAAATAATCTAGCTAGCCTTGTGCAAGAAGAATTGAGGGTTGATGAAGTACGCAATATACTGGAAACACTTATTAGGAATTGGGATAGCTGGGAAAGAGAATTAAATAGAATAAAGAACTTCTGGCTAGATCTAAAATCAGAGATCATTGCTAATTACTTTGAATTATTTAGATGGTATATCAAGCTTAAAGGAAAGGTACTGAATGAAGTCTTGCTTAAAAAGCACGAAAAATTAGCCATTGATTATCTTAAATTAATTCTTTCTTACGAGAAAAATAATCTCGTGCCAAAAGTACATATATATCGCTCATTATCAGCGATAATATTATCGCTAACTGAGATTCTAGCTAAGAATTCTAAATATTCAGTGGAAATCATAGATCTCATAAATTCGATGTTGAGTGATGAGTTAGCAGTTATATGGAGCGAGAACCCAGCTGAATACGCAATTATATATAGAAATCTATTGAAAGCACTAGCTAATGCGGCTAGAAGCGTTAAACTAGAAACTGTTAGGTTGAATATTTTGTCGGAGATTGGTAAAGAGTTATTAACTCTAGCTCAATCATTCGAGAAGTTACCCATGCTATATTGGTTCTTCCTACTAGATAGCTTAGAGATATTAGCTATATCTGATGCTTCTGGAAAAGAACTGGCTGTGGAGGTTTATAAGCAAAACGAGAAAGATGCACCATTACCTATAAAGCACTTAATGGAGACTTGCATAAAAACGGAATAAAATCTATAATTACACTAATGAATTGACTTATATTCTTTTAAGTTGTTAGGCTTGAGTAAATATATTTATAAATTCACATTCATATAACTTATTTATATGTCTGTTCTGGTGGTTTTATGTCTGGAGATAAGACATTATCTATACCCCTCGTTATCAGAATAAAAGTGCCTGGAGAGAACTATTTTATAGCAATTCCAATAACAGATGAAAAGTTAGCTGAGAAAGTGTACAGAGGTAAAGCAACTGTACGAGACCTTATTGCTTATCTTGAGACGGCTAAGGGGATACTTCCTGAAACAGATAAAGTAAAACTAGATACTGTTTTACAGATCCTTAATGACTGGGAGGTCAGTAATACTAACTGGCGGGCAGTCGTTGTGTCTGAGGAATCTGGACAAATTTTAAGTGAGCTAGCATCCTATACCCCTGATGACACTATTCCTGAGGTTCACATTGCGAGGAGGAGAACGGAGGAAGGGCTAGAAATAAACGCTATAGATATTGCTTTTAAGCCGATAGAGATGGGTGGCGCTACGGTTGAGTCTTTTTTTATAAGTCAATAAAATCACTTAATATCTTTACTGTTATAAACAATGTAATAGGTTTTCCTACTGATCTAGATGTTACTGATGCCAAAAAAGAACCAACGAGATATGTAACTATACTTGTTAATGATGTTCCAATAGTATTTGAGCTAATGATTCCAACAGCTGATCTCGAGTACTTTCTTTTGTCAGATAGGAGAGTTAAAAGATTTATCTCAGAAAGGATAAGAAGTCTCGAGAGAAAGTATATTCCTAGCCTCCATGACGAATCATTTGGTCTCGGAGAAATATTATCTAATAACGCGATACTACGTATCTTCATAGAAGAGATAGTACCCCGAAGATTAGGCATTAAATCAACATCATCGCTAAAGGAAAAAGTGGAAGTCTTTTTCAAGAACCTAAAGAAAACAAATGTACCAATGCAAGGCGGTGATAACATAGAAGATAAATTCTCTAAAATAATGAGTGATGTAGATAGATTTCATAGGCTGAGACAAGAGTATATAATAGCTCGTACAGAATTATCAGCAAGGAGAGAGGCTGGTTTCTTAAGTAGTGTATTAAGGAAGCTGAAGCTAAGAGCTGTTTTATATATGAAAGGGCTCCTCTATCGGTTGAAACAGATAAATACTGGAGGAGGATTAAAAACATATCGTATAACCAATAAGCTTTACTCAATAGACGATTTCTTTGACAATTTCTATAAACCAATGTTATCTAATTACCTTAATTCTCTTGCTATAGTTTATGTGTGGGAGACAAAAGAAAAATTCATAAGCAGATTGCTGAGGAATATTCCCGCTAACATAATCAAACTAGTTATTGGTGCTTCTAGATCCAAGAGATGGTTTATAGAGGTAGGAGACATCGGGTTAGAACGAAGAGGCGAGCGATATTATCTATATACTTGGATAGGTCCATTCGCATTGATTGAATTATTAAACGATAGGGAGCAAGGTAACTTATTTTTGTTCCCGAACTTTAAGGTAGCTGTTCCCTTTAATGTAGCGAAAGATAAGATAGATATTCGACCAGCTGTTATTCTAGATCCTCCCTCCCTACATCCTTTTTTATCTTCTTCCGCTACTAGCGAGAGGTCAATTTGTTTCGGAAAGACCATGCAAGCTTACTCAAATATAAGTAAGAGAGGCGATGTTACTGCTCTATTAACCGCATTAGAGATGGCAGTTAACCTAATTAAAGAGGGATACGTGCATGGTGCGAGTCCATACAGGACGTTAAGTGAATGTGGCGTCAGGAAAGTTGATTATGATTATTTAAAGATGAGGGGTATTCGTGTGACAAATATCAGAGATAAAGAGGCGAGAGAACTACTTAAGAGAAGATGGAAGGTGATATTATGACGCATCAAACGAGAATTATGGATATTTTAGAGATATTAAATATGAGGAAAATGCTAGAGGAAGAAGAGAAAGATTTTATTGCTAATCACATAAAAGAAATACCAGTCGATTCAGTGTTGAAAGATAAAATAAGGAATGTGTGTGAAGCTGTTAAAGAAGTTTTTGGGAGTAATTACGAATGGATCGGTTATCTTCTCGGAGATGATCAGTACATAGTAAGAGAAATATTCCTCCCCTATCAAGTTATTAATAAAGCGTTTGTGAAGGAGGATCAAGAAAAAGCTGGAGCAAACTTAATAGAATTAGAGGAAATGATGAGAAAGACAGGATATAGATTAGTAGGCTGGATTCATAGTCATGGGGGCATGAGCCCTTTCCACTCAAGTACAGATGATAGAAACACATATGGTTTAGTAAGATTCATCGGTTACCACTCTAAGAGAGCATTGCTAAAGATGGATTCAACTCCTAAGAAGATTAATAAATTTAGAGTCGATGGCAGTACTTTAGCGTTAGAAGGGGAGAAAACAGTAATAAAAGTAAAGTTAAATGCGCCAAGAGACTTAATAAGACTTCTCTTTAATAAGTTCTTCATTATCAAAGGAAAAGAGAATGATTCATTAGCAAAAATACTATCTCTCTTACTTAATTACAGTGATTGGTGGTTTTTTGAGAGGAAATGGATTGCACCAGTTTATAGCGTAGTCACAAACGCGTCTCTCGACTTTTATGGAGAGATATGGATATATGACTCCGAAAAAGAACCTGAGAGAGTTAATAGAGGCGATATTGTAAGATTTGTTGAACTTAGTGAAAAAAAACTTGGTACGGATTATAGCGAAATAATGAGTATAGTTAGAGAGAAAATGAGGTTAGGTCACAGCTAAATGGAGATAGCAATGTTATCCCTAAGGTATGATAGACAATTACGCATAAGTGGATGGGACCAAGAAAGGATATCAAACCTCAAGGTAGGTGTCATAGGCGGTGACTACGGTGCATTCTATACGCTTCTCCCCCTAGTGTCTATGGGTGTAGGAGAAACAGGTGAGTTGAGAATATTAGCTAGCAGGATTAAGCGCGATAATCTCATAGATCAACGTATAAACATAGGTTCTGATTTAGTTAGTATACTAACAGAAATAAATCCATTATTAAGTAAAAGAATAAGATACTTTCGAGTTGATCTCGTAAGAGAAGAGCTATCCTTCTTTCTAAATGATTTAGACGTAATAATAGACACCACTAACAATCCAGTATCAAAAGTAGTTGCTTTCAAATATGCTATAAAGGAGAACGTCAAATACATTTCTTTTTCCACAGCTCCTTGTTACGGGCGAATGAGCGTATTATGGAATATTAAATCCACGCAATTAGATTCGCTTGATGTAGGGTTATTTTTACCTGAATTCAGATTGTTACAGCAAGAGGAAATTATGAGTATGCTGTTCGGCGGCTTGGCTTCAGGAACTCTATCGAACTATGCATCTAATCGAAAACAAGTAAATGAGGAAGTAATCTGCAACTTATTGAATAAAAATAGGAAATCCATGCCAAATATTCACGATATCTATGGTATCACGTTGAAATATAAGTACAGAGATCCAACGAACATAGATTTCAGTAGTAAGAAAATTATTATAATTGGTGCTGGTGCTTTAGGTAACCCAGTAGCCATAGCTCTGGCTAAGGCGCGGGTTGGTGGATTGATAATTATTGATTATGACATAGTTGAGGAAACAAATCTTAATAGGCAATATTGTTATTATGATTCAGTTAACATGAATAAGGCTGAGGCATTAGCGAGAAAAGTCAGTGTAATGAGCGGTGGAGCTACAAAAGCAATACCTATACCAAAGAAATTTACATTAGAGGAGGCTTTAAAGGGTGCTTTTAGAAAGATATTTGAGCACGCAGACTTAATACTTGTTCTAGTTGATAATTTTGATGCAAGAGCAGACGCAGCCGATCTAGCAGAGAAACTAAATAAGCCTCTAATAAGTGCTGGGACATCACCATTCACAGGTCACATAGCAGTTTACATTCCTGGCAAAACAAGGAATCTCAATGAAGTGATGAGGTATAGAGATCACGCAGCTAAAACAGATAGGTTGAGGTGCATAGAGGTTCATGAGCCATCAGTGGTGACAACAAACCAAGTCATAGGTTCCTTGGTGGCATTAGAAACTCTAAAGATTCTAAAACCAGAGATTTATGGTGAGCCAAGTTATAAGCCGATAACATATTATTCATATATACCAGGAAGGTTCGAGTTATAATGAGCCGAGCCATCGCTTACTACATTATTGATCCCCCCAAGAAAATTGAGGTTTTCATAATAAATAATCGTGACAAGGAAATGAGGGAGATAGTTAAATCAGTGATAAGCGCTAGGAAGATTGATACAGCAAAATTCGAGTTGGCTAAAGAACTATCCATCTTCATTGTTAGAAGATTACGTATTAAGAAAGGGATAAATCGAATCAAGACAAGTCCTCTTATAAACTTTAGTAGAATTATATTGATTAATCATAAATACTTAAGAAGCGGCATGGATATTGATTTAGTTGAGTTAAGCCCACTAGAATTATTATCTCCCATCAAATTAACTACAATTATTTTCTACAAGAAAATAAAGCTAGTATTTAGTCGCAAGACTATGGATTTTCTAGAGTTAATGCTTAGAGAGGCTAGGACATTAATGCAAGTAATAATTAGCCTACTTATAGCTCTTTATTTTGACTACTTACCAAGAAAAAGGAGAGAGGTAGTAGAAAAATACTTTTTGATGAATAAGGATTTCTGGAAAACATTACTTATTGCAGCGCTATATTATCTGAAGAAAGAAATAGGTACTAGAATTATTGTGAGAACTAAGAAGACTTACTTCAAAGAAAAGTACTTAGCGGGGTATAGTCCAAATGAATTGCCTCTAGGAACCAAACTAATAGTCATTGATAAGACATCATCATATATCTGGGCTAAGAAACTTGGAAGTGAACTTGGAAAGACATATGTCTTGCATATAGATGAAATCGAAATAGTCAGTAGGCAACAAAGAATCGATGATGAATTAGAAGTCGAGATTAATGGATTACTAATGGAATTAGGAGTACCAACATGAGCAACAATGTCTTAGCAAACAAGATGTAAGGGCATTTATGAAACAAAATGTTTTTTCTAAAATAATGAAGAAAAAATGAGTTATAAGCTAGAACCTCTCAATAATCGTATTGATGCCAGCGCTCAGAATCATAGCTAATTCTATCATTTTATAAACTTCAACTATGTTCTCACCAACATACTTAACAGTTACACTATCCACTCTCTCGAAATCCTTAATATACTCTAAAACATCAGGAACATCTGGATCAAAGAACCTTAAAACAAGCTCTACCTTCTCAGTGTCAAGTTTTATTGGTTCAATAATATTTTTCTTCACTTTTTGGATAGCTGCCTTAGCCTTTGTCTTCATTTTCTCTTTAATAGATTCTAGTGTTCTAGTTCTAGCAGAAAATCTAGTAATCCCTCTCTTTGTTATCACAACTTCTATATTCGGAATAATCCTTTTTGCCTCTTTACAAATCTCTAAATCCCCAGAGATTAAAGCAACTGGAACATCATAGTGACCAGCAACAAGAGCATTAAGATAAAACTCGCTGACCTCAGCGCCATTAATAATAATAATACTTGAGAATGTACCAGCTACTGTATGAGCCAACACTCCTCCCCTCTGACCTTTTTTAGCATGGTAACCGATAAAAAAAGCAGCATCATAATTATCCCAAATACCGTGAACCATACAAACGGGTCTAGGGAAACCAGTAATAACCTCGACGTCTCCAGGCAACTCTTCTATCAGTATATTAGACATAGAGCCATGTGAATCCGCAACAGTTATTTCCGCGTCAGTAACAGACTTAATCCCCTCAATAGCTGCTTTAATCTCCTCGGTCATCCATTTCCTGAAACGATGGTAATCTTTACCTTCACTAAAAACTTGAGAACCCTTAATAACGCCGCCTATACCTTCCATATCAACAGAAATAAAAACACGCATAGAGAACACCAACTATATCCTAATTAAATATTTCTCATTTCTTTTAAAAATGTTTAATGAATAATCATTAATTAGTCCCTTACTAACAAAAGCAACTAATTACTATTAATTCGAGATTGTAGCAATATTTTTTGTAGTTAAGTCAAGAAATTCTATGGAGTTACCACAATTCAATAGTGTTTCTTAACGATAGTTAATATATAACAACGTTATATTTACAAAATACATCAAGTCATAACCTAAAAAATATCAATGATGTGATGATAATTGTCTCGGAGAACAAGAGCTAACAAATTTATACTTGCTTTAGCCCTAATATTAAGTCTCTCGGTTAACTTTGATAGCGCAGTCGTTATCCCCCTAATCGCTAATTACGCTGTTCTCCTAGGAGCATCCACAACCCTAGCTGGCTTCATAGTGGGTGCTTACTCCATCGTCCACATACCATCAAACATAGTTTTCGGAAGAGTTGTTGATAAAGTTGGCAGAAAGATCCCCATGACCCTAGGACTAATCTTAGATGGTCTCTCACTCTTTCTCTACTCCATCTCAAGCGGCCCAATAGCACTACTAATAGCAAGAATTCTACATGGCTTAGGTGGAGGTCTAGGCGGTCCAGCTACAATGTCTTATGTAGGCGATCTTATACCTAGAAAGACAAGTGGACGTGGCATGGCTCTATACGGAATGTCAGTTGCTTTCGCAATGCTATTCGGTTTTATGATTGGGGGTATAGGTGTTCACATTTTTGGTTATATTAACTTATTTAGATACGTAGCTTACATTCTGTTCCTAATGGCTATATCATCACTAATACTACCGAGATTCTATGAAAAGAGTAAAGAGAAATACTCGTTACTAGATGAATTCAACGTGTTTAAACGAATGATATCCCGTATCGATTTATTACCATCATACTCATCAATATTCGCTGTAAACTTCGTTTTAGGTATAATAATAGTTTATGTTATATTTTTAAAGCCTCAGGATACAAAGATAGTCACGTAGGAATGTTCTTTGCACTGATGGTTTTGTTCTCAATCCTAATACATTACCCCCGCAGGAATACTTGGCGATGAAATAGGCAAACAAAAAGTAATGATAATAGGCTTGCTCTTCGTAATGCTCTCATTAACAATCATATCCTTCTCAAACAACATAATCTTTGTGGTCGCAGGAATGACAACTCTAGGTATAGGACATGGAATGATATACCCTACAAGCGCAGGACTAATCAAAGATAAAGTAGAGACAGATGCACTAGGATTAGCAACGGGATTATTCTATGGCCTACTAGTAGCAGGAATAGCCGTTGGAGCACCAATCTCGGGAATAATAGCAGATACCCTCGGCTACACATACTCACTTTACTCTGGAGTAATATTATCCGCAATAACAATAATTACTGTGGCAATTCCAAGAGAAGAAATAAAGACATGAATCAAGCTAATTTTTTAAATACTTGC
>JAHQWF010000021.1 GCA_029856055.1 Candidatus Njordarchaeota archaeon | reverse complement strand
GTTGTAGGATCTTGAATATATTCATATAGTGTTTGCGTTACATTCGCTTGACGTACACCAACGATAAGTTCTAGATCATCCATAGGTTTTAGTAAAGTTTTAATATATAAGATTCGAGATAAAGCGCCCGAATTACTCACTTTTATGCGCCCTACAACAAAACAAGCACCTGAAAAAGAAAGCGGTACCATTACATTTGAAGACTTATTGCAGGAATTTCGACCAGAGATTTCATTACCTCGCCCTAGGATATTAAAGTTCTTTAGGATGGATCCTGTTAGCATAACAGAATACATAGAGAAAATAGGGAGAGACAAAGAGTTCTTTTCCCAACTAGTTAATTGGTTAATTATAAATCTTGGAGAAAAAATCACAATGAGCACACTTAATATTACAAATAGATTAAATCTAGAGCAGGCTCAAGAAGGAATAATAGGAAACCCCCAGATTAAATACAAGTTGATTGAAATTTTCGCCAAACGTTATCCAGAAACATTAATAGAAATGGCAAAAAATAATCTGCCTACCGCCTTACAAAAAGTCATAATAGCTTATGTGAAGGGTCTTATTCCAAAGGAAATAACGTTATGCGAGAAAATTAGAAACTTGAGGATTTATTCCATGGCGCACACTGAGATGACAAAAGAATACGGCCCCATACTTAGATCAGCAATTACACCGACACATTTTACGCAACTTTTAGTGAATAATCCCGCTATTGTGGCTGAATTATTTATAGTAGCAAAGTACGCAACAAACATAGAAACGGAATTTGGGACAAAAATATTTATTAAAAGAGCTATCATCAGGGGAAATGACAGCATTATACTAATTGAGACAAATCCTAATGTCAATTTAACAGTCATAAGGCAAATTTTAAGGATATTGCCCGATACGATGAATAAGATTGAGACAGACCCAGTTGATTTACTAATTGAAGCCATGAAGAGAATTTTGGTTGGCTAAAAAACTATAATTTTTCTTGAACTGATCTAACCTTATCTTCAGCTTTTCTATTGGGTTTATCTAATCTCTCATCTATATTAATGCTGATTACAAGCCTCTTAATGCCAGCTTTGATTACTTCTTCACGAGCTATCTTTATGAACTCAAATAGTTCGTCTAAAGTATCACCCTCAATAATTGTAGACATGGGTGTTATCTTGAATTGAATTCCCCTATTTTTCAAGCCCCTTAAAGCTTTGGCAACATATTGTGATAGACTTGTGCTACATGTACCTAAGGGTATAAGTGTAAATTCAGCTATTATTCTGCTCAACCCAATACACCTATTTTAAATCTTAAAAGATATTTAACTAAAACAATAATTAAAACATTTTCAATGGTGATTAAGTGAATTCAAGAGTAATAATACTTCATGGCGGAGCCGGTAGGTGGAGTGAAAAAAGACTCGAAAAAGCGAGATTAATGCTTTTAAATATAGCTGAAGAAGCAATGCGTATTCTAGTCAATAAAGGAGCTCTAGATGCTGTAGAATACGCTATTAGAAGTATGGAAAAAAATGAGGTTTTTAATGCTGGTAGGGGTTCCGCTCTTAATTTATTAGGTGAAGTTGAAGTTGATGCCGGCTTAATGACAAGCGAAGGTAAAATTGGAGCAGCTGCATCAGTGAAAGAAGTAATGCACCCTATAACTCTGGCTAGAATAGTTATGGAGAATACAAATCATGTACTTTTAGCAGGAGATGGCGCGAAATATCTAGCTAAATTATATGGCTTATTAGTTAAACCTAATGAACTGATCACAGAATACTCTTATAATAGATGGATTACCGCAATTAGGGAGATATTTAATTACTATGAGACAGGTTCGATTAAGGACGACAATATAAGGTACTATTTGACAGACATATTTCCACACATCCTAAAATTTGTTCAAAAATATCCTGAAATACGTCATGAGATTAGTAAAAAAATAGGTGAACAAGTATCAGACACCGTAGGAGCTGTAGCATTTGACGGCAGAAAGATAGTTGCAGGAGTATCTACGGGCGGTATATTTCTTAAATGGCCAGGCCGAATAGGAGACTCGCCCATAATTGGCGCTGGAATCTATGCTTCGAAAAAAGGTGGTTGTGTAGCAACGGGACATGGAGAAAAGATAATGAAGAGCTTATTATGTTTAAGAGTTATTGAGCACTTGGATGAGTTAAATGCTGCGGAAGCTGCAAAGATTGTTTTAGATAAATATGAAGAGGAAATAAATATCAGGGCGGGTGTTATTGTTGTAGATAATATGGGAAATTGGGGCGTATATCATACAACAAGCAAATTCCCTGTTGTCGTTATGACCGACAATGAAACTATCTTAAGAGATTTTTGGAGACAGTAGATCATATTATAGATAGCAATATAAAGGCAATAATTGACATAATTGATGTAACTATTAACGAAAACTTAAAGGCCTTATTTCCAACAATAGAAACCAAAAGTAATTTATTTACATTTTCCTCCCCAATCATCAGGGCATCAATTTCATCAACCAGAACACCGATCTCTACACGTTCAGCAGAAGTTTTTGCGGTCTTAACAGCATTCTTTATACAAGGAATTAATTTATCTAAATTACTTATCTGGAGCAATTTGTATCCCCCTGCTCCAGGCTTTACCGCGTTGACTACGTGCGTGTCAGTTGTGAATACCTCTACATTGTATCCAAGCTTGGATAATTCTCTTATTATCTCTTCGCGAACCCCGGTACCTAGATTGTTAGAATCAATAATTACAGCAACAAAATTTTCATTACCGTAATTATGGTAGATGGCCCATACACCGCCAGGACCAAGGCCGTCATCAATATTTAAAGCCTCACATTTAACATTTCCCCAACCAATCGCAATTTTTGTCTTGAATTCTATTTTGTCATAATTAGCGAGAAAATTCCGTGTCTCCGAAATTATATCTCTAGTTTCTCTGTCTTCGAGCCCTATCAATGGCGTAGCAGAGGGCTCTTTAAGTGAATTATGATTGTCAATAATTAGTCCATCCAATCCTCTGGATCGCAACAATTCTCTGAATAAAATTCCGACCCCAATATAAAGATCATCCATCGGCTTAGGACTTTTAGTTATTGCTAAAAAAACTTTCTGGTTTATTATATTCCATAGAAAAGTCAAATCACCGAATTTCTTGCGTATAATTGTGCCCCTATATTCCTCAAGTGGTATTCTTAATCTGATTTCATTAAATTTAGCGATTACTCGTTCTACCTCATCCCGACTAGGTAGATTCTCTGAGTGACTACATGTACCATGAAGCAATATTGCGTCGCAATTAGCATTTTTCTTAAACCAATTGCTTACCATATATGGTAAATTCGCACTACCTACGTTCAAGAAGGGGCCAGGATGAATATTTGATATAATGATGTAAAGTTCTTCACCCGAGTTTAATTTCCTCACTCTTATAAACCCCATTGGGACTCTTCTTTTTATAGAGATCCTTTTCAAAACTCTTTCTAACTTTCTATAACTTTTCATGACCCATGCGAAAATAAATCCTCTAGTCAATTCTATCCCGTCTATGTTACCTATAACTGATGCCAGCCTCGTAGGAATGAATATTATCGAGATCATTGTAAGAACATAGATCATCAATCCCGCGAGAAAAGTTATAATGTCATTAAAAATTACGTAACCTGAAATATAATTAAGTATAAATGCTATTAAGCTAGCGATCGTTAATGATGAAAAAAGGGATCGAGGGAAAGAGATAGCTGAGTTAGTATAAAGAACCAAACCAGTTATAATAGTTATGAAACCCGCACTTAGAAGAGAAAGAAACTTAAAAGCCTCATATGAAACATGTTTAATAGTCAGCCCTAAAAGAAAACATAAAAAACCGACCCCATTAGTTATAGCACTTAAACCCAAAGACCTCCTTAAATCCAGGGTTGTCTCTTTAAAAAGCACTGTTAATTTAATTATTAAAATATATATTAGATAATAAATAGTTAATAATAGATAAGCGTAAAAATTTTCTATATCTATGATCCAGAGAATTATACATAGCAAGGCAAGTTCTAAGAGATTAATTATAGCTATCTTCTCTTTACTTGGAAGTGAAAACAGGGATTTATATGCCTCATATATCTTAGCAGTCTCACTTCCCTTTCTCATCTTCTTCACTCTGTAACTTTGTTTACTATCTCTTTAATAGATTTTACCTCAACCTTAATTTTTCTCTCTGCGAACTTAGGAATATACCAAGCAGCCTTAGACCCATCTGTCCATACATACCTAATCCCCATCTCTTCTATTGGTGTTACAACCATGCATGTATCAGTAAAGATCTTAATACCTGCTCTTTTAATGATATCATAGATAGGATCAGAGCGTATTAGATTGAAGACAGTTCTTGACGTGAACACCCAGAAATCTATATTATTTTTTATCCTTTTACCATGCAATAATTTACCTATTTTCCTTATCTCATCTAAACTGGCATGAGGACAACCGATAAAAACGGCATCTGGTTCTTCAATTGAACTAAAATATTTGTCTATAACGCTTCTAACATCTCTCATATCCACAATTATCTTTTCCTTTGGACAACCCCCTCCCAAAGCCTCATTCATAGTTTTTGCCTCGGGCGTAATTCCCACCGTGTGAAACATTGCTATTGCACCCGACGCTGCTAGAGCTGCGCCTAGGCTACGTAAATCCCAAATAGTTGGAGTATGTTTAAAGATAAAGACAGGTATGTCTGTCGGAGCTAATTTATCTCCTAAGAATAAGCCAAGCAATCCATAATCACTTTGCTCAAATTTCTCATTGTTAACGTCAATAACTATATTTCCAAATCTATTCTCCTTTAGTAGTAATCCCATTAGGGGTACTCTTCCCGCGATAGCTGCAGCAAGCGCATCTATGCTTCCATGTCTATTTGTTCTCGCTCCAATTATGCTATTTGCGTAAATAACAGCTGATGACTCAGCAAATGCAACTATTTCACCTCTATCTGGTTTATTTTCATACAGATATGGGGCGCATGTTAACGTTGGCTTAGCACCTAAGGCTTGATATAAGTCTACTATCTCTTTCTGTTTCATTGCGAATTCTTCTGGCACACGCATTATTTTCCACCTAGAGAAATCCATGCCCGCTGGATTAAGTGTTGTGTAAGCTTTTAATTTCACTCCATCACTTACCATATCTCGGAGAAGTTCTATGGCTGCATCACCAACAGTCTTGTAAGATACACCAGACAAGTGAACTCTTGAGATTTCAACTAATCTATCCGCAGCATTCAACTCCCCTAACTTTATAATTAACCTCATAGCTCTCGCAGTCCACTCTCCATAATCTCCACTTAACATTCTTTCCTCTTCCCTAGTTATATCCAACATCATATCACCTCAATTACCGCTAGCTTCTTTCTAGGATAAATACGAACTTCTTGATTTGATTTGATTTTACTTAAAATATTCTCAGAAACTTCCGAAATAGCTGGAATATTGGAGAAAATAGCGCCAGAAACGACAACAGGGTCTGTCTCAACCGTTATAATTGCTAACGGAGCTTTATTATTCTTTTTGAGAGCATAAATAACCATGGCACCAACAGTACTGCCTCTTCCACCTTTAAAAATTAATACCTTTCCCCCTATTTCCTCTCCAGTGATATCGCTATCATTAGCACGGATACGGCCTGTTTTAGGATCAACATCACCTAGAAAAGAAATCCTCTTTTTACTTACTAATGCACTGCCCCGCAAAACCCCCTCCCAGCCATTTATGATCTTTCCATAGAACCTCATTATTGAACCTCTGATTAACTTTTATGGCAATATTTCTCCGCTCCATCTCTTAAATAATTCATTTTCTATTCCAAGATGATCTAGAACTTTGCCGACAATATAATCAATTAAATCAGAAATCTTTTTAGGTCTGTGATAGAACCCTGGACATGCGGGAAGAATTACTACTCCTAATCTTGATAATTTAAGCATATTTTCCAAGTATATTGGGGATAAGGGAGTTTCTCTTGGAACTAAAATTAGTTTTCTTTTTTCTTTCATTGCCACTTCGGCGACCCGAACTATCAAGTTATTTGCGTATCCATTAGCTATTGCCCCTAGTGTTTTCATTGAACACGGTATTATAACAGCAGCATCAAAATAATAACTACCACTAGCCACTGGTGCTGTAAAATCTTTTGGACTAAAGACACGATTAGCAAGGCTTTTAACATAACTAGGATCATAATCAGTTTCTATTCTTATGATTTCCTCCGCAGCCCCACTTATTATCACTATGACCTCAATATTATCGTCAACATTGGATAATACTTCCAGAAGCCTTATGCCATAAATGGCACCAGATGCCCCGGTTAGAGCTACCACAATTCTCTTATTTCTCATTTTATTTGCCCCATCAAGTTCTTTCTACACAAACCAAAATAATCCAAAAAATAATTAACTTTTTTTGTTTAAAAGTTCCTTAAGTAAAGGTATTTTTTCGATTTCTTCTTTAGTAAGCTTATCCCAGATTATCCCGCTTGGCTTTTTGTACTTAGTATAAGTCCTAATCACAGTTTTAGGTGTCACTATTATATCAACAGGCAAATCATTATCAGCCATAGGAATATTCTGGACTATTTGGATATCGTGTACAGTAGTTATTATGGGTGTTGTTTCATCAATTGCGTCATATTCCATCAAAATAGCGAATTCTAAGTCAGAATAACCATGCCCCTTACCTACTCTACCTCCCTCCTTGTCTACAGCCACAGAACCGATCACCTTAATATCTACATTAATTTTTGATGGATGAATAACTTCTCCCCATCTTAGAGCATTTCTGATAGTAACTAACTTCCAGTAATTGTTTAATAGTATTTTATTTGGATTAAGTAGTATGAACCCTCTTTTTATTCGCGGGGATGCCATAACTACCTTTTTTCCATCAAGCAATCCGAAAGCTCTCACAGCCGATTGAGGGGCGTCTGGATTAACAAAAATTATGTCTGCAAATTCCCACTCCCTTAAACCTCTAAGTTTTTCTGCTGCTTGTTTTGCTCCAACAAAATTCGGGATTCGACCATACACTGGCCTTGGAAATCTAGCTATATTTAATCTCTCCATTTCCCTCCAAACATACTCTCTAATCCCTTTCTTGATCTGATCTATATCCATAGCAACCACAATTTAACATAGGTTTCATTAATTTTTTATGAAGTAACTGTGTTAAATTGTTTATTGCAAATTGTTTGCAAAATTATGATTAATGATGATTTTGGCTACATCTGAATTAGATGATGATCGTTTGGGGATCTGAAATATTTTTCTACCTATATTTCATTAGGTGCCATAGATAGAAGGAACCTATTTCCTAAATATACTTTTTTAAGATATTTCTTAGCTCGCTCATAAGCCCTTAATGCCTCCTTAAAAGGTGTTATTGGCAGATCATGTAATTCAAAATCTGGATGAAATACAAGAAGTGAATAGGGTATATCTGGATCTATGCTAGCAATGAACCTAGATATCTTTTCAACCTCATCTGCATCTACATAACCTGGCACTAGTAATGTGGTAGCAGTAATTATTGGGATTTCTTTTCTATCTTCCCAGAACTCATCATAGAGCATCTTGAAATTATCATACACAATCTCATTGCTTACGCCGGTCAGAGCATAATTGAGCTCTGATGAAAAAGCTTTAAGATCAAATTTTATAATACCCCCTGAAACCAATACTTGTTCTCCAATTCTTCTCACTAAATTTTGGTTACCCGCACCGTTCCACTCATAACATATTCTGATAATTCTTCGTTCATCTTTATTGCGTAATATGATATCATTTAACCTCATAGTGAATGGGAGGTGCGGCTCAGGAGATCCTCCAAAATAGCATATACATGTTACCTTGTCGTTATTCAAAATATTATATGCTAAATCCCGAGATTTAACAATTTTACCCTTTTTTATATTCTTATGATCCCAATTTTGACAGAACAGACATGAGAAATTACATCCATAAAAGAAAATAGCTAAGTTGTAATAGCCTCTCTCACCATGCGGAGAAACAGCGTATTTCGGATAACCCCTACCCGTCGCTGCTGGACAGAACCATGCTGCACAACAATTAGTTATATGGGGATCGAGATAGGCGTATAAAGGAGCATATTCAAGAGTTGATAAAGAAACTAATTTACCATTTTTGTTATATCTTAATCCACAGAATCCTACTTCGCCTTCCCCCATAACACAATTATTTGAACATATATTGCATTTTAAACCGCCCTCATTTCTCGGCGGTCTTGATGGCAGTGCGAACTTAGCTCTGACTTTTTTATGCGATTCATCAATTATGATTTTAGCTTCTTCAAATCGATTAATAATGCAATCCTTACACACACCTATTGCATTTGAAACGACTTTGACTTGGCCGCATACTCTGCAAGCATTTAGCCAAGTCTTTGGATTCTGAATAAGAGACACCTTCAAATCATGGCTCCTAGTAATTTAATGCTATAAATATAACTTTATGGTTTGTCAAAAATTTGATTTTTATTCTTTTTAAGTATTCTATGCCAGTTTAGGAACCAACGCAAAGACTAGTAGCAAGATATTCCATGCGAGAGCCTTAAACAAAACTTCGTTAGCCCTAG
>JAHQWF010000049.1 GCA_029856055.1 Candidatus Njordarchaeota archaeon | reverse complement strand
TCATCAGTCCTATTATTCCTCATAGTCTACCTTCTAGCCTTGATTTACGCTACGCTATCTAGGAGGAGGCGGTCTATCTCTGAGATTCTTGAGAAGTTCAAGAGATGGTTTAGGCATGTCTGTGGTGTCTCTAAACCGCCCTGATTTAAGACGTGCTAGGGCGCTTGGCCATCTTATTTCAGACATAGGGCTACGTGCATCCTTGATAAGGCTTAAATAAGCCACCAAACATTACACATTTAGAGTCTAGGTTTTTTACTATGTGATTGCGTATGAGTAGTTGTGATTTAGATCTAGCCATACGTTTTTTGACATCTAAACTACATGATAAAAAAATGACTGAAAAACTTGCTACATGCAAAAATCCTGTTTTCCTCTTGTTTAAAGCTGTCTTAGATCTAGCGGAGGATTATGCTTTAGATCAAGAAATAGATTATTATTTGCTAAAATCCTTCAGATTTATTTATGATTACAAAGAGAAGCTGAATCTAACCACTAATTTCGCAGATGTGTTAGACTATTTAAACCAATACCCAGAATTTAAAGATGTTGCTATGTCAATGATAGTAGCTCTGGTTGATTCTGGTGTTCCTAGCTTAAATAGTTTTCTGAAGAACATTCCTTACACGCATTTAAAAACTCTTAGAGAAAAGGCACGGGATTTTCTCTCATCTATTTCCAAGGAAATTATCAAACCTGAGAAAAAGTTTGAAGATTTTTATGACAACGTCAACGGATATATCTCATGTTTCATTAAGCTAGGTATACCAGATAACATAATTAAAAGATATCTAAATATCTTGATTAGGCTGGCTGTTAAGTCAGTTTACGAATTTCTAAGCCACATTTATTGGGAGTCAAAGGCTTGGAATCGCCTTTATGAAGAAGGCACCAAGGGTGTTTACGAGCGATTATTATTAGGTAATGGACTGGATTATTTCGCTAACGCAGTGCTAGACTCAGAAATATTAGACGAAGATAAGGTAGTGATTGCTGAGGCTTTAAAGGATTATATCGAGGAGACGGATCTTGATTCTTTCCCTTTCATCAAATTACTTACTTTAAAAGTGAGAATGGGTATTCTTAGGAATGAAGAATTAATAATTGTTTATTATCTTAGTAGAGGAATTCTTGGGTGGAAAGATTATTTCTTGAATACTAGTGATATTCAGGAGGTAATCAGGTACATTGCTAGAAATCTATCTGGTCCCGAGGCAGCATTAGCTATCACAAATATAGCTAATTCTTCTCAAAAGCCATTAGCTAGTGTTTTTAGAACAATTTTAGATGATGAGGATATTGATTTATGGACTAAGATTACATTTAGCTTAACCTTTTTAATATTAATAGCCCCAGCTCGCAGTATAGATATTGCTGCAGATCCTATTAATTATCTCTACAAGCTATACTCTGGTGATAAGAGAAGAGAGAAAATTATAATAGAGATCTTAGGCAAGAAAACATCAACGGACACTTTTACTAAACAATTAATGAAATTGATGAATCATAAGATGAAAATTATATCAAATCGAGATTATTTTGATTTCTTATTTAGGGTGATTCCGGAGAGTATGTTTGGCGTAACGCCGCCCAGCCACATCAATCTTGATGAAATAATTTCTAGATGCGCATTAATAATCCATAGTACATCAATTAAATTTTTTGGTCCACCAAAACAACTGATCCAGCAAGCTATAATTTTTTCTTTAAGAAATATAAAGGGTAAAGAAAACCTAGAGAAATTTATTAACGCTTTAGAAAAAACAATGCAATCATCGCACCGTATGGAAGAAAACTTAACAACACTAATTAACACAATTAAGCATGAATTGAATATTTTAGGCAGATCTAAAGCAATACAGATAATACAGAAGTACATGAATCACCGAAAATATCTAGTACGTGGCACAGCATTAAGGGCTCTATATGATATAACTAAGAATAAAAAGTTCCTTGAAATTGCATTAGGTGATAGAGCTAAAAGTATCCGAGAATGGGCCAAGAAAAAACTAGAAGAAGAAAAAAGAGAGTGAAACCCACATTAATAGCTAAAACTTATGATGCCTACGATTCAGACTTTTTAATGAAGATAAGATTTTATAAGCTTTTTTCTTTAATGCGAGGGTCCTTCGCCCTCCTGTATAGGCGCTCTATCTCCTCCTTAGGCATGTGCAAGACAATATTAATTCTGCGGGTCATGTATTACATGACGAATACTGGCTTTAAAAATCTAACGGCTAAAATAAATTGGATTAACTAAGGATTTTAATGGTGATTTTTGTGAGTGGGTTAAAAGTTGGTGATAGGGCTCCAGATTTCTGTTTGCCTGATCAGAATGGTAATGAGATTTGTTTAAGGGACTTTAAAGGTAGGTGGGTTATGCTTTATTTCTATCCGAAAGACAATACTAAGGGCTGCACGATGAAGGCTTTAGATTTTACCCGTATGCTTGATGATTTCAAGAAGCTTGATGCTGTTGTTATCGGTATTAGTCCAGATTCTATTGAGAGCCATCAAAGATTTATTAAGAAGCATGGATTAAAGGTCACACTTCTAAGCGATACAGATCATAAGGTTCTTGAGCTTTATGGAGTCTGGCAGTTAAAGAAGATGTATGGTAGAGAGTATTATGGTGTTGTTAGAAGTACTTTTCCCATTGATCCAGAAGGTAAGATTGCATACATCTGGAGGAAAGTGAGAGTGAAAGGCCATGTAGAGGAAGTAAAGAGAGTTTTAGAAGAATTACAAAGTAAATAAAAAAATAAAGGAAAAATTTTAGTCTTGTAGTTTGACTCCAACTTTCTCTAATTTTTCTGCGACGTCGAGTAAACCGAATTTCTCTAAGGTGCTTTTTCTTGGGATACCTGATTTATCCCATCCTCTAGCCTCATAGTATAGGTCTAGTAACCTATCATAAATCTCCTTACTTAGCTTCATTCCAGCCAGCGGTCCTTTTGATAATGGTATCTCGAACCATTTTCTTGGTGGATAATCATATTCTCTCGACCAACCTCCAAACTCTCTTACCCAGAATGATCTGATTAAGGTGTATATCTTGTCAGCTATGAAGAAGAAGTTGTCTAAGGATTGCTCCAAGCCCGTTATAGCGTTGAATAATTTGACATAGTACTCTAGATCCAGACCTAGCTCTATCCACGGTAATCTACATACAGTTAGGAACTCAAATAATCCTCCTCTGATCCTCTGGAACTCGATTACCTTCTCAACCTTCGTCATATCTACTTTCTCTCTACCATACTTAACCTCCCAAGAGATGACCCAGGCATCCTTGTGATGAGCACCGATTGGTGAAGTACCGTACGACAACGCCATAGCTGGTGCGGCGTGGCAATCATAAGCTGAAACCTCTAATCCCTTGACATGAATAGCGTATTTTGGCACCTCTCCACCAATTCTTTCAGCAGCCTTCTTAACCCCCTCCGCAAGTATTTTACCGAATCCCTCCCTCTTAACGATTTTATCGATCAGAGCTAAGACTGTGTCAACGTCCCCCCATCTCAACTCTAGTCCATCTGTTTGCTTCTTCGATATTATTCCTCTCTGATAAAGCTCTATGGCGAAAGCGATGACACTGCCTAGAGATATCGTGTCTGCACCTAACTCGTCAGCAATTCTGTTCAACTTAATTACTTCGTCCATTGAGCCTACTCCGATGTCAGAGCCAAGCATACCGACATTCTCGTAATCAAGCTCAGCCCAAGTATTCTTGAATTTACCGAATCTGGCTATTGATAGGTTTCCACAAGGCATCATACATGAGAAGCATCCCTTTCTGAGCATCTTGTACTCCTTAGCCATTGTTTCACCGCCGATATTCATGAAATTATCAAACACTCCTTCCGTGAAGTTATATGTTGGTAGAACACTAGCTTCCTGACTCCACTCAATGGTCATCATTGTACCCTGCTCAATCCACTTTCGATACATCGAGTTACTCATTAGGAATCTTCTAGCTTCATACGATAGTGAGAATGCCTTATCTATATCAACTATGGGGACGTCTTCCCAGCCATGAGCAACAACCGCTTTCAGTTTCTTCGCTCCGAATACCGCTCCGATTCCCGGTCTACCTCCCGCCCTACCATACTCAGTTATCACCACTGAGAACTTTACTAGATTCTCTCCAGCTGGACCGATAACTACAGAACCTATATCGTTTCCATGATCCCTCCTTAAAGCGATTTCTGTCTCGAATGTAGATAATCCCCATAAGTGAGAAGCATCCTTTATCTCTACTCCATTTGGCGTAATCCATAGATAAACTGGTTTCTTAGCTCTACCCTCGACAATAACGGCATCATAACCACTCATCTTCAACATGTGACCTAGGTGAGAACCAATGTTACCGTCACCATATCCTCCCGTTAATGGTGATTTAGCCGCGACAACGACTTTACCGCTATTGGGCACAATAGTTCCAGTTAGTGGCCCGGTAGCTATGATTAATTTGTTTTCTGGTCCTAACGGATCTGTTCCAGGTTCTAATTCATCCCATAGAATCTTTATAGCCCATCCTCTACCCCCTATCCACTCGTAAGCTAGCTCCTTACTTAACTCTTGCTCTCTAATCTTCTCATCGGATAAATCAACCCTCAAAATCTTACCAACCCAACCACCTTTTACCTCACTCATACATCGTCACCTCCTACTCAACCAATCTAATAGCCCCCATCGGACACCATCTCATGCATTGAGGGTCACCGTCACAGAGATCACAGAACACTGGGTTAGATAGCGCTGGGTGGCGGTAAATAGCGTTATAAGGACATACAGAGACGCAGACAAAATGGCTTTCACACTTGTTTAGATCTATTGCTAGATGAGGTATCTTCGCATCTTTCTTCCAGTAGAGCGCTCCAGTTGGACATGATTTAATGCATGGCGCGTCTGGACCGCACTGCTGGCATACTGTGTGTGTATGCCATATTTTCTCGCTTGTGAACACGGTATTTATTTTCAGCGCGGTTTTTGATGGATTCTGGACGTTATAATGTGTTTTTGCGCAGACTTGTTCACAGATCTTACATCCTGAGCATCGGGTAGCGTCAACCCAAATATGTTTCATAGGGTCACCGGATTAAAAATTATAGAACATAGTGTTCGTTAAGATTTTATGTTATGTGCTTTTTAAAAAATTCGTATTAAGCTATTTTTTATTCGCCCATAACTCAGCTCTTTTAGCCTCAAGCAGATCTATTGGTTTCCCAGTGAACTCTGCGACAGTCAATATCTTCCCTTTATGCTCCTGTTTCAGGTACCTAGATATTATCTTGCTCCAGTTTAAGTCTCTTAGTAAGTGGTGATCTATTATTAATAGCTCCAGAGATTCTAGCTGAAGTATTCTCCTTATGTTACCGAACACTTTCTCTAGATATCCTCTAGCTTCACTTTCGTTATGATAGATATATGTTATCGGCCCGTCTAGATAAACTATGTTTGGCTCATTCTCTATGATGAAACTTAATTGATTATCGTTAATCGGTCCCTGCACATCGCTTGTAAACACGAATCTCTCTTCCCCGTCATCAATCAATACCTCTATGACATACCCTAGTTTGCTATTGTTTCCATGGAAAACTGGTTTTGAGAAAAGTATTCTTGTTTCACCCACAAAGAACTCTCTATTATCCGCGTGAATAATCTCGCTGGCATATTCCTTAACTTTGCTTAAGAATTCCTTAGCCCTATTTCTCTGGCTTCTATTAATGTTTTCATAGGGATTTTTTATTAACAATATCTTATCGGTATAAGCCTCTAAGTCCCTGAATAGGTTAAAGTGATCATAGTGATAGTGAGTAATTACAATGACTTCAGATTTATTCACTCTCCTAAGTATCTCCTTCCAATGTTGCTCTTTCCTACTCTCCTCTATAGGGTGTGGCGGTAACCCATACCTCTTCTTCGCAAGATCCACGCCTGGATCGATGAAAATCCTCGTATCTTTTGTTTCTACGTAAGTTGCCATGCTTCGTGTCCCTAAGCTCTCTGAGGCAACCGTAATTATTTTCATTCCTTTTTGCACTCATCTATATCATTATATTACTAAAAATAATTGGATGTATTCTCGAAAATAAGTTCTTTGGTTGATTTAGCCGTGCACAGTATCGAGCTAAGAGTGAAAGGATCATACATACTTGTTTTCTCCATAGAAAAAGATTTAAAGAGCGTGGAGATAGGTTCCCTAGGCAGAAAAGATGTACCAGCAGGTAAATATGTGTATGTTGGGTCAGCGCTAGGACCTGGTGGGATTCGCTCTAGATTATGTAGGCATATTAGGCGTAGAAAGAAAGTTTGGTGGCACATCGATTACTTAACTCTTCGCGAAGAATTCCGCTTAATATCAGCTATTGTTATTCCATCAAATAGCAAGTTGGAGTGCCTTATCTCTAAAAAGCTTGCTGAAAATGGTTTTAAAGCCCCTATACATAAATTTGGATCCATGGATTGCGATTGTTTCTCCCATCTATTTACTATTAACAGTTTCGATAAGATGATTAGTGTTTTGGATAGTTTGGGTTTAGGCTATCTTGTTGTTAGTGCAGAAGAATTATTCGATCTGTGCTCCGAATAAATCCTTTAATTCATTATGCATACCAGTTAAATTTTTCTCACAGATCTGATTCATTATGATTTCCTCCAATTTCTTAATGTTTATTATGAGCAATAAGTATTTATCCATGAAAACCAATCCCTTCAACCCCTCTTTCTCGACTATTATGTATTTGTCAGTTATCTTCAGCTTACTCTTAAACAACTCCTCTAGGGCATCAAGCTCCATAATTCTTTCATCTATCTCATCGAGCTCCATAGTTAACTCCTCTATAGCGCCACTAACCAGCATACCCATTTCCCCACCAATACCTCCTAGTTTCTCTAAGTAAGCTATCTCTTCCTCTAACTTATCTGCTTGAGCCCACAATTTCTGTTTAATACCAATTATTATCTCCTGTATGTTTCCTTCTTTCTTTAAGTCACTAATGTTTAAGAATAACTCCCCAAAAGTCTCTATAACATCACACGGCTTCTGCATCTTGAAGGCTTTGATGCATTTCTCTGACCTGAGATTATGCATAAAGACAATACAGTCTATGCCGCGTAGATCCGGACTAAAAAGCCTTAAACAGTTCTTTAGTTGCTTTAATGTAACTTTATAACCCTTAGTTAACTCAATTTCGATTTTGGATAGAAATGAATTAAGTTTATTGATTATCTCTATTCCTTTTTCTGGATCAACATCACTGAGATCTATTTGACAAAACTTAATTATGTCCTTTAGAAGTAATTCATTGGGCTCGCTCATCAAACTCAGCAACTATGACAAGCTATATGACCTAAGCACTCCTAATTATTAATTACTAGAATTAACTATATTTTAAAGTGATTCAATTGCATGAAGTAGCAGTAGTTGGCGGTGGATTCATCGGTTCATTTACATCCTGGCTCCTCGCTAGGAAAGGAATCCAAGTTACTTTATTTGAGGAGCATGATAAATTTGGTTATCCTCCGCACTGCACTGGATTAATTAGTATTTCTGGTCTCCAAAGAATCGGACTTTATGATCTATTCAGGAAAGAAGGAATAATCCTTAATCCTGGGATTAGTTCAGCATTATTCGTGACATATAGAGGGAAGATATTTCCTGTTAATCTTGATGAGCCGATTGCTGTTGTATTAGATAGGGAGGCATCTGAGAGGTTAATCGCTGAGAAAGCTATTGATGGTGGTGTCCAAGCGCACATTTCAACAATTGTTAGAGAGATATCTGTTAATGGGGATTTAATAGCTATTAAGAGAAATAGTGGAAAATTTAGAAAAAGATTTAGTGTTATTGTTGATGCGGAGGGGGCTGGACGAAAATTAATCAGGTATCTGCCTGGAGTTGATCTCAGAGGTTTGTTACCAGCTTTCCAGATGGATGTTAGAGCTAGAGATAGAAGTGGATTACTTAACTCATCTACAGTACTCCTTTATTTCAACGTCCCTGACTTCTTCTCTTGGATAGTTCCATTGGATGAGAGTTGCGAGATATGGAGGGTGGGTTCGGCTTCCATGAGTTATTCAGGTTTACTAAGAAATATAGCTAGTTCTCTCGCTAGAAAATTCCTTAAGGATATAAGGGAGATACGCAGATTTGGAGGGCTTGTTGTTAGTAATGGTCCCTTAAAGAGATTTGTTTGGGGTAAAATAGTAGCTGTAGGCGATGCAGCTGGTCAAGTCAAGCCAACTACAGGGGGTGGCGTGATATTTGGTAGCTTAAGCGCTATAGTTCTGTCCAAGATTATTGAGAGTTACTTGAATAAGGGTACCCCTCTCAAAACTTATCAAGTAGCATGGAAGAAATTCTTTGGTTCTAATTTTCAGGCTATGTACTTGATTAGAAAGACCTACAATGCTCTTACGCATGTCGGGATAGACACATTAGCTAGATTTATACCTAGTAATATTTTAAATAATTTTAAAACAGATTTTGATTTCCAGCTTGAAGGAGTCTTAAGCAGGTTAAGATAGTTGAATTCGATATAAATAACAATTAAATATATTATTCAACTTTGGAAAGACATAATATGTTTAGCCATTCCGGTGAAAATTATGGGTAAAGGGCGTTCAGGATACTCATTTCCAATCCATGAGCTACCTGATCTCACGAGAATAGCTCTGGCTAAGGGATACGAGCTACCAATAAAGTGGAAGCATGCTAGAGAGATCTGTAATGCTATTATGGAGAAGGGTATGTATCTCCATGAAGCAATAGATTATTTAAAAGCTGTCATGGAGCAGAAAGATTATGTTCCGTTTAAGAGATTCAAGGGTAATGTTGCTCATAGAAAGAATAGTTATTACTGGAAGTGGCCAGCTGGACGATTTCCATATAAGGCAGCCAAATACATATTGAGCGTATTAGAGAATGCTCTAAACAATGCTAGGAATAAGGGATTAGATGACAAGCGGCTAAAGATACTATTAGTTGCGGCTCATAAGAGCAGGATACTAAGAAGGAGGCCTGATCGGAGAGGTCCGGGAATACTGAGAGGATGGAAAGTGAAGAGAGGAACAAACCTAGAAGTAGTTGTCATGGAGGTTCCCGAAGAGATAACAGAGGAAGTAACACCGACAGAGGAAATTGAAGAAGGAGAGGAGGAGATTGAGGAAGAGGGAGTCGAGGAGGCCGAGGAAGAAATCGAGGAAGAGGCTGAAGAAGAGGTAGAGGAAGCCGAGATAGAGGAAACAGAGGAAGAAGGTGAAGAAGAATGAGTAGTAGTGGAAACGTCCCGACTGGACCTTTTCATAAAAGAATTTTGAGGCATTTAATACTTAAATGGCAAATACATGAATTTCTTAAGAAGGAGTTACCGCCGTTAGCTGGTTATTATACTCTGGATCTTCTCCCCACTTCACTTGGTTACCAGAAAGTTATAGTTTATGCTAAGAACCCTGGTATGGTCGTTGGTAGAGGCGGCAGGAAATCTAAAGAGATAATGGAAAAGCTAAATAAGGGGTTAGGAATAAATGTGAAGCTTGAGGTTCATCCAGTTGAGAATAGGGAGCTAAATGCTCAATTGATGGCTGAAGAAATAGCTAGAGCTATAGGTAGAGGAACCTCTATTAGACGTGCAGCATATAGTTATATGCAAAGAGCTATGAGTAATGGAGCAATAGGTGTAGAGATAAGAATTAGAGGAAAGCTGCAGAAAAGGCGGTCAAAGAGATATAGATTCACTATGGGCACCCTAATTCATTCAGGGCATCCTGGGGAAACATACGTGGATGTAGGTAAAGCTAGTGTACTCGTTAAAACCGGGGTTATCGGTGTTCAAGTAAGGATAGTTAGGCCCGATATTAAGTTACCTGATAAGGTTAATGTCAAGTATCTTGAAGAAGTTGCTGGGGATTTAGAGAGATTTAAGCAACAGATAGAGGAGGAAAATAAGAGAGTTCTAGAAAAAATGGAGATAGCTGGTGAGGAGGTAGAATAGATATGCCTTTGAAACCAGAGGATATTAGGAAAATGACCCCAGAACAAAGGAGGGGAGAGTTAGAGAAACTCAGAACAGCTCTAATGAGGATGATTACTAGGAAGGAGAGAGGAGCTCTGAAGGAAACTGGTAAGATCAAGCATATTAAGAGAGATATTGCTAGGATACTCACTATAATGCGGGAGTATGGGGAAATATAACATGTCTATTCCCAAGAGACTTTTCGGTAACCTGCTTGGAAAAAGAATTAAGATTATTGACTCAAAAGATCCATCTCTGATAGGTAAGGAGGGATACATTGCTTTCGAAACCCGTAATATGCTCGAGATAGAGCTTGATAATGGTAAGAGAATATTTATTCCGAAAAAAATATGTATTTTTGAATTATATTATGATGCTAAAACTAAAATAATCCTAGATGGTAGTGTTTTAGTTAATCGATTTAGGAGATTAAAGAAAATGTTAAGAGGTTAGATTGAGATGGCTGGACTATTCCCAGAACCACCGAAGAAATGTGATGATCCAAAATGCCCGTACCACGGGAAAATCAGGGTTCATGGAAGGATGCTTGAAGGTGTAGTTGTTTCGGACAGGATGCAGAAAACTGTTGTTGTTAAAATTGATTACTTGTGGAGAGATAAGAAGTATAAGAGATATGAGAAAAGAAGCTCTAAGATAAAGGCTCATAACCCACCTTGCCTTGACGCTAGAGAGGGTGATATTGTTAAAATAATGGAGACTAGACCATTAGCTAAAACGGTTAAGTTTGTCGTGGTTCAGGTAGTTAGGAGGGCTGGAGAATAAAAGGTGAGATGAAATGCCTAAGAGAAAAGCAGCTGCATTTCCAAAAATGAAAGGAACACCAGGGATAAATGTTACAACCAAGCTTATATGTGCTGATAATACTGGAGCGAAAGTACTTGAGGTAATAGCTGTAGCTGGTTACAAGGGTAGACAGCGAAGAATACCTCATGCATCTCTAGGAGACGTTGTGATATGCGTTGTTAAGCAGGGTACTCCTAAGATGCGTAAGAAGATTGTGAGAGCAGTAATAGTGAGGCAGAGAATGCCCTATAGACGCAAGGACGGTTCATGGATACAATTCGAGGATAATGCTGCTGTACTAATTAATCCTGAGGGTGAGCCTTTGGGAAGTGAGGTTCATGGGCCAATAGCTAGAGAGGCTGCTAGGAGATGGCCCTCTGTGGGTAAGATAGCTAGGATAATTGTGTGAATGGTGTTTTGATATGAAGCTTAATCCGAAGATTTCCAGTCAACCTAGGAAGGTTAGGAAAAGGATGATTTATGCTGCTCCACTTCATGTTAAGGCTAAGATGATGGTTGCTCCTCTAGCTCCAGAGGCTAGAGAGAAATATGGTGTTAGGAGATTCAGGATTAGAGTTGGAGATAAGGTTCTTGTTAGGAAGGGAATATTTAAAGAGACTATCGGGAAGGTTACTGAAGTTGACATAAAACGAATGAGGATTTATGTTGAGAATGTGACCCGTAAGAGAGTGGATGGTAGTACGGTTCATGTCCCTCTAAGACCTTGGAATGTTGCTATAATGGAATTAGATTTATCTGACCCTAAGAGAAAGAAAGCACTAGAGAGAAAAGCTAAGATCGAAGAGTTTATAGAAGAGGAAGAGGAGGAGATTGAGGAGGAGGGAGTCGAGGAGGCTGAGGAAGAAATCGAGGAAGAGGCTGAAGAAGAGGTAGAGGAAGCCGAGATAGAGGAAACAGAGGAAGAAGGTGAAGAAGAATGACGAAGCATGGAGCTAGGAGACAAT
Organism: Candidatus Njordarchaeota archaeon; assembly: GCA_029856055.1. Taxonomy (GTDB): domain Archaea; phylum Asgardarchaeota; class Njordarchaeia; order Njordarchaeales; family Njordarchaeaceae; genus Njordarchaeum. The sequence goes on along the minus strand of JAHQWF010000049.1, from coordinate 14,537 downwards.
TAAAGCGTGTCGCTGCACCCAAACTATTCCCTATTCCGAGGAAGATTAAGAGAAGGTTTGTTATTAAGCCTATTCCTGGGCCTCATCCAGCTGCTAGATCGATTCCTTTAGGAATAATCATTAGAGACATACTTGGTTATGCTCATACTTTAAGAGAAGTAAGGAAGATTGTGCATGCTGGATACGTTAAGGTTGATGGTAAAGTTGTAAAAGATTACAAGTTCCCAGTCGGTTTAATGGATGTTCTCGAATTAACTTTAACTGAAGAATTCTATAGGATTCTTCCTTATAAGAGACGCTTAGTCCTCCATAGAATCACTCCTGACGAAGCTAAGTTCAAGATAGCTAGAATAATTGGTAAGAGATACGTGAAGAACGGTAATATTCAATTGAATTTAGAGGGTGGAAGAAACATATTATTTAAAGTAAATAATGATGAAGAGAGGAAAAGAATTCTACAGACATATAAAGTAGGAGATAGCTTAATGATTTCTATACCTAAGCAGGAAGCATTGAAGCACTTTACACTAACCGAAAATAAGTACGCTATTATAGTTGCTGGGCGACATATGGGTATTCATGGAAGGATAAAAGAGATACACAAGATGTATGGTCCTAGGGCAAGTACTGTAACAATTGTGACCCCTAATGAGGAAGAATTCATAACTGCTTTAGAATACGTATTATTGATTGGTGATGATAGGCCAGAGATAACGTTACCTACCGAAGAGGAATATGAGAGAGTGATTAAGAGAGCTATTTAAGGTGGTGTGAGAAATGTCTTCGAGACGTAGAAGAGAAGCTCAAGTTACTGTTAAGTTAGAAGAGACAATGAGAGATGTTGTTGAGAAATTGCTTAAGGAGCACCCCGATAAATACCCTAATCCGACATTAGTACCAAGGATTCACTCAGTAGTAATTAACTGTTCTGTTGGTCAATCGGGTGACCCTCTTGAGAAGGCAAGAGTAATATTGGAGGAGTTAACTGGACGCAAACCCCTGTTACTTAGAGCTAAGAAAACTATTAAGCCGTTCGGCATACACAAGAAACAGGCTATCGGCTGGAAGATTACTCTCAGAGGTGAAGAAGCTTACCAATTCCTAAAGAGAGTTCTAGCTGTATATGAGTACACGGTATGGGAGGATTCTATTGACCCAAACGGTAATTTCTCTTTCGGTATAGATGAACACATAAAGATACCTGGAGTTAGATACAAACCAGAACTAGGCACTATCGGTTTTGATGTGAATGTTACAATGGAGCGTATGGGTTATAGGGTTAAGAGAAGAAGACTAAGACCTGCTAAGATACCTACTAGGCATAGGTTAACTAGGGAGGATACTATACTGTTCCTTCGTGCTATGGGAGTGAAGGTGGCTAAAGGTAAGAAACCCGCAGAATACATTAGGTACTTTAGATAGAGGAGGCTTCCTCTTGCATAATAACTTTTTTCTCGAGAAAATTGATTACGAGAAGATTTATGCTCATAGAGATTGGGATGGAGTTATTGGTAGTGGACTCCTTTTAAGAGTTTTTGACTTACCGATTTCTTTTCTCAATAGGGTTGATGAAGCAGTAAAATCCGTGATTGTTGAGGTTCCATTTTCTCTCGATGCTTACGTGGAGAAATGCTTGGTTATTGATCATCATGACTGCAAACGAGAACCATTAAAATCGCTTCATTTCGGGAATCATGTTATTTGTGATGAAAATTATAGTAGTGTAGCATCCCTAATAGTTGATTACTTCGATTTAGATACTCCGGAAGAAATCTTAGATGCCTTGGATCTCATCGAGATGGGTGAGATAGACCGTGATGACTTGGCTTACAAGATGTTCATATCTTTCGTATCTGATATGAATAATTTTCCTTATATGGATTTTGCTAGAGCTGTTAAGATGGGTGATTGGGACAGAATTATTCGCTGGGTGGATAATAAATCGTCTTCAAAAGATGCTGAACTTGTGGTATTGATCTCTAAAAACAAGTTAAAGAATAGAAAAGAGCTAATTGATGGGGTTCAATTAATCACTTATAATGTAAGAGACAAGTTAGATGTAGGTGCGGCTAGACTAGCTCTACTGGAGCTGGAGAAAACAGCTAAAATAGGGATAATCATTGGAGTCGATGATATATATGCTAGATACGGAGTGATAGCGACTAAGAAAAAGAAAATAAACTTAATTCAATTATTCCATGAGCTAAACCGCATGTCATGGAAAGCTGGCGGTAGATCAAGAGTAGGCGGATTCCAGATACCATATGAACTAACTCTAGATCAAGCTATAAGTATGTTGAAAGAAGCATTTTTAGGGAAAAGGAAAGAAATAAATCTCTAACACGGTTTTAGATTTAAGTAACAAAAGTTTTATAATTTCATTATAGAAATTAAGAAAAAGAGTAAAACACATTGATGGTGCCGGGGTGGCTTAGACTGGCTAGAGCGCCCGGCTCATAATCACTAAGCGAGAAATAGGCCAGACTGTGATGAGAAACCGGGAAGTCGCGGGTTCGAGTCCCGCCCCCGGCACCACTTCTAGCTCTCTACACATTGTTTTGGTTTTTAAATTAATAGGGATATTTAATAATTCTGTTTACAGTATATTATAATTCTCGTTAAGAATTGCAGGGGTTTGTTAATTTGCTTAAGGAACTAGAGTTAATCAACTTTATGTCTCATAAATACACTAAATTACGCTTTACCAAGGGAATTAACGTATTGATTGGCCGTAAGGGGAGCGGTAAGACAGCTATACTTGAAACTCTTAGGTTGATTTTTGGGGGATTTGGTCGAGATAGAGCTTCTAAGATTCGTGAATTTATTAAGTACGGTGAGAGAAAAGCTATTATTAGGGCTAGATTTCAGAATGGCATCTACATAGGGGGTAAATCTTGGGTTAGGTTAGTTGAGAGTTTACCTAATTCAGTAGACATATTAGTTGAGAGAATAATTTATAGTGATGGTAAATCAATATTCAAGCTTAATGGAAAGATAACGACGAGGCAAGACTTAGTTAGGCGCTTCTCAAGAGTAAATATTAGTGCTAGAAATAACTTATTCTTCCTTCCTCAGGAAAAAGTCAATGATTGGGTTAGATTAAATCCACATGATAGATTAGAACTACTGCTTAGCGCTATAGGTTTAAAGGAGTTAAAAGTCAAGCTCGAGAACTTGGGTGAAGAGATAAGGTCTAAGAAAAAGGAGCGAGAGCGTTATCTCTCTACTTTAAATGATTTAGAGAAAATCGTGAAAGATAAAGAGAAAGACTTGTTACCTCCTCGGCTCGCTAGGGATCGCTTAGTAAGGTACTATATCTTTAAGCTCGCTCACCTAGCTTCTAGAAAAATTAGTCTAGAAGGAGAACTTAACAAGGCTAGGAGCCGTCTATTGTCTATTGATTCTGAGTTAAATGAATCGAAGAAATCGATTAGCGACGTTGAGTCGAAGAGAGATGAAATAAATAAGAGGATCGAGTTTCTTAGGGAGAAACTGGAGAAACTAATTCTTAAAGATAAGGTTGGATATGAGTACGAGATAAAGCAAGCCGAAGAAAAGATAAGGAATTATCAAGTTAAGCTCAATGAGATTCGACAGAAATACGAGAAAGAGCTAGAAGTTCTTGAGGAAATAAAGGGTAACTGGGGTACGCATGATATCAATGAGTTAAAGAGACTAATTGAAGCTAAAAGAGAACGTATTCAGGAAATAGATAAGATGATTGGTAGCGATAGGGATATTATTTTAATAAGGCAGTTAGAGGGGGAATTAGATGAATTAATTGATGGGAAAAACAGGTTATTGCGCGAGCTAGAGGATGCTCGAGAGGAAATAAAAAGTATACTTGATTCTCTAGATCCCAGAGGGAAACTAGAGGAACTTTTTGTAAGGATACATGATGAGAGAATACATGGTGTTTATGGTCCATTGTTATTTGAGATCAAGTTAAGGTTATCTATGAATCAGATAAGGGAATATGGGAGTGTTATAGAACATGCCTTAGGTCATAGATTATTATCATCATTTATAGCTCTTAGTAAGATGGCTTATAATGAATTAACTAGATTGATTCATGAATCTAATCTCTACGGTAGTTACGATATCTATACTTTTAGTCGCTTGGGAAGCTCTGATATTTCTGATAGAGGATCGGAAGACATCATTAGAAAAATCATTGATACAGCCAGAAAGAAAAGAGGTAAGCTTAGGGAGCTGGCTAAAGAGGTTTTGGGTCGTGAAAGCGGATTAATTATATTCTGGTTATGTGATGTTATTGATGGGTCTGATCCAGCTCTAGCTTTGATAGAGAGCAAGAATTGGGATGTCCCTGTTCTAGTCGATAAACATGTTGCGGCAATGGTTTTAAGTAAATTAGATATTGGTAGGGCTGTAACTATTACTGGTGAGATAATTGAGAGGAAGATAGATCCGTTGACTAAAAGTGTTATTTATACAACTAAGACGTTTCCAGCAGAGGATCCAGAAAATATCTTTACTAAGCTAATTGGATTTAATTTGAGGGCATTCGTGGAGTTTGAGGAAAACATTTTAACTCGTGTCGAAGAAATTAACCGTAAGATATCTAGATTAAGACAAGACATTAAGCATATGCGTGATAATCTTCCAGATAGAATAAGGTCTCTGGATGCTGAGAAGCGAAGGTTGGAAGAGGAGATAATGGATTTAAAGAAAGTCATAAAGCGAGTAGAAGCTATCAAGAAGAGACTGGAGGAGTTACCTGAAGATAGAAGAAAGGTTCTTCAAGCAGTTGAATCGCTGCAAAAAAAGATTGATGAATTCTCAGATAAAGTCGCGGAAATAGATAAGGAGGCTGAGGGAATCAGGCAGGAGATATCTTCACTAGAGAAGGGTAAAGAAGAACTTTTGGATAAGTATTCTGATTACATAGGTCGAGTAAAGAGATTAGAATTAGAGAAAGAAGAGATGCCTGCTAGGATTAAGGGAATAGAACGTGAGTTAGCGACGGTTGATACAGAGACTAGTAAGATTCGTAAAGAAATCATAGCTTTTTACGAAATCCTTAGGCGCTCTGGGGAATTAGATGCAGATGCGAATATCGAGGAAATTATAAAGCGAAATATTGTCTCACCTGCAGAGAATCTCCTAGAGAATTTTAGTTTGGATGAAATAACTGAGGAACTCTCTTATTTAGAGCGTCAAGCTGAATCGTTGAGAGAGTTGGTATTTAAGACTGAATCGAAAATAAGTGAGATTGAGGAGCTTCTAGCTAAGATTCATGAGTATAGGAAGAAAGTGCGTGAAATCGATGGTGAGATAGAGAAGATTAGGGATTTGTATTCTAAGGAATTAGAAGAGATGATAAAATATTTGCACGAAAAAGTAAGAGAGATAGATAAAAATTATAGACGTATTCTAAGAAGCTTGAATGCTAACGGCTCGGTAGAGATAAAGGGGGATAAAATTGATGAGCTAGAGCTCAGTATAACAATTGATTTACATAGAGATAAACCTGAGGAAATAGATAAAGGTGGGTTTAGCTCTGGTGAGAAAACAACAGCGATCATGGCCCTTATTCTAGCCATAATGCTAACTAATCCAGCGCCCATATATATGTTTGATGAATTTGATGTTTTCCTTGATGACAAGAGTTTACTTGATGTAATGAACTTGATAAAGATCCATCTCAATAAGTTGCAGGGAATCATAACAACTACTCATAGAGACGAGATACTAATGTACGCGGACAAGATATTTTACTTAAAGTACAATGAGAAAGACAAGTGCACGGATTTAGTTCTAGTTAGCAGTAAAGCTGTGAAGGGGGGATGATATTATGGTGAAGAAAGAAAGGCCAATAATTACTCTCAAAAAACTTGTGACTGAAACGAGCAAATTGATTAGGAGATACATTGATAATTACTCTGATGAATTACCTAAAGTGATTCTAAGCAATATTACTGAGATATTTCAAAACAATGAGTATTTGAAACTACTAGTGTCTAACAGTGATTTAGGTCAATCATTCTTCACTAATCTACAGCTATATATACGAGCTAGATACGCTTATCTAGAAGCATTAATTAACAAGGCCTTGTTATCCAAAAAGAAACCTATATTTGGAACTAAATTGATTCTAGATTATGCTTCGAAAGGTTATTTCCCAGTATCTCAGCAAATAAATATACGTGGCATCTCGATAGAGGGAGTTCGAAAAGCTCTGATTTCTCTAGTTCATCAAAGGGAGGTTAAGGGGAAAAGTAGAGTTATTAATGGTAGAACTCTACCTAATTCAATACAATATATTATTAAGAAAAGGGAAAGATTACGCAGAATCAGGGAAATAATTCTTAGCGAAATTAAGATAGCTGGAGGGGAATGCCCTATTAGTTTGATGATATCAGAGCTAAACAGGCCGATTAGTGAAGAGACCATGATATATAGAGTGATAGCACTAATACAACTTATAAGGAATAATGAGCTTGAAATAGTTAAAGAAGATAATGATTTTGTTGTAAAGCTGAGTGGGAATGAGTGAGACTCGAGAAGGATCTGAGGATTACATTAGAATGGCAGCAGCTCTTATACTATCGAAACGATACAGGACAACTGGCGCACCAGTCTCAACAGTCCTAAAAATCCTAAAGAAAACCGGCCTTTCTCTTGATGAATCGCTTAAAGAACTAGAGAGGAGACTGGATTCTGTCGGCGTCCTCCTTAAGCGGATACAAACTGTTCATGGAAGTAAGAAAATTGATAGATTCATAGCGGTGATAGATCCGAGAATAAATCTAGAAGAGTTAAGACCTTACGATGATGTGACCTTAAGCGTTTTAGCGATCCTATTTATTAAACATACAAGTAGCGAAAGAATAAGTGTTTCCAGTATTTTAAGCGATTTAGCCTCCATCCTTAATGACGAAGATAAGGCTAAAGTCTTTTTAAATAAGGCTCTAACCCGCTTAATCAACGATCGGATTATTAAATTAGATAGTGATAAGGGGGAGATCTATTTTACGGAGGTCGGGAAAGCTATATTGCCGCCACCAGAATTAATAGATGAATTACTTATTGATGCGTTATTAAGGGAGAGAGGGGATTAAGCATGAGTTTGGAGGAAATACAGTTACCAGATTGGTATACCCTAAGAAAAATAAGCGGTAAGATCAGTATAGATGATATGCTTGACTTAGGGAGGAAAAAGATAGATCTATTACTGGAATTAACAAAAGATCCTGAAAAAATAGTATTAACCGAACCCGACCCTAAAATTGAAGCTGTCGGAGGTTTGGTATTAAGGATAGCTGCGGCTGTAACTGAGGATAGATTCTTTCAATCATGGCTGGTGGAGACTGAGGGAGACTTATTAAGTATTCGTTTTCAGCACGCAAAACTATCTGATAAATTGAGCATAATTCGTGATTTATTTGGTGATTTTATTCTAGGTTGGAGCGAGGTCACATCATTTTTCAACACGAATAAGGATGAGATATGGCAGGAAATATACTACCTAGTAAAGGATCACTTTAAGAAAAAGAAAGAACTCTCAACAATATTTAATACAGTTTATAATTCAGAGAACGGGATAATAGCTGTTAGGTTCTGGGAGGCTCCAAGGTTAGTTAAGAGAAAGCGGGGAATATTACGTAGAGGATGGCTAATAACATTTACAGATTATTTAATTAAAGAGATTAAGTGGAAGTTCCAAAAGAAGCTTGAGAAGCATATAAAGAAGCTAATAGAGGAAAAGAGGAAGGGATCTGAAAAGTTACTTGTTCTTAAAGACGTAATGATTGAATTAATGGATTACTGGAGATCGAAAAGAGACATTATTTCACCCAGAAGAGAATTCGCGTTTAAAGGCAAGAAACTTTATGAGAGACCAGATTTATGGCCATTATGCATGCGGATGTTACTCTCGAGACTTGAATCAACAGGTTATCTTACACACGGCGAGAGACTACAATTAGGTCTCTTCTTAAAAAGGCTGGGAATGACTCTGGAGGAACAAATGGAGTTTTGGTATAAGTTCTCTGTTGATAATGTCGGGATGTCTTGGGAGGAATTCAATAAAAAAGGTGGTTACCACGTAAAGCACATCTATGGAGTTGTGGGTAGCAGAAAAGATTATGAGGCACCTAAGTGCGAGACAATAATATCTAAGTACTTTTGTCCATTCAAAAACCTATCAACCGCTCAGTTGCGTGATGTATTGAGATCATATCATAAAGATATCGATGAAAAAGTCTTGAGAGATATTATAGAGAAAGCACGCTTAGGCGAGCCTACACAAGCATGCAAATTACATTTATTTCATGTTGCTGGAAGGAGATATAAGATAGAGGGAATAACTCATCCGCTACAATTTGTAAGATTAGCGTTTATGTCGAAACGAGGTAAGAAACGTGAAGATTCCGCCAATGCTGGAGAGAATAGCGAATAGCGGTTTTGACCCAGTGAAGCTGCATAGTAAAACAGCTTGTGTTTTCGGCGTTGGTGGCTTAGGTACTATTGTAGCTGAGACATTGGTTCGAGTTGGTATTGGTAAGTTAATACTTGTTGATAGAGATGTTGTAGGTCCCGAGAATCTAAATAGGTTAGGATATACACCCGAAGACATTGGTAAACCTAAGGTAGTTGCATTATCTAATAAATTAGCTGCACTAGCTAGAGCTCTGGGAGAAGACTTTAAGGTTGATATAGTTAGTTACCACGCTGATGTGATAGCTTGGGACAAGTTACCTAGTGTAGTAGAGGAATGCGATATAATTTTCACCTGCTTTGATAATTTGGAGGCGAGATTAGAAGTTAATTACTACGCAGTAGAACTTAATAAATTACTTGTTGACGCAGGCACTAGCGATAATGGTTTGAGGGGTCGCGTAATTGTTGTGAAGCCTTATATTACCCCTTGCTTGGGATGCTATTTCGATGAGGAAGCTCTGTATTCGAGAGATATTGAAGAGGAAATTAATGCTCCATGCAATGCCTCATTACCAACTACTATGGCTATAGTTGCCTCTCTCCAGGTCGATCAAGGTTTAAGACTCCTGCTTAATATGGAAAATGTTTATGCTCGCATTAATATTAATCTTGATGACGATATATCAGTAACTAAGTTTAGTGATTTAAAGCCGAGGAAAAATTGTAGGTACTGTGGTGTGAAGAATGAGTAAAAAGAACCAGGATAAGGATATTAAGGAGATAAAAATTGATTATATAGAGACACCTCGAGGCAGAGTACCCACCATAGAAACGATCAAGAACCTTATCTCAACTTGGAATGATCTATTGAGCTTAATGAACGAGAACTTAATGAAAATATCAGAATTATTTGGTGAATTAAAGGAAGCTTTAACTAAAATTGATTTATCTCTTAATAAACTTGATAGCAAGATGGATAATGTATCGAGAAGCATATTAGAGATAAAGTCGATTAGTAAGGAGATAAATTCCAATATCAGTGCGATTAAACAAAGAACCGAATTTACTTCAGAGAAACATGATGAATTAACCAAAGAGAAAGCTAAACAAACATTAAAAGAAATGTTTGAATAATCTTAATAAATAGGTTCCAAACCGACACCACTGCAAGAAACAATTCCTGGTTCTCCCTTCTCACCACTCACGTGAAATTCCGCTCCAATTATCTGCTCAGCAACCATTATAGCCGTTAACGTATGCAGAGATATCTCCGAGGAGAATATCTCTGACCTCCCTCTTGCTAGAGCCATGAAAGGAATAAACTGATCCGTATGATGCACATCAACGGCTCCACCATTCCTGATCTGTCGTACTAAACCAACGGCAGCCTCCTCACCAACTTTCTCGGCTGGTTTCCCCCTAGCTCCCAAACTATCGTACTCGAGTACAGCTTTCTCAGATGTTTCCGCCCAAAGAACTATTCCAGATCCAGGACCTAAGTGCGGGTCTTTTTCTCGAGGATACCATTCTAGTTCAATTGATATATTTTTGCATATTCCTTCTCTCCTAATTATTTCTTCTGCCGTTTTAGCCTGTCTCTCCGCTACGTGCTTTTGTAGCTTTACGCAATGAGATATGCCTCGTATCCCTAGTATTTCTCCCTGATTTTTGAGCACTATTGGTTTGAGGAGTTCAGTTAACGGTTCTACAGTTAAGCGAACTATCCCTCCCCCTCTGGGATAATGCCCTCTTCTTATTAGTTCTAGTTTAGCCTCAACACCCATTCTTGATAAAGCTGGTAGAAACACGAATCTCAATGAATCTATTGGCGGGGACCAGGGAACATCGGTACCGCCTTTTATCGTTAATTTTGATGTTTTTCTCGCAAAGAGCAAAGCTGGTAGTATTGCCTGAATTATCAGTGTTATGCTTCCAGCGGTTCCCGGATCAATTGTTGTTTCACCTCCCTCTACCTCCCTTGGATTAAAGTAAACGCTCTGTGAACCAACGTAATCTCCCTTGATTTCAGCTTTAGTTATCTTCGCTAGCGCCCTTAAAGCCGATAAATGTTGTGGTCTTAATCCAGGATTAGATCTCTTAGCTCTAATATTTATTATCTTCACAGGCCTCCTAGTAACAGCGGCATAGGCTAGAGCAGTCCTAAATATCTGTCCTCCACCTTCACCCATGCTGCCATCGATGGTTATTAATGATTTACTCATAGATGCTCACCCAGTAATTAGCATTATCAGATTATTTTAGGTTGAGTGATTAAGAACACGCCTTTCTGATTAAAAATTATTTTTATATGACAATTACTGTATTTCTTACTGAATAAATAAATATATTTTTTAAAACTGAGTTAAGGGTGATGATGATATGTGGCTATTCATCACTTATCCTGGCGTCATAGCGATATCTGAGGGTTTCCAGGACTACCTATTCAAGCCGTTTGGCGATGAGAAACCTGATGTAGATAGGGCTGCCAAAGCTCTTTTAGATATAGAGAGGAATAAGCTCATAGATGAGATAAAATCACTTGTTCAAGAGATAGGTGACGCTACATTAAAAGTTAATAACGAGAATTTAGCTAAAATGCTCAGAAATGAATTCCCTAATCTAGCGGTTGAAATCGTTGAAGGTGGAAAGGAATTACTAAAGGCACGAGAGAGAATAAAAAGCATTTACGAGAAAATACTTGGGTCTTATGAAAAGTATATTGAGTTCGCGTGTATGGTTAGCGTTGAGATATCGAAAGCCAAGGTTGCTGAAGCAGGTGAGAGAAGAGACTTAATGATAATTAGAGCTGTCACTATTTCTGAAGATCTAACAAAGATGATAAATACATTAGTTTCTCATGTCAGAGAGTGGTACGGATACTATTGGCCCGAACTGGGGAAGGAGGTTGAAGACCATGAATTATACTTAAAACTAGTTGCTGAACTTGGTAGTGTAGAGAACTTCACGGAAGAAAATTTAAGAAACTTCATTAAAAACGAGAAACTCATCAAACGTATTTTGAAAGCTAGGGAAGAACGGATAGGTATAACAATAACGGAAGAAGATATAAAGATGATACAGCACGTAGCTAGGAGAACCTTAGACCTCTATGATGATAAAGAGAAGATACTAGAGTACTTAGATGAATTAATGCAGGAAGCAGCACCAAACATCCGTGCCTTGATTGGATCAGTTATAGGCGCTAAATTAATAAGAAAGGCTGGCGGTCTAGGAGAGCTAGCTAAGATGCCTGCAAGCACTATCCAAATACTCGGAGCAGAGAAAGCATTATTTAGAGCTCTACACGGTAAAGGAACCCCACCTAAACACGGAATAATATTCCAAGACCCAAGGATCTTTAAGGCTCCTTGGTGGCAGAGAGGCAAAATTGCTAGGGCTTTAGCTGGTAAACTCTCTATCGCTGCTCGTGTAGATTACTTCACTGGTGAATACATTGGAGATGAATTACTTAGAGATTTAGAGAGGAGAATAGAGGAGATTAAGAAGAAGTATCCTAAACCACCGATCAAAAAGAAAGAGGAAAAGAAGCCTCGACCACCACCTAAAGGTAAGAAACCACCAAAGAAAAAGAAGAAGGGTAAGAGGAGGTGAATGATGTGTCAATTGCAGTGGTTAATGTTAAGGAAGTCTTTCCCGGGATATACTTCATAGAATATGAGGATGGTAGAAAAGTATTGGCTACAAAGAATTTAACTCCAGGCCATACAGTGTATGACGAGAAACTAGTGAGGTGGCATGGGGAAGAATATAGGGTCTGGAATCCTTATAGAAGTAAGCTAGCTGCAGCAATAATAAATGGTTTAAAAGAAGTACCTATCGTGAAAGGAACAAGAATACTTTATCTGGGTATAGCTTCGGGAACTACAGCTAGTCATATTTCAGATATAATCGGGCCAAGTGGAATTATTTATGGAATAGAATTTGCTCCGAGACCTCTTAGAGATCTAATTAAGGTGTCTGAGTTAAGGAAAAATATTGCTCCATTACTGAAAGATGCTAGATTACCGCATGAGTACTCATATATAGGAGAAACGGTTGATGTTCTTTACGCCGACCTAGCACAACCGTTCCAAGCTGAAATCTTTATAAGAAATGCTAAAATGTTCTTAAGGCCTGGTGGACATGGATTAATTGCCATTAAAGCAAGATCAATTGATGTAACTAGACCCCCAGAAGAGATATTTGAAGAACAAAAAGATATCCTTGAGAAGGAGGGGGGCTTTGAGGTCTTAGAGGGGGTTAGACTTGACCCGTACGCTAGAGATCACATAATGTTTAGAATGAGATTCAATATCTAGCTAGCTCATATTTCTTTTTCTTTCATAACACTAAAGCAAGTTATGATAGCGGAAATAACCATTGGGATGCCTTGCTCTGTCGCGAAAGTTATTCCTGGGCATAAATTGATGGTTAGCTTCGATAGTCTAGCTATTCCAGTAGGCACCCCCTCTCTACTACCAATGAATATATTTACTCTTTTTTCTTTTTCGAACAAATCAGTTATTTCTAGGCACATATCTCGATTCAATCTTTTACCTTTAGCGCTAGTAGTTATGAATACTTCACCATATCTTGATCTAGCTAATTGGAATATATCCATTAACTTTACTGGAACCAGTCTCACAGGTCTTGAATAACTTTTCTTCTGGATTTCATACCTGGACATTCTTCCCTCGAGCACCCCGTGCAGAAAACTTTGCAGTTCTTCGACATTAACTATCCCTACTAGAGCTATGATTAACTCGCCTATCTCAAATGCTTGAGCAGCTCTCCCAATGCGTACACCCATTCTGTAGGAAGCTTCTATCTCACCTAGATATGGAATCTGTATAATCGATATCTTTCTTAATACTCTTAGTGTCCTATCTGCCTTAGGCTTCTTCATAACGAGCTCTCTAGTAATTGATATGTAAGCTTTATCACCAAATATCTCTACCCAAACTACCTTATCTGGGTTATCTAGGTTTACTGGATTACCTAATTCATCTTTTATTTTAGCGCCTACAGCTATGTTCACGTCTATACTAGTGAAATCATGATTGCCTCTCCTAGTTGTTCTCACAGCGAAACTTTCCCCTTCCTTTAAATAGTTTCTTGCAACTTTTAGAGCCAATATAGCTATTTCCGAAGGCTCCGCATATGCCTCAGCAAACACTGGTAGAGCTTTCTCGACCTCTGGAATCCTCCTATTTATCTCATTGATTATTGACGGATCAACGTTCTCAACAAAAACTATTCCAGAATAATTCATTGGCTTAGCGATTACCTTAGCTCCTGAGAACTCATCCATAACACTACTAGCAACAATCTTCTCAAAACCTCTGAGAGTCTTGAGAATAATCTTGACCATAAATTAGCCCCTCGAGAAACATTGGAGGGGGCAGACGGCGATACCCCCCCTTCTGTATCGCGGGCCGCCTTAAGACGGACCACGCTCGCAGCATTCGACTAAGCGCTAGGTCACTGCCTCGTCTCATCGGCAGTGACTTACGCTTGCTCCCGTGCCACCGGGCCGTTTCACCCTTTCTCACCCCTTCCTCAACGGGTTAGCTCGAGACGGGTTGCCCCGTCTCTTCACTGCATCATCGTCATTTAGGGGTGAGGGGTCTCGTTTCTGTGCCCGGTATCTCCCGTCTCCGGGAGGCGGTTTACACCGCGGCACTTTTATTGGGAGGGGGGAGGTTCCTCGGGCACGTTCGTGCCCGACAGCTGCTTCGCCGTCTGCCCCTTTCTCCTCACTACTATTAATCTATATTTGGATATCTTATTAAGTTATATTTTTATTTTTTCAGTCATCCTTACTTTCTGGTTTCTTCTTGTTATTTTGCTTCCTTTAAATAACTTTCGCTCTTATAACTTTTTTGGTTGGTGACTTCTTGCCAGCACAGACACCAAGAGACATATAAAAATATATTTGGAATTACGATTACGTATTACGGGGAAATATGCCAGAAAAACGCCCCGTCCTCGAAACTCGAAATAGACATCGCAGACGAACGAGTCATACGAAGACTCAGAGAATACAGATTCGGCAAAAACCTACACTGCATATACTGCGGCTCGAAAAACGTGATAAAATACGGATGGAGAGGCCCAGCAAGACGCTACAAATG
>JAHQWF010000052.1 GCA_029856055.1 Candidatus Njordarchaeota archaeon | reverse complement strand
GTAGCTGCAGCCGCATCGGGGAGTCTAAGCTTAGAAGCGTTCTGGGATAACGCGAGGATATTGTTGGCAACAAACTTTATTGCGGTTCTCATAATAGTGTCCTTAACTTTGGGCATTGCTCTCGTCACTTTTAAGAGAGGCTTAGACCCGGACAACTTCGTCAATCCCGTAGTTAGTACCTTTGCCGACACGGTAACCACGATTTCCCTTTACACAGTTTCTATTCTAATGCTTTAGTAAATGAAAAGTCTGGAAAGTTGACGTGTTTAAACTTAAAATAGTCGGAAAAATTGAAATCCGTGTTTTTAAATAGGTTGCTGCAATTTTGCCGTTCTCGCTTATTGGCGGCTTGGCTGTTTATGCAACAGTCTACGTTTCGAGAATAGATTTTCGTCTTGCGCTTTACGCTTTGGTTCTGGAATTGGCTGTTTCATTGGTGAGCGCTTTTGCGTTTTCACTTCTGGCGGCAATGATGTTGCCTGATGCTCCTTCCCAGTGGAGCAAGGCGTCGTTATCTAAGCTTACGATTTCGTTTCCTATATTTTGATGACAGTTTTCATTTTGGGTTTATCCTTGCTCACTGCAACTATGACTAGTAATTTTGTTTTAGTTATTTTAGCTAATTCGTTCCAAAACGCTGTAAATGAAGTTAATGCAGCTACAAGTGTGCAATTTATAGTAGAGAATGTTTTTTGGGGTACTCCGCCAAATAATGTCATTATTGTTAATCCTGGAGATATTAACGTACCTTTAACGGTTATAATTAGAAATAATTCAAGCGAAACTTTGAGAGGGGTCCTTGGAGAACTAGAATTATACTACCCATTCACAGATTATATAACAGAAAGCAATGTATCAAAAGCTAGTGGCCAGCCAGTAGAAAGCGGGGATGTCTTTAATCAAACTGGCGATATATTGCCATCGGGTTCATTTACTTTAACTTTTCAATTAAGCATAGATGATGATGCTAAAAAAGGCATTTACTATGCTAATCTAACTATTTATTATAATGTCAAACAAAATGGAGTGTTCGTTCCAGGAACACCTCAGTTACTAAGAATAGAGATTAGACTACCCAATAGAAGTCCAGTTATCTATTCAATTAATCCAACCGCAGCAACCGTCACTGTCTCAGTCGGACAGTTCGTTAATTTTTCCTGTTATGCCAGTGATCCAGACGAAGATAATATAACTTACGAATGGATACTTGATGGAGACACTGTGGATTATGGACAGAACTACGCATTTTACGCTACTCGGGAAAATGTGGGATCACATACTCTAACTGTTGAAGTCTCGGATGGTAACCTTACTACTTCCAATTCCTGGACAATTATAGTTGCTATAAATCCAACCACTACTATTTATGTCTCAACCAACTACTTGTTTGGTGGCTATTTAAATGAAGTAATAATGAATATTACTAATGATGTTTGGGTAGGAAGAGTACAGATAAATCTAGCTGCTCCTCAATACTTAGTTGTTATCGGCAATTCTTCTTGGATCATTAACAATGTTAAACAAAACGATACAGTAACTGTAAATTTAGTAATTTTCGCTCCAGAAACGCTAATTGGGCAAACGATGCAAGTAAATCTGGCAATAAGTTACCCAGATAATTTCGGTAATACGTATACTGAGAATTACGCAATAGGTTTCGTTATAAGAGGCAAGATAGTTTTAAAAGTCTACGGTTTAATCACGTCTCCAGAAAAACCAAGCGCTGGGAAGAAGTTATCCATAAGTGGAACAATACTAAATGTTGGGAATACAAAAGCTATGTTCACAAATGTATCAATTATGCCTTCCCCTATTTTAGATCTTGATTATGAGAGCTACTCTTACATAGGTGATGTAGACCCTAATTCTCCAGTTCCATTTACAGTTACATCTTTTTTAAAATTAGGGGTCTCGAACGGAACCTATACAGTTAATTTACTGATCGAGTATACTGATGGTCTCTATAGTGCTCATGAAATGATAGTTAATGTACAAATCACGGTAATTAATTATCCTAGTACTCAGGGAAATGAGGGTTCAAGCGGTCAGAGTGGATTACTATCTCCTGGAACAATAGCTTTGATCGGATCTATTATAGCAATTGTAGCAGTTGGAGTTGTTTTTTATTTACGGAGGCAATCCTAAATGGAATTCATTCAGTTAGCCTTTGAAGCTCTAAAAGAAAGGAAGCTGAGAGCTTCACTAACAATTTTTATGGTTATTATTGGTTCAGCATTATTAGTAGCTGTAAATGGCATTAGTAATGGTACCAAGCACTATATTGAGGGAGAATTCAATAAATTTGGCACAAATTTAATCGTAGTTACTAAGAAAGGCACATCTGATTTCAAAATTAAAGACTGGATGGTTGATGAAATAAAGGAACTTGATGGCGTACTAGATGTAGCACCATTTATTGAACAGACAGCAGTAATTTACTCTAGAGGTAAAACGAGATCAGTAATTATTGAAGGGTTAGATCAAACAAAACTAAAATATATATTACCTAACATTGAGATAGAAGAAGGCACTTTTGTTTCAGAATATGATAGTGTAGGAATCTTGCTAGGTCATCAAATAGCCTACTCTGGACCAGATGAAATATTCGCTTGGGTTGGACGGACCGTTCAATTGGCGTACACTAGATATACAGAAACTGGTGAGACCGAAACTGTGAAGAAGAGTTTTATTGTGCGAGGAGTTCTGAAGTATTATGGTAGTTTCTTTATCCCCGTTGATCAAGTAGCATGGATATCACTTAGAGCTGCAGATAACTTATTTAATAAGAAAGGGGAATACGATGGCTTATACGTCATAACAAAGGATCCCTCCTTCAATGATCAGATAATGGATTATATTAAGGATAAATATGATGTAGATGTACTCTCTCCGCAAAGCATAAAAAGGATAGTGGATAATGTCATGAATACAATAACTTTCTTTATTTCTAGTATTTCTGCTGTGTCTTTGCTTGTTGCATCGATAGGGATAATTACGACACTTTATACTTCAATGCTAGAGAGAATAAGGGAGATTGGTATTTTGAAAGCGATAGGATACAAGAGCTATCATATCTTAAAATTGTTCCTGTATGAAGCAACTATAATAGGAATACTGGGGGGCACTCTTGGATTAGGCATGGGAGTATTATTAGCATATGTTCTTAAGGCATTATACTTTGCTGAAGTCCCATTTATACAACCAACCTTTGATGTATCTACTTTAATAAGTACATGGATTCTAGCAGCAGGATTAAGCTTGATATCTGGTATTTATCCGGCATGGAGGGCTTCTAAGTTAGATCCAGTAGTTGCGTTAAAGTATGAGTAAAGTTCATTTAATTTTCTATTTTTTCTTGTTTTTTCTATAAAATCTATATAGATATAAGTAAAATTTATAAACCTTATTTCTTTCGTTTTTTTAGCATATAATTCTTATCTGGTGCGATTAAAATGTCTTTATCTATTCCTAAGATAGCTCTTTTAGATGACTATGACGTAACAAATAAAAAAGTATTAGTACGAGTTGATTTTAACTCGCCTATAGATCCCAAGACTGGAGAAATACTGGACGATCATAGAATACGTGGACATACGAGGACACTGAAAGAATTAATTGATAAGAATAACGCTGTAGTAGTAGTGTCTCATCAAGGTCGACCGGGTGGATCTGATTTTATAAGCTTAGAGACGCATGCTAAAAGGGTTTCAGAGATCATGGGGATTGATATTCAGTTTATAGATGATGTGATAGGTCCAGCTGCCAGAGAGAAAATAAAGAGTTTAAATAATGGAGAGATCCTACTTCTCGAAAACACAAGAATTGTGTCTGAAGAAATAATTGAAGCAACGCCAGAAAAACAAGCTAACACCTTCTTCGTTAGAAAATTAGCTCCATTATTTGATGTTTTTGTTCTAGATGCCTTTTCCACCGCACATAGAAGCCAGCCCTCCTTGGTGGGATTCCCAGTGGTCTTGCCTTCCGTTGGAGGCAGGGTTCTTGAAGCGGAAATAAAAGCTCTTTCTAGAATTTTTAGACCAGATGAAAAACCGATAGTATTCGTACTTGGAGGAGCTAAGGTCGAGGATTCCCTAAAAATCATCGAGACCTTAGTGAGAAACGGCGTAGCTGATAGAATACTCACAACTGGACTTCTATCAGAAATATTCCTAGTAGCTAAAGGCGTCTACCTAGGGAAAGAAGACATGCGCTTCTTAAACGAGAAAGGCTACACGGCATTGATTCCTCGAGCAAGAAGAATATTACTTATGGGGGCTCCTGTAGAAACTCCATATGATTTCGGCGTATTAAAAAATGGAAAGAGAGTTGATGAGCCAGCAACTAAAGTTACTGGTAAGATAATGGATATAGGTAATCAGACTATAAGAATGTACCATGAAATGATGCGTGAGGCTAAAGTTGTAGTTCTACGTGGTCCTGCTGGAGTAATTGAAGATCCTAGATTCAGAAAAGGTACTTTTGAGCTAGCGAAAAGAGCTATTGAGACAGGAGGTTTCACTATATTTGGTGGAGGACATTTTATAGCTATTGCAAATGAATTAGACGAAAAATTAAGAAATAAAATAGGTCATATTAGTCTTGCAGGTGGTGCTTTATTGCTATTTTTATCTGGTGAGAGATTACCAGCTTTAGAAGCACTAGAAATATCTGCTAAGAAATTTATTTTCGGTGAGAAATGATGGTTGTTAACGTTGTTATTAACGGTTATGGAACGATAGGAAAGAGAATAGCAGACGCTATATTATTGCAAGATGATATGAAACTTATAGGTATATCTAAGACTAAACCTGATTTTAGTGCTTTACTTGCTTATCATTCTGGGATACATATTTATGCCCCAAAAGAAAACATAGAGAGATTTGAGAACGCGGGTATTAGTGTGGCTGGATCTATAGAAGACATGCTTTCTAATGCAGATATAGTGATTGATGCGACACCCCAAGGTGTTGGTGCCAAATATAAACCACTATACGAGAAACATGGACTTAAAGCTATATTTCAAGGTGGAGAAAAAGCCGATCTAGTTGATATATCATTTAATGCATTATGCAACTATGAAAAAGCTTTAGGAAAAAGATTTGTTAGGGTTGTGTCTTGCAATACTACCGCTTTATGTAGGATAATTTGGACATTAAAAACGAACTTTGGAGTAAAGAAAGTAAGAGCTACCATAGTTAGGAGGGGGGCTGATCCCCACGAAATAAAAAAGGGGCCTATAGAAGCACTCGTTCCGAACCCAGTTACATTACCTAGTCATCATGGTCCAGATGTAAAAACAATTATCCCAGATGTAGATATAGTGACTACGGCTGTTGTTGCACCTGTCTCAAGAATGCACATGCATATTGTTAATGTTGAATTAGAGAAAACAGTAACGGCAGATGATGTAATAGATGCTTTAGACAAAGCTCCAAGAATTTTATTGTTCAGCGAGAAAAGCGGGTTTAATAGCACTGCAGCATTCATAGAATGGGCTAGAGATATTGGAAGAAAAAGATACGATATCTATGAAGTCCCAGTTTTCAAAGAATCAATAACTGTTGTAAATGGAAATGAATTATGGTTGATGTATGGTGTCCATCAAGAGGCAATAGTAGTTCCCGAAAACATCGATGCCATAAGAGCAATATTTGAGTTAGAAAGAGATGGATTTAATAGTATAAATAAAACAGATAATACATTGAGAATTCTTAGGAGGTGGCCCTGAATGACTAGTGTTGAATATAAACCATCTCCAAAGTATGTTGTAAGCTTATGGTTTAGAAAGATCCTTGTCCCTGTTGATGGCAGCGGTTTATCAATGAAAGCTATTAACTTAGCTATTGATTTTGCTCATAGATATGGTTCTAAGATAACTGCTTTATTTGTTCTCCCAGAAAGCAGTGCTAGTGAGAAAGTTGATAACATCAAAAGAAAAATAATAAGTATCAGCAAAGATAGTGGCATTGAAATCGATTTCAAATGCAGGAGAATACATTTTCCAGAATCATCAATAGCTAAAGAGATAATTGATGAGATAAATGAAGGACTATATGACGCTGTTATCATGGGGGCTAAGGGGCTTTCTGGAGGCGAGGAGGCACCTATAGGTAGTGTTGCAACAGCTGTAGCTATTTTAGCACCATGCACAGTAATTTTAGTTAGATAATTAGCAATTAGATTTTAATTCCATTTATTTTAGAAATTTTAATTTCTTAGCTAGGATGTAACTTAACAAGAATAAACCCATTACAAATATAGAGATAATGCTTGATTCTATTCCAAAAAAGCCCCCCGTGTAAACTGAGTCATTTATTAGTAATAATTTATAAACTGTTGTCCTTGGTTCAGTACCAGATATAGGCAATCCGAATATGTACCCCTCTGTAAAATTCCAGATGAAGTGAAAAGAGATATTAATCCAGGCTGTCTTAGTGTCTAGAAATAATTTACCCAGAAATATTCCAGCTAAGAAAAGGAATAGAAAAGAACGCCAATTATAGCCCTTGTTAAATAAATGAAGTAAACTAAATATCAGGCTAGTTGACATAAGTAAAATACTCTCATTTATCTTATTTTTGAACTTCTTTATTGGATATGCTCTGAAAACTATTTCTTCTGAAGATGACACAAGTATAGCTGTAACTAAGCCAAATAACACATCATAGAAAACGATTAAATTAGTATTCTTGATCAAATTGGCTACATTTATTGAAATCATTATAGTTATTATTATGATTAATTGCAATAATGCTAGTAGTGACCCTAAAATACCTAGTAAAATATTTCTTGGATTTATTTTTAGCTCAAAATACTTTATTGGGTTTAAGTTGTCAATTCTAAGTAAATAAAAAACGTAAATTAACCAAACTATATATATTCCTAGATTAGGTATTTTTATGTAATAAACAAAAAATCCATATATTATAACAATTATCATGATTGAAATATAATATTGAATAATGCCATCAATATCACTGTTCATTTCCAGAGCCATCCGTAATACATTGTAATTTATATAATTTTTTATTTATTATTCATTTCAACATTTGGCCAATAATTGATAGCTTTCCAATAGTGACTTTTTATTTAAATAATGGTGAATAAATAATGAAAATTAAGTTTAGCGGTGCTGAAAAGTTTTTGGTCATATCTATGTTGTTCCTAACATTTCTGGGGTTCTATTTTTTGCTAGATCCTTATACCGGCCAGTGGCTACATGACACTGTATCTGGCTATTTTACGGAAAAAGCTCAGACATCCAATGATATCTTATTCTTATACTTGCTCGCTTTGATCTCCGTGGTTGTAGCTAATGCTTCAGTTTTTATATATATACCTTACCCATTGATAATTTTCATTATCGCTGCTAGACCAGATATTGAGCCTATCTTGCTTATTATTTCTGCATCTATTGGAGCAGCTTTAGGAGAATTCTTAGCCTATATACTAGGATTTGCAGGTAAGAAAGCTATAGAAAATAAAGAGAAATACCAGAAACAAGTTGAAAGTATGAAAAAAATTCTAGAAAAAAGACCTGTTTTGGTTCAATTCTTAATATTCTTCATGGCGTTAACACCACTACCAGATGACGTGATATTAATTCCTCTAGGATTAGTTGGTTATGGATTCATAAGAAGTTTTATACCTTGTTTTCTAGGTAAATTAACTCTGATGATTATTCTAGTTGTTGGAGGAAAAATTTTTGGAGAGACTATTGTGAACTTCTTGATCGGAAGTAATGATTCACCATACCCATGGTTATCTGATCTCATAATTCTATATGTTGTTGTAATAATAGTTTATGTGGTTTTGAAGATAGATTTCTCTAAGATATTAAAGAAAATAGGGGTTTCTAGCGAATCATTGGAAGAATATAATGAATAATTTTTTTATTATTTTAATATTTATATTATCATTTTATTAATTATAATTGGTAGAGTAAACATGAGTGTTGACCTCTTAAATTATTTAAGTGTCAACGAGAACATTAAAAATCTAGGCCTATTTTATATCATAGCTGGAATCATTTTAATATTCGTCAACCCATTACAAGCATTTGGAGCAATGTTCTTTGGTGCTTTTTTCGTATATTAGCATTTTTTGTTATGATGGCTGGCCTTATTGCTGCAATATTGATCTTAATTGTGCCCTAAAAACCAAAGGACTAATGGAGATAACGGATGAAGAATTATTTAGCATTGGTGCTGTTATCTGGATTATTTCTGCTATACTTAATCTTATTTGGTTTTTTGTAGTATCATTATTTTTCGTTTCTATTAGTGGACCTCCTCACGCGTCTGTTATTATCAAGACTCTCGACTTATCTTTTTCAGCGAATCAATACATGATGTATTCTTTCTTGTTTTTAGGGTTCTTTATTATAGGTGGCTTGTTTACTATCATAAGCTTTGTTGCTCGCATAATACTGGCAATTGCTTTCTGGAGATTTGGGGGAAATAATAAGAGTGATCTAATCCAAGTTGGGCGCTAATATTTATTTTCCTTGCTTCGATAGGATTAATCTTAATTGTCTTTGCCCTTTATTCCATGGCTTCTAAAACTTCAAGAAGCCTTGAGAATAGATCATTGCTTTTAGCTATTAAAGATTATATGTCTAGAGGTTTGTCTGAGGGAGCATCTACAGATATTAGAGATTTAGCAAAAAATATGATATCGCTCCGTACGCGCTTACTTACTTAATTAGGGATTGGATCGCATCTGATGAACTAAAGGGATTCCTAAGCGGTCATTTGTACATACAACACAGGCGAACTGAGAGCAATGCGCAGTAAATTTTTTATTCTTATTTATTCTTTTTGAGTCACAACTTTGAATCTTTATTAGAATCCTTCTTTACTAGTTTAATCATAGTGATCGTTTTGAAAGTAAGTATTGTTGGAGTAGGAATGACTAAAGTATCGGAACACTGGAATAAAAGTATTATAGAGTTAGCTGCTGAAGCAAGTTACAAAGCTCTAGAAGACGCTAATATAAAAAAAGTGGATTACTTGATTTTATCCAGTATGGGTAGCTTATTTAACAATTTGCAGAGCAACCTAGCTAACGCTATTACCGATCAATTAGGTTTGATTGGGGTAACAGCTTATAGAGTAGATGCGGCTTGCGGTTCTGGTGGATCTGCTGTTAATTTAGCTTACAATGTAGTTAAAAATACTGGCAAGAGCGTTCTAGTTATTGGTGTTGAGAAGTTATCTGACTCAACTACATCAGTGAATACTTCTTCAATGATGCTGGCTGAGGATTGGGGCAGTGGTTTAGTTTCTGGCGGCACTTTTGTCTCTCTGAATGCTTTAGCCTTAAGATACTACTTATCTCGTTATCAAGCTGATCACGATAAAATTATGATGCTTCCTGTTATAGAGCATAAGCATGCTGTTACAAATCCTTACGCGCAATTTAGGCGCGAGATAACGTTAGAATCTGTTAAGAGATCACCTACAGTAGCTGATCCATTGCATCTGTTAGAGTGTTCAGCTTATGGAGACGGAGCTGCTGCTTTAGTTTTAACAAATAGTAGTAATGGTGTAGAGATAGTTGCTTCTGAAGTAGCTACTGATGTCTTTAGAATTGCGAATAGGAGTGATACTACTGTTTTTGGTTCGGTAGTGGCTGCATCCAAAAGGGCATATAATCAATCAAATATATTTCCAAAAGATATAGATGTCTTAGAAATACATGATGCATTCAGCATAACAGGGGTAATTGCATTAGAGGATTTGGGCTTTGCTAAGAAAGGTGAAGGATGGAAGATGATATCTGAAGATAAAATTGGATTGAGCGGAGAGATTCCGACAAATACGTTTGGAGGTTTAAAAGCAAGAGGGCATCCAGTGGGCGCTACAGGGATTTATCAGATTGCTGAAATTAGCCTTCAATTAAGAGGTGAAGCTGACAAAAATCAAGTAGATGGTGCTAAAATTGGGTTAGCAGAAAGTATAGGTGGGATAGCTACTACTACTGCGATACATATTTTGCGAAAAAAATAAATTAATTGATTTTACTTTTTCTCTTCCCCTCTTTTTTCCTCCTTATCCTCTACGAGTTTTTCTAATAGTTCTACCGTTCTCTCTAAATATGGTGCCTCTTCTTTGGCAACTATATTCTCTAGCACTATTTTTCTTACTTGAGAAGGATTTGGTACCCCATACAAAACGAATGACGACCTACCTCTAGGAACCATAACAGCCTTTTCACCTTCGATCGCGACACCTCCACCCACGGTTGGGCCAGCTGGTACTTTTTTAGCTCCCCCTACACCTACTTCTACTTTAGCTGCATCCACCCCTGTTCCAATTCCTGCGGGAGTTATAGGTATAATTGTACCATAATTAAACATCTTACCCAACATATCTTGCTGCATAAATACATCTGTTATCTTAGAATAAAAAACATCTCTCGTCTTAAGACCTAAAAATCCTAATGTTGCAATAATTCTAATGTTTGTAAGTATATATTCATGACTACGACGGTAGATATCTGTGAGACTTACTCCTATAAAACCTATTGCAATAGTTGAATAATAAAGATCTAGAGGAGAGAAACCATACTTATACATTAGATATGTTCCGAGTATAGCTAATAATACATATGTAATTAACCATCTCCATGATATCCTTATTATTGAAACTAATAGAGCTGGAATTATCAATACTATCCACCAAATAGCTACGAAAACTACATCTACTCCTGTAACACCTAGAAAACTAAGTAGTGACTGATTAAACCATGTTACAATGCTATCTGCATTGGTTATAATAATAATACTAACAACAATGTAGTAGAGGAAGAATACATAATGAGGCCAGAATGACACTGGATGAGGTTTTGTTCTGAACAATATTTTTTCATTCTTAAGTAATTCTACCACGTGATGCACCTAAAAAATTAAGTATTTAAACTAATATAATTGATATTCAATTTTAAGATGCATATTATTTATAAAATTTGTCTTTATAGAAGTGTTTTAAGGAAATGATGAGCTCACGGTTCTCGGATAATGATGAAAAGCCGCTTCTCTACTGATGATTCCACATTATCTCTTAAATATGTTCGATTCATAAGATGTCTAATAAGCTATCAACCAAATTTTTAATTAGGTTTGGTCGCTTAGTCTTGATAAATTGAATTATTAATTCAAACTCCCTATCGTTAATTTCCAGCTCTTCCATTAACTCTGTTTTCGATATGTTTCGTCTCTCTAATACATCGATTACTTTTCTAATCTTTGTTTTTAACTTACTTATTTCAACATTAAGCATGTTTACGTAGCCGCTCTCAGACATCTTTCTTCCTTTCCTCAAAAGCGATAATATATATTTCTCACCAGGTACCTTAGGATTATTCTTTTTCTTTATGATACTTATCTTGATGTCAGCTAGTTTCTCGTTATCAGCTAGACTGAAAAATTGATTCTTCAGAATCTTTGATAAGAAGATATGTAATAATTTGATTGATTCTGGATCTCCTTCAATGTATAGTGTCAAGCCCCCAACGATGCTAGCTATAATTTTTGCTATTTTTTTCTCTCCTATTATATTTAGAATTTCACGGGCATCAAAATTTGAACGAAGATCTACAAGATTCTCTATAACTTCGTATCCTCGATTAGCACCATTAGTATCCACGTATACAACCAAAGCATGCGCATCAGGGTAGCCATGTATAATGGTGATAGGTATTAAACCTCCAGATTTCATCGCGGAGTTATCATCTATCTCGTAATAAAGAGTCTTCTTACACTTCGGGCAAATTAAGCTACGTCGCATTTGAAGCACCGTCACTCGTTACTCATTATTTTCTTCGAAATCTTAATGTACCATGAAGGAAGAGCCGTTGGCATGTATAACAATGTGAGACTTAGGAAGGCTAACATTAATGATAGTATTGCTGTTTGACTAAATAATGGAAAATGATATATCTTCCCAATAACTTGAAAAACAATAGCTAATATAGCTGTGGCCATAGCAGTTATATGCATCAAGGCACCGAATCTAAGCTCGGGAAGAAACTTCTTATTAAGGAATATTTTCATAGAATGTCTCATGAACAATAAGACATATAGCAATAATAGGAGTATCACAGGTAGAAACGCGTAACCCAAGTATAGCCTCAGGATATCCATATCATTATTCAATACTATGAAATATATCATTAATAAAATTGGGATGGCGTATATTATTTTAACTAAATTTGAAATGATCTTGTAAATCGCTAGATGAAGATAAATTATTAAGAAATATAGGCCAATCGCTATTAAGAGATTTGAAACACTAATCAATCTTATTAATTGATTTGTAATAAATCTAGTAATTGAATAGTAGTAAAATGAGTACAAATACGATATTATTGCAAAACCTATGAATATTATTGATAAACCTAAATACTTGGCTACTAACTTCTTTTTGTTAATATAATACTTCAGTAAAAGAGAACCCAAGATCAATGATATTGACCCCGACAAAAGATATAGTAATGTTAACAAAAAGTTTGCTCGAATTAGATCAAGTATAACCATACGCTTCACTATTTCAAACTAATCTAGTACAGTAGTTTCATCTACCTTATTAAGTCAACATATTTCTACCGGCGCAAAAATTGCATAATTAAATAAGCTCCAGTAACTTATTCTTGGTGTGGGTTATGTCTATATATGAGAAAGCCTTGTATCTCTTAACTAATTTTGGTGATGATGATAAATTCTTTGAAATTAACTTAAATGATAACTACATAGAGATATATCCAATTACATTTGAGGAATTCCTAGCAAAATTAGATAAATTGTCGCGCAAAAAAAGATTCAAAGAACTGACATTTAGTCGTTTTAAACTATTCATATATGGAGCAACAAAAATAGAAAAAATTCTAGTCTTAAAAAAATAATCAACCAAAATTAATAGCCAAATAAAGATATAATATTTTTAAACAAATACTCCTTTTTATCTCAAGAGTCGAGAGGTGTTCTAGTTGTCAAATGTACCAGAGATCTATGAAGAATTAATAAAGATAGTAGATGAAGAACCAGAAGACAATATTTTTTCAAAACTTGCTAAGTATGATCTAAAATACAGGATTTATTCAGATATATTAAGAAGATACGACATCTTGAAAGAAGAGGCATTTGAATTAATATTTAAAGAAGTTAACAAGCTAGATATAAGATATCTGGACGAAATTGCGACTGATTTCCTGAATTTACTTATTGAGAAAAAGAAATATAAAAAAGCTATAGAATTCATTAGGGCTAATAAATTAGATGAGCGAATTTTCGTTGATTTAGTTGTTGAGAAAGTAGGATTAGATGGTTTAGATCTAGTAAATATTGTTAAGGAAGAGCTCAGAGATGAAATGAGAGTAAAAATCTGGCTTAAAGCGGCCCTGGAGGGGAGCTTACAAGATGCTTTTGAGGAAATAAAAAAGATTAAGAACAAAAAAGATAGAGTATTAGGGTTATTTGAACTAGCAAACATATCTCTGGAGAAGAAAGATACAGTATTAACTAAGAAAATTATAAGAAGTTTACAGAGACTAGTAAATGAAGAAAAAGACCAAAGAACCATTCATTTAGCAAATCTATTAAAGCTCAAATGCAAAGTGAATAGTAACTGTTTAGAATACTATGACAAGATAAAAAATGAACTAGATATCAGATCATACATAATTTTCTTACCAGCTCTCGGAGTTAAATTGCTTCAAAGCGATAAAAGAGAAGAACTAGATAAATTATTAAATAAATATATTACTGAAACGAGAGACGAGAGAATTTATCTGGAATTAATAAGCGAGTTGGCTAAGAGTGGATTGTTTAATCAAGCACAAAGGTATATTCTCCGAATCAAAGACCCATTAATCGCTGTTCAATCATACGCTAACCTAATTAAGCAAATACCAGATGATACTAGCAAAATCATAAATTTGAGTAAATTAGCTATAGATAATCTAACAAAATGGTTCGATGATAGTTTTCTACTCCTTAGACAGATGGCTGAGAGAGTAAAAAAAGAGGATAAGAATTACGAGAAACTAAGTTTATCGCAAATATTATTTTATCATCCTCAGATATCAGCTTATTTCCGAAATATCACTGCTATATTCCAAAACACATTGAAGAATATAGTAAATATCTTAATTGAAAAAGACTTGTTAGATCACGCCATACATATCCTCAATTACATTTGCACCATGAAGAGATTAGGGTGTGATCTAAGAGCCTCAGTAGAATTTGAGATTGCTTGGAGAAAAAAAGATTATAATAAAGCTAAGCATATTATAAAAAATTCAACCACAGCATCTTTAATAGAACTTACTGAAACACTGGTAAGAATCAAAAGTGACCCTGAACTACCTAAATTAATTCTAGATGCATTAATATATTTCGCAAAAACCAATCAAACTGAAAATATAAGAGTATTGTTACCATTAGTTATAGAAAAAGGACTAAATAAAGAAGCTCTAGAGGCAATTAAAAAAATTAGTGATGAGAAGATTAGATTGGAGATGAAACTTATGATCGCAAATAAGCTATCTGAGGAGGGGAGCGATGAAGTGGAAGATATAATTGCTGAAGCTAATCAATTCATAGAGAAATATAGCTTAGAGGAATCATCAAACTTTGCGAGATTATTAGCACAAATACTCTTTAGATTAGGTAGATATGATGAAGTACTTAATTTAGTAAAGAAGTACTTGAAAGCGAAGGATAAGTGGCTAGCTGGACTCATTATAAGCTCGATATTTAAAAAATAAAAGAAAATTTTACCTAAATTTAATATCTCCTTTGTAATCAGGAAGAATCATTGGAGCTACCACATTTGTTTCTATCCCAGCTTCTTTCAACATTTCCTCCCATCTATACACATGTTTGAGACTTAGCTTTCCTACATTCGTGTTCCTAGCATTTTTAGCTGCATTGATGCCAGCTATTCTACCAAATACAGTTATTTCCAGAAGTGAATTACCCATTAACCTATTCTTTCCATGAACGCCCCCTGTTACTTCTCCAGCTGCAAATAAATTACCGATAGGCCTCCCTCCGTTTCCTAAAACCTGCGCATTTGTGTTTATCTTGATACCACCGTTTTGATAGTGTAGAGTTGGATAAACTAAGATAGGCTCCTTCCTTATATCAATTCCAAATCTTCTGAATTGTCTTAGCATAGCAGGTAAGTATCTTTCTATCGTGCCTTCTCCTCTGATTATCTCGATCATTGGAGAATCAAGCCATACCCCACATGTGCCAACAGGTGTTATCACACCTTTCTTTCTTTCTTCACATTCTCTTATAATTGCTGCGGCAACGATATCTCTTGGTTCCAATGGATAAACAAAAGCTTCTCCAGCAGTATTAACCAATTGAGCTCCCAGGCTCCTCACTTTTTCTGTTACCAATTGCCCAGCTATTTGAAGCGGCCATGCTGCACCAGTAGGGTGATATTGCACGGAATCTAAATCCCTAATTTCTGCCCCTACTCTATAGGCTAATACTACGCCATCCATCGTTGCACCATAGTGATTCGTAGTTTGGAAACCTTGTATATGTAATCTACCAAAACCTCCAGTTGTTAACACTGTGGATTTAGCTCTAACAACAAGATATTGTTCTGTTTCAAGATTCATTAGAACTGCTCCTGCAATATTACCCTCATCATCTGTTAGTAATTCGACAGCTGGGGAGAATTCAAGCACTCTTATCTCTCTATTAAGTACCTCATCCATCAGAGTTCTCATTATCTCTAATCCAGTATAGTCTCCTGCAGAGTGCATTCTTAGTCTTGATGTACCTCCACCAGAAACTTCTATCATTGTTCCATCAGGCTCTTTATCAAACATTACACCTAATTCCTCTAGCCACTTAATTATGAAAGGCGCACTAGTAACCAGGATTCTCACCAGATCTGGATCATTTGTATAGTGGCCTCCACGCATAACGTCTAAAAAATGTATAATGGGGCTATCATACTCTCGATCTGCAGCTTGTATACCTCCTTGAGCCATCTTCGTATTCGCATCCCCAAATCTTAATTTTGTAGCTAACAGTATTCTATCAGCTGGTATTCCATTGTAAAGAGCCCATAATGCTGCCGTAGCACCACCTCCTCCTCCCCCAATGATTAAAACATCCACATCGAAATCTGGGTCTTCCAGATCAATCTCTACTCCATTTGAGAGAGCATTCATATATAGGAAAGAGTGCGCTTCTAGTAGATTTGCTACCTCATGCGGCGCATATTCACCTTTACCTGCACCAATTTTGATTTGTCTTTTTGCCTCTTTCTTGTAATCGGGATGAAACTTTCTTAGTAATTCTTCTTTTTCCTCTAGTGGAACCCTCGGAGGCGTAATCTTTAATCGCTCTTCACGCGTCTCCTCAATTATTTTTATTGATTCTCTAAATTCAGGGGGATATCCACTCATTAGGTCTCCACCTCCTCATCTTTTTGCGCTTTTTCAGCTAGTTCCCTCCACTTATCTGGTCCAGCTCTTATTAGTCTATCTAGCGCACCATCGTACTTTCTTTCTTCAATCTCCTTTACTCTTTTCTCTAAATGTTTTGCCTTAGGAGCAATATATTTACCATACAGCCGTCTAACTAACTGAAATACATAGAAGTGTTTTATTTCTGCTGGACACCTCAGTGAACAAGAACCACATGAAATACAGTCAAATGCCATTCTAGCAGCCTTGGCTATATTACCTCGTATAATTTCCTGAATCGTATCCATGACCTGGATCTCCTGTGGACATACTTTAGTACATGCATTACAACCAATACATCTAGTAACCTCTGGATAAAGCGCTAGTACAACTGAGCCATTCGGCTCTAGTTCCTCAATGTTATAAATCCTTTTTTCTGCAGGTACGAATGGAATTTGAACAAGGTACATGCCATCTTCCACCATTGTTTGGCACGCTAGCCCAGAATAAAGCTTGTAATCATTTTTCTTTACCCACAAGGTTGTACATGCTCCACAGAACCCTGCTCTACATCCTACACCTCTAACCAGCCTGTAACCTAAATATTCCAAAGCCTTAGTTATAGTTAATCCGGCTGGTACTTGATACCACTTACCCATTACATATATAGTTACTAATTTCTTGCCCGCACCTAAAACTCCCTCTACAGCTTTCCCTTCCACTAACTTGGTATCTTTAATTGTTTCAACAGTGCCGGGCATTTATTAAACACCTTTCAAAATGTTTTCCAGCATATTCAATCTATCTTTCTTTAAATATTCATATTTACCTATAGCGTAAGCAATTAATTCAGATTCATAAAATATAGGAAGCTTAACACTACCAAACGATTTTTTCTGTCCCTCGGTGAGATTGTAAGCGCAGAGAGGGCATGTTGTCACAATCAACTTAGCACCTTTATCTAATGCAGAATTAGTTATATCATCAGCTCTCTTCCAAACTAAATATGGTCTTTTAGTAACTAGATAACTTAAACAACATTGATTAACATAAGGATAATTTATGGTCTCGGCACCTAGAATATGCAATAAATTCTGCATTATTTGAGGATTTTCAGGATTATCAATAGCTATCTCATTTGGCCTAAGTAACATGCATCCATAAAGAGGCACTACTTTAAGCCCTTTCAGTGGATTCACCAATTTTTCCTTTATTTTATCATACCCAATAATTTCATTTAAGATTTGAATGAAATGAATAACTTTAATATTTCCCTTATACAATGATTCATCATTTAAAAATGCTTTAATTCTTTTGGCTATATTTTCATCATTAATATATCTGAGGTGCGCTGATTTTAACGTATTATAACACATAGAGCAAAGAGTTAGCAGATAATTATTATCTATCGAGAGCTTTTCAGCTTGATTCTGAGCCCAAATGAGATTTCTCATAGGAGCAACTGTTTGGTAGGCTGTATCAACAGTCAAGCCATGATAGATACCGCAGCATATCCAACGTTCCAATTCAATAACATTAATTCCAAATTCCTTAAGTATGCCTAAAGCGGATTTCTCATATTCAATAGCTGTGGCCTTAACTGTGCATCCAGGATAATATAACAAATCCAATCCTTATTCACCCCGTATATTTTCTACCAGATGCAACTAAAGCGATCGAAGGTAACTTCTTTAATTCCTTAATCTCCCTGAAACCGATAACGTCCCTCTTCACCCTAATATTCATCGCACGCAAACCCTCTACAACTCTAGCAACATCTATATCTCTAGGGCACCTAGCACTACAATAAAGACAAGACACACAAAACCATATTGCATTGGAATTCAATGCTCGTTTATCATTAAGTCTAACCAAATGGATAATCTGGTGCGGTTTGTAGTCCATAAAAGGCGCTACTGGGCAGTAGCTGTGCATCTTCCGCATGAAATACATTTAAAAACATTTTCTCCTGTCAAATCCTTAATTTTTTCTTGCAATGTATATCTCATAAAATCACCTACTCTCTCCAAATATATTTCCAATAACCTTCATCAGTTTTATCAACTCTTTCAACTAAACCATATCTCAAAAAGTAGAAATATACCAAAGCACGATATGAGTATCAATACCAACCTCACTAGAAATTTCAGGTACAGTTTTAGGATCCTTACTGATGGCAGATTTTATCTTGTTTCTGATGATAGTATCTCTACGAACCCTTTCAACTAAATCTTTTGGAGCATCTTTAATCCCCTTAACTTTTTGTAGGTTAAAACAGTTAACTCTCTTTCACGCAAACAAAATCACCTCCCAATAGTTTTATTCCATCCTTTTATGGTTGCTTCAATCATTCTCTTGATTTGAGTTGTCGTAAGCGTACTTAATTGAATAGCCTCAGTAGGACAAACGGCTGTGCAAGCACCGCAACCGAGGCACATAGCTTCATTAACCCAAGCCTTCGAGCCAATTCCTTCATAATTCTTGAAACTAATCGCCCTAGTTGGATAAACCTCAACGCAACGCTTAGATAAATTACATCTCTCTGGATCAACTCTAGCAACTCTTGGTTCAAGCTCAATCTCACCTTTAATAAGCATTGATGCAACCTTAGCGGCAGCAGCAGAAGCAGAAACTAGTGTCTCACTAATAGTTCTAGGTGCTTGAGCTGTACCCGCGATAAAAACACCATTTTTAATGTTTCTACTGGTCTCAATTTAGGATGAGCTTCTTGTAGGAACCCTCCTTTTCCAGCTGATATGCCAAGTATATCACTAATCTTCTTAGAGTTATATGGCTCTATCCCTGTAACTAAGACTACTAGATCGACTAGATCTTTAATTTTGTCTCCCCCTAGAACAACATCTTTAGACTCTATAACTAACTTACTATTTTCCTTATAGACTCTTGGTGGCTCATCGTCAGGATATTTAACAAATACAGCTCCCTCTTCACCAGCCTTAAGGTATAATAATTCGTTTACTCCGTATGTCCGAATATCTCTATAGAAATGATACTGTTTTATGTGAGGATACTTTTTCTTTAGCTCACTCGCTCGATATATAGTTGCGTTACAGCAATACCTAGAACAATACTCATTCACTTTATCATTAGAGTCATTTTTTACTTGCCTACTACCTACACAATAATTGAAAGCTATAGAATTAACCTCTTCACCCTCATATATTAGTTTGTTCCCTCCCTCACTAAGATCAAGCAATCTATCAAACATAGGTAATGTAATTACATTTTTATATTCCTTATAGCCAAACTCGCCAGGCTTTGGTTCATAAGGCTTGAAACCGGTTGTTACAATTATTGCACCCACTTCGAATTCGTGTAACATCGGTTTTTGTGCTAAATTGATTGCATCATCTACTATTTTAGCGCAATCACCACAGAGTTTGCATACTCTCATATCTATATCTGGTAATTCAGGATAAGCACCCTCATATGGGTAATATATAGCTTTTCTGGTTGTTAATCCATAATTGAACTCGTCTGGAACTGTAATTGGGCATATCTCAATAGCTTCTTTCATTCTTGGATGATTCTTAAGTACATAACTCGGTTCCACACGAACTTTTACCTTAAAGTTACCGACAAATCCTTCCACATGCCAAATCTCGCTTTTTGTAAGTATTATTGCATTATCTCTTTTCTTTAATTCATTCACCAGCTCCCTAACAATATCTACGCCTTTCCTCCCATCTGGATGTGTCCTCCAAATAAGAGCTGTTCTCCCACCAATGCTTTGTTCTTTTTCAACTAATAGTACTTTAAATCCCATGTCAGCAAGCGTTAAAGCGCTTTCAATGCCCGCGATTCCACCAATCACTAATACATCATAGGAATTCTCACTCATCCATATCACCTCTCTTAACCGGACCAAGCTTTTTTAGTACTTCGTAGAATTCATTTATAGATTTCACAGAAGCATCTGTACATACAGAGCATATAGCTGCCATCTTTATTCTCTGAGGCTCTATTCCATTTTCTCTTAACAATTTAATAGCTTCTTCAGCCCTAGCTGACGTAATCTTTGTGCAATCCCTTCTGAATGGGCATTCCTCACCATCAGCAGCTATATATACTCCATCAAATCCCCTATCATGCACCTCAATTGCAGCTCTACTACCTGTACCCCCAGAACCTACAATTATTACATCATGATACTCAACCATTACTCAATCACCTTTCAAATTTGATTACTCATAAAATAGAGCTTTATAGCTATTCCAGAAGCTATAACAAAGAAGATTAAACCAACTAGAAGTGAAAACAATGTCAATTTTTTATCACTTTCAATGCCTAAGAAATCAATTAATAAAACTCTAAAGCCGTCTGAACTATGAAAAGAAAGTACAAAAACAAAAACTAGGTACAAAAGTAGACTTTTAAGTGAGCCATATCCTAACTTCACTACACTATACCAACTGAGGTAATAAGCCTCACCAAGCAATAAATGTATCCTTATAACATGATATAAAACAATGAATATTAATAAAATACCAGAAGCACGCCTTATTGCCCAGGGGTACTTAGTGATCCCTACTTTATATTTTATGCTCCACCAATAAGATAATCCTAAGCGCCTAGTTGAGGATTTATTACTTTTTCTGTTTCGTAAATCGTTTATAATTATTAATAAACCCATGAAAGCATGGAGAGCTATGACGATAGCAAGGAAGTAGTATAATAGAATATAAATGGAATGCTATGATAAAAAGTCAGTTCTGATTCATACGCTTCAGGACCTAAGGTAAGTAAGTATGCTGAATAAACATGTAGAAAAGACCATAAGATTATTATAATTGCGCTTAATCTCTGAAGAAACCAGCCCAAAAACTAAAGTTACTAATACTAGTTTCATTTATTGCATTATTCTTCTCACTCCACAAATCATCTACCCCAGATCAATAATTATACGTGCATAACTAGCTGTATTTTTTAATAATTTCAAAAAAATTGCTTATCACTATGGTTTTTTAGATTATAACAGTTTAATAATAAATTTTATACGTTTATATATATGTATATAAGGTTTATGTTTATATTAACAGATTGACTTCTCTCTAAATTAAATAGAAATAGATAAAGGGATGATTATAGAACAACAATAAACATTATGTCATTGACATTACTTCCTGTCGGTCCAGTTATTATTAAATCACCCACGTTTTTTAGATATGTGTAAGAATCATTATTAGATAAGTAATCGAATATATCTAAGCCTTTTTCCTTCCCCCTATAGAAAGTCGTGCTGTCAACTATTCCTCCAGCTGCATCAGTTATACCGTCTATACCATCCGTACCTATGGAAGATATAACGACTCCATCTAAGCCTTTTATCCTTATAGCAGCTGACAATACAAGCTCTTGATTTCTACCACCTTTTCCTTCCCCCACAACAGTCACTGTTGTTTCACCACCCATTATTATTACAGCGGGTCTCCGCAATGGCTCATCATACTTATGAATCTCTCTAGCTATTCCAGCTAGCACAGTCCCTACGTGTCTAGCCTCTCCCTCTATAAAAGTTGATAAAATAATTGTATTAGCTCCATATTCTTTAGCTCTTTCTTCAGCTGCTTTGCAAGCGGTCTTGTTATTAGCTATGATTATGTTATGAACTTTCTCAAATATTTTGTCTCCAGGCTTAGGAGTCTCTGGAATTTCACCTCTAAGACCTTTTTCTATCCTATCTTTGACAGATCTTGGCACTTCGTTTAATATATTATAAAACTTAAGAACCTTATAAGCGTCTTCAAATGTAGTTGTATCTGGTGCTGTTGGACCTGACGCTATAGTATCTAATGGATCACCCACTACATCAGAAATTATAAGCGCTACAGTGGTGGCTGGGTATATTGCTCTTGCTAATTGGCCTCCTTTAAAAGCTGAGATATGTTTTCTTACTGCGTTTATCTCATTTATGGTTGCACCACTTTTCAAGAGCAACTGTGTAACCTTCTTTTTCTCGTCTAATGTTATTGGGTGAGCAGGCATTGGCATTAAAGCTGAACCCCCTCCAGATATAAGAACAATGACTAGGTCTTTTTTAGTCGCTTTCTCAGCTATTTTGAGCATTTCTTTTACTCCAGATACCCCTAGTTCGCTAGGTATCGGGTGAGTAGCTCCAACCAGCTTGATTCTTTTGACTTTAAATCTTGATTCCGTACCTTTTAGAACATTGACTACACCATCTTTTATGAGATCCCCTAGGATACTTTCTATTGCTTCAGCCATGGCTCCACTCGCTTTACCACCACCAATAACATAAATATTATCTATCTCATCTAAATCAAATTTTAAGCCATTAATTATTAACATATTTCCTTCTAGCTTAACTGATTTATAAACAGCATTTCTTGGATCAACAACGCTCAACGCAGCTTCTATACAATTCAAAGCAATTTCTCTAGCTTTCCTATCTTTATCTTTCACAGTACTTTCTAGTAAATCCTCAAAATTTTTGATAAATCTAGCCAAAACAATCACCAAAAGAGAGTTTATTCAAGATCCAAAATATATCAGGCAGCTATTTCAATATAAAAAAATAATAATATGAAGAACATTATATGGGAAAAACTAATATTATCAAGAATAATGTTATGGTATTCTCCAAACAGCCCCTTTACTAGCCGACTCAGCTATTGAAGCATAAAGTCTTAGATACCCTTTCTTTACTTTAGGTTCAGGAGGTCTCCAACGTTTCTTACGCTCCTCTAAAATTTCAGCTGGCACCTTGAGATCTAATCTTCGATTTGGAATATCTATTGATATTATATCTCCATTCTCAACTAATGCTATTGGCCCACCATCCATTGCTTCAGGAGATACATGACCTATTGCTGGGCCTCTGGTTGCTCCAGAGAATCTTCCATCAGTTATTAAAGCTACATCTTTTTCAAGACCAGCTCCAGTTATTGCTGAGGTAGCGGCTAGCATCTCCCGCATGCCTGGGCCTCCTTTTGGTCCCTCATATCTTATAACTATAACTTGTCCCTTTCTAATTTCTCCGTTTAAAATAGCGCCTACAGCGTCTTCCTCTCTATCAAAAACTACAGCTTCGCCTTCAAATCTCATCATCTCCGGTGCTACGGCTGATTGCTTAACAACTGCACCTTCTGGCGCTAAGGATCCGTAAAGAATTGCTATACCGCCCTCTCTACTATATGGGTTGTCCTTGGATCTAATCACTTCTCTATTGTAGATTTTAGCATCTTTAAGAAGCTCTCTTAGTGTTTTTCCCGTAACAGTTATTACGTCTAGATGTAAGTAAGGTTCAAGCTCCTTCATTATACCTAGGACTCCGCCAGCCTTATGTAGATCCTCCATGAAGTATGGTCCCGCCGGATTTATCTTGGCTAATACTGGTGTTTTCCTACTTATCTCATCAAATTCCTCGAGGGATATCTTAACACCTGCTTCTTCAGCTATAGCCATTAAGTGCAGGACAGAGTTAGTTGAGCCGCCTAAAGCCATGTCAACTCTAATTGCGTTTTCTATCGCCTCGTAAGTAACGATATCTTTAGGTTTTATATCATGCTCTAGTAGGTAAAGTATCTGTCTACCGCTTTCCCTAGCTATCCTTAATCGCTCTGCAGATACTGCTGGAGCTGTACCAGCTCCTGGTAGAGATAATCCAAGTGCTTCTATCATTACTGCCATTGTATTCGCTGTATATAGTCCCGCGCATGATCCTGGTCCTGGTAATCCATAGTTTTCATATCCCTTTAGATCTTCCTCACTAATTTCCCCCTTTTTGGCCTTACTGATAATTTCAAATAAGTGATTGATTCCCAGTCTGCGATCTTTCCATTCCCCTGCTAACATGCATCCTCCCGTAACAAAAATAGTTGGTATATTTAGTCTTAATGCAGCCATAACCATTCCTGGTTCAATTTTATCACATGACGCTATTGCTACCATCGCATCAAATTGATGGGCCTCTATCATTAATTCTACTGAAGCTGCTATTATTTCCCTGCTTGGTAGAGGTGTTCTCATTCCTTCATGTCCCATGGCTATTCCATCACAAATCGCGATTGTATTGAATTCTAGTGGTGTGCCTCCAGCTTCTTTTATGTTCTGTTTCACAACTGCTGCCACTTTATCTAAGTGAACGTGGCCAGGAACTATTTCGTTCCAGGAATTAGCTACTGCTATTAGAGGTTGTTCCAAATCTTTATCTGTTAGTCCCGCAGCTTTAAATAAAGCGCGGTGCGGTATTCTGTCGATTCCTTTTTTTACTTTATCACTTCTTAAATTTTTGGACATTTTTCACATCTTACTGAATAAATTTTATTTATTATTGTGTGTAGTCGACTTATTTTTAGTATAAATTGGAATTATATATTTTATTTAGATATATTATGTTATTTTCCTCAGGTAAGAATCGGATTTCATTTTTCTTTTCCTCACATTCATCTAATCTATAATCAAAATAGATTATGTAGAAAATAAACAATAAACTAAAAAAAAGTCTTACTAATTTTAATATGTTACTTTCCTCGATATGAAGAATATGTATTTTCTAACTAGGGATATATAGGTTGGTTAATATGAGTAATAAAGAGTTAAAGATTGAAGTACATAAGCCCTGGAGACTCAAGCTCTTAATAGCAATAACTTATATTCTACTAGTACCTTGGTTTATGATTTGGGCAATAGGCACCCATTCATTCTCTCCATACACCATTGCACTAGTATCAGGAATAGCGGTTGTAGGAGCCGCACTACTCATCGCATGGGCTGCAGAAGCAGGCCAATACATAGTATCCCAAGCATTCGCATTAGCCATACTAGCGTTACTTCAAGTGGCGCCAGAATACGCATTTGAAGCTGTATTAGCTCTAGAACAGAGAATCCATCTTGCTGCCGCATCGATGACTGGAGCAAATAGGCTTCTCATGGGACTAGGATGGCCATTAATAGCATTTATTGCTTATGGAGCATCAAAGATGAGGGGAGATAAAGACCCTGTGAAGGAAATTCATTTAGATGTTAGCCAAAGCGTTGAAATTACCTTCTTGGTTTGGTGTACTATCTATTCATTTGTTATAGTTGCTAAGGGTACCTTAGATATAATTGACGTATTAGTTTTAGTAACTACTTACGTGGTTTATCTGGTTTTTTGCCTCAAAATGCCTGCGGAGGAAATGGATATTGAGGGAGTTCATGGACCAGCAAGATATTTACTCTCACACAGAGGAAATAAACTAAAGATAACAATAACAATACTGTTCGCTACAGGAGGTATAGTTATATTAACTGCTGCAGAACCATTTATTAACAGCATAGTTGAGGTAGCTATACTCTCAGGAATAAGCGCATTCTTCTTAGCTCAATGGTTAGCACCAGTTTTATCTGAATTTCCTGAAAGCACAAGTGCATTCTATTATGCTTCGAGTAGAAAATTAGCTCCAATGGGTATAGGAAACCTAGTTTCATCTAAAGTCAATCAATGGTCCCTATTAATCGGAACAATTCCCCTTGTATATAGCTTAAGTTTAGGACACTTAGCTTTCATTCCACTGACACCTTTACAGAGAGAAGAAATATTATTGACAAGTGCTCAATCCTTATTCGGTGTTGTAGCACTGATGAAACTCAGATTTACATTAATAGATGCAATATTATTATTCGTATTCTGGCTTCTACAATTCATCTTCCCTGAGATAAGAATAGAAGTCACTGTAATATATCTAGTACTCGCTTTAGCTGAAATGATCTATTATCGTAATGAAAACTACAAATTGTTTAGAGCATTTGCAGAAGCCTGGAAATTAGCGTTTGGTAAGAAGAGGTGAAAAAAATGAAGAAAAAAAGGCTAATTATTATAGCTTTGTTAACTTTAGCGATTCTAATATCTTCTAGCACTGTGAACAGTATACAT
>JAHQWF010000022.1 GCA_029856055.1 Candidatus Njordarchaeota archaeon | reverse complement strand
GCATGAAGATATTCAATGAAAATCCGGAGAAATACGTGGAATAACCTCTTAGCTATTTTTAAGAATAAATAAGTTGAAATTATTATAGTTGTTTTTATACAAGGTTAATGATTTTTACAGCTATTCCTCTAAATAATTCTCTTTGCGACTTATCTATTGTCTTGCTGAATTCTCCCCTGAAATATTTACTCATTATTTTTTGGTCATAAGGAACCTCAGCTATGACTGGTACACCATATTTATTTGCAATATCATAGATTAAATCTCGTTTTCCTCCAGGCATAGTAGCTTTATTGAGGATTATATAAGCTGGTTTCCCAATCTTTTTAGCTAGGTCTAATAACATGGATAAATCGTTAGCTCCTAATCTAGTTGGCTCTGTTACAGCAATTACGATATCGCATTGCGATAAAGCTGCGTAGATGTTAGCTCCTGTTCCTGGGGCAGTATCTATTATTACTATGTCAAAGTTCTCTTTTATTGCGATCGCTTTATTTATGGTAGATACCGTTGCATTAACATATTGCTTGAATCCTGGTTTCAGTTCTCCCTGAAGTATCTTTAATCCATTTAAATTCATCTCGTATATCTCTCCCGCAACACTGTAATCTTCCTCAATCGCATTTACTGGGCAGACATAGTAACATGCTTTGCATCCATTGCAGAGTTCAGGTATTAGCTTTGGTATTCTCCCCGGTAATCCCATCAAGGCATGTTCTGGACAGTTATCAACACATAGATTACACTTCACACATTTATCGTGATTAATAATAGGTCTGAATGATTTAATCTCATCTAATTTCACTCTGTCAAGCGATAGAAGAATGTGTTCTACAGGAGACTCAACATCAGAATCAACAAGGAACACTTTCATGCCGCTTTCTGCATAACTAATTGCGAGACTCACTGCTATAGTGCTTTTACCTGTGCCTCCCTTACCTCCTGTGACTCCTATGATCAAAGACTTATTCATTCATTATCACCAGATCACTTTATGAGATTTCTTTCCTTTAGGTAATTTATCATTGAATTGTAGATCTCTCTTATTGCTTTGGAGGCTTTGCTATCAGGTTTATATTCAATTAATGGAATCATATTTGAGTAGGCTTCTGGAATAGATTTGTCGTATGGTACATATCCAAGTATATCTAGTGAATTATCTTTCGCCCATCCCTCTATCTCTCGGATAAATCCCTCATTTATGTCATATCTATTAATCACTATACCAGCAGGCATCCTGAAATGATTAATGAGTTCTAGCAGTCTCTTAGCACTATTTAAAGAACTTTTGGTAGGTTCCATAACGATGACTGTGTAATCAGTCCCTGTTAGCGATGAGATTACAGGGCACCCGATTCCTGATGCAGCGTCAATAATCATTACGCTATCTTGATCGCTCCTAAAACGCTTTTTAGCGCGTTCCCTAAGTAAATCTACAAGCAGCCCAGAATTCCTTCTTCCAAGCTCGAGCCTACCTGAAATAATTAAACCATACTTCGTTTCGTATTCAACAATATAACCAGTCCTAATCCTATTGAATGAGATTGCTTTTACTGGGCAAACTATTCCACATGTACCGCAACCTTCACACAACTCCCTAATGATAAAAGGTCTACCATCCTCTATTCTTATAGCGTTAAACTGGCAAACCTCAAAGCATTTCATGCAATCTGTGCACTTGTCGTAGTCAATGACAGCTATTTTGCTTTCATATATTGCTTCCTTATCTTTAATTTTTCCAGATCCCATAGCAATAATTAAATCGGGAGCCTCAACATCAGCATCAATACCAATAATTTTGAACCCATCTAAATAAAGAAGAGATATTAAGGAGGACGAAATTGTTGTTTTACCAGTCCCCCCTTTACCGCTAGCCACTACAACCTGTATCATAAAATGAAATCCCCCTACGATCTATAATACTCTAAGGCTTGCCTAAGTGGAATACCCGGAGGCACTCTTATAATTTGTATTCCAAATGACTGTAGGGCATTGAATGCATTAGGACCTATCTCGGGGGCTAAAACGACATTTATACCCATACTAGCTAACCACTGACTCACAGCTATCCCAACTCCTCCCCTATCCATTGAGTGTGGATTATTATATATGTTTAGTGAAATAATTTGATTGTTCTTGTATTCAATTACCCCAAAAAAGGGCGCTCGAGCAAACCTATAAGCGACGCTTGATTCTAAACCATTATTACTGTCTAATGGGACAGCAATTCTAGGCATTGTAAATCACCTTAAACCCACATAAAACCAATAGGTTTACCCTTATAAAATAGGGTAACTCTAACTCCTCGCGGAGTACTCCACTGTTCACCTATCTCCAAGTCTCTCAAAGGTACATTTTCCCATAACCAACCAATGATATTCCCATTATAAATAATTAGGAATCTATTGCCACCATAAGGCCCATAACCAGCTGGGTTAACAGAAGCTTTGGATAATATCTCTTTAGCTCTCTGAATTACATCGTTTGGTTGCTGATATGGTTGATACTGTTGCTGAGGAACACCATATTGTGGATAGCTCCATCCCTGTCCCTGCCAACTCCAGTATTGTTCAGTTTGATAATTTGCCTGGTTTGTAGTTTGGTTC
Source organism: Candidatus Njordarchaeota archaeon (assembly GCA_029856055.1). Lineage (GTDB taxonomy): Archaea > Asgardarchaeota > Njordarchaeia > Njordarchaeales > Njordarchaeaceae > Njordarchaeum. The sequence goes on along the minus strand of JAHQWF010000022.1, from coordinate 6,477 downwards.
CAGTAGCCCCAGTACCTCCAGCACCAGGGGTATGGCCTTCCCCAATTACTCCATCTTCTCCAACCCCTTCCTCTACCTCTCCACCATGGAGGCATATTGCTTCACCATTATTACAAATTTATTTATAATATTACTGTCTTGTTATAATATAGGATAAACATATAAATATTTGCATCCTTCGTAATCTCCTATTAGTTTTTCCTATCAAGAGAATAATTCAGCTTAACTTAAGGAAAAATAATTAATCTATCGCAATTTCTTAGATATCATCTAACTTATTTCTTTGATTTTCTGATTCTCTCATCTAATATTTTTGTTATCATCATCCTATCTTTTCTATAGTTCTTCGCCGCATAAATCCAAGCTATGCCTGAAATTATCCAAATAAGCATCGTTATCATTAGTGGTATCCTTAGGGTCCCGAAGTAATCAGATAGCACACCAACTAATGTGATGCTTAAAGCCTTGGGGAAAATCTCTATTATGTTTGATCCAGCTAGCACTAATGATCTATGTTCAGGCAGATTAGCATCAGATAGAACACTATCTTTGATTGTTCCGGGGGCGGGGTTCATGAACATTCCAAAAAAGAAAATGAGTATTGTCCCTAGGATCAATGGGTTGTTTTGAAGAATTCTCATCATTTCGAAGAATCCTTCAATTGGGTCATTCGTATACAGGTTAATTCTTATGGGAATAGTGAAGAAGATAGCGAATAATATCCCTTCAGTGATGGAGCACATGGCGGCGATTAATGGCCTGTAAGCCTCGTTTCTTTCATATAACTTGTCAGCTAGGTATGATAATGGGAAGCCGCCTATAGCTCCTACTGCGCTAACAGCAATAAACATCGAAGCCATAATCTCTGATAAGCCCCACTCCCTTATTAAGTAATGCACGGTCCAGCTGAATAATGCTCCATTGGCTATTGTTCCGAAGAATCCTTGGAGAACAATGTATATGTTTGTCTTGTTCTCTGCAATTAGCCTTAAATCACTGATCTGGAACCTATAGGTATATTCTGTTCCACCGAATCTCTGTATATCTATCCAGCCTTTAGAAGGTTCCCAAAGCGTCATGGACGCGATAGATCCTACAACAATAATTATTATTCCTCCAACAGTAATAGGTAATCTCCAGTTGTAATAGGCTCCCAAAAATAGAGATATTCCATAGCCAAATGCTAGCCCAAATCCACTCAGAAAGAACCATAGCATGAATATATTCGTTCTTTTTTCTGGAGGAAATAAATCTGAAATTATGCTGAACCCAAGCGGAACAACAGCTCCTAGAAAGCCTCCAGCAAGTAGCCAAAAGAACATTATTAGCCATGGATTAGAGGACATAGAGACAAGTAATATGAATAAACCGCTGAAAACAAAGCTTATTGCTAAGAGACCTTTCCTTTTTACACCATAAGCATCTGAAAGGTAAGACCATAAAAGAGCACCTAAACCATTAAAGAAGATGAAGCCGCCCGTTAATGCTCCTAGATAACCATCAGTTACCCCTAGATCCCGCTTTATTAAATTAAAGTTTGGTATAAGTAGGTAAGCAGCGAAATTCGCCAAAGCATACAGTATTGTGACTTGAATAAAGCCAATTGTCTTATGGTTCTTAGCTATACCGTAGCCCACTATTGTTCTCCTCGATTTATTCTAGAGAAATCATCAGGGTTACCAGTGTTGTTGGAGGTAAAATATAACTAAATATCTGCTTCTTCATCAAGTTAACAGATCTACAAAATTATCTTTGTTTTAATATATAACTTTTATACATTATTACATTGTTTTAAATTCATCTTGCATTCATTAATCTCCATACGCTTATTTTCGAATTATTTTCTTGTCATTAACGACCCTCGCAAAAAATTAAAACTATGCTTAAGGTAAGTTTAATTATCATTTCTTCTGAGTTTCTTCTATAATTACAGCTTTAAGCACTCTACACATTGATTTCTTTATTGTTGTACCAATATTGCTTTTTGTTGTACCGTATTTTCTCGCTATCTCAGTTATATTCCTGTTTCTCCAGATTAATTCATAGCAATATTTTCTTTGGATATCAGACATTTTGAGTAAAAGGGAGTAAGCCAACACAAATTTCTTAACGTCTTCTTTTTCTAGCTCACTAGGTGTAGTATCGATCGAATATACAACTGGAATATCCCTTCTCTTTGCTTTTTCTAAAGCCTCTCTCGCTTTCCAGAAAGCTGGTCCATCACATTCATCCGCGTGCTCCCTAATTATGTTGAGTTCTCCAGAAGCAATGCTAACTCTGAATTTTATGTTTTTTAGTAGTAGTGCGTGTAGTAGATTGAATATAGGGATCCATGATTTAGCCGCGATCTCGATGCTGTCTCCTCCCGTTATAGTGCTTTTAGCTATTAGTTTTTCCTTCCAGGTCTTGTTGAAGCTTTTGAGTAGGTTATCTAGCTCATCTATAAGTTTTCTTCTACTCGTGTTATCAAGCTCTCTAGATGCGATAATATCTATTATTGCGATTATAGGCACAGCTGTCACCCGAGCATTACAGCGAATAATAACCAGGACATAAATGCTCCAAGTAATATACTCATGAAAGTTCCTAGAATATACCACTCAGCACAAGCTCTCACATTAGCTCCTTCCCCTCTACTAAATCTAAATAAACCCTTACCCGCAATAATCCATGGCAATAAATTGAGAACAGCAAAATAGTCCCTGTTAGGCGAGAGATATACAATCATAAACGCGAAGAAAATTATGCCTCTCTCAACATAACCAATGAGCTTTCCTCCCTTCTTTAGTCCCTGGCAATCATACTTATCAATCTCTAGATTCATGCCAACCGTATCGATTATTAATGATGGCAACTCTAGAACCAGGATAAACCACGTTAAAACTCCCAGAAAAACTATATCAAAAATTGTTGCTAGAAAGAAGACTATAAACATGATAATGATTATTGAAACATTTCTACCCCCATTACTCAATCAAAACACCATTTGTTCAATAAAGAATTTAACAATATATCAAGTTAAATAAAATATTTAACTAACCAAGAATTACCCATAGTTAGTTATATAAGTATATTGCTCCGCCCATACAACTAAGAAAAAGCTAGGAAAATCTATTTAAGCATCTCAAACTTAATTTTAACTGAAGAAAATGCAGATGTTTTTATTTGCTATATTTAACGTAATTACAGAATTTAAGGGGTATTATAAGAAATGTTTGGTCAAAAAGGGTATAACAAAAAATTAAAATCAAATTTTTATTGCAGCTTCTAAACACCCTAATTTAACCTACAAACCAATCTCAGAAAAATCTTAGTAAAATTTTAAGTTTTCTTTCACTAACACTACAAGAGCTAACAAATGCTTTAGTTTATTATCCTGAAATTAATCAATTCAACTCGCATAAATCAATAATATCACGCGTTATTTCAACATATAAGTATCCAATAAATCCATTTGGAAAAGACAAACCACAAACATTACGCATTTAGAGTTATGTGAATTCAAATTAGAAACAGTATGGTTTTAATAAGCTAATACGATACTATATATACATAGTGATATGTATTATGAATATAGGGATTTAAATGCTAGAGGATTTAGAGGAACCTAAGGAAATTAAATCGTATTTTGTTAAATTATTGAAGGAGAATGAGGATCTCGCGAAAGCTACGATTAAGCAGTCATCATGGCTTGCGAAATATATGTGGGATAGGAAAAAGGATGTTTTGAAGCGAAGGAGGATTACGTGGCAGATGTTGATGAGCGCTGTTAGGAATTCTTATCCCTTAGCTTTATCATGGATTCTTGATAAGTTTTCTTGGAAAGATCTTTTAGAGTTCATTGAGAAGCAGTTAGATCAAATAGCAATAGTCTATGTAGGGGAGTATGCTTGATCCAAGTAAAGAAGGGATATGTCTTTATTGATGGTGGTTATCTAAAGAATGCAATTCTTAGGGATTTGATGAGACGTAAAGATATTTCTGATAATCCTGTACTGCTTTCTACATTTATTAAGTTATTCGGTGAGAAGTATTGGGACTCTTTTAGCGATATAGCAGTTAGTAGGATCTTATATTATGACGCTATAGTACCCTCTGACAGAGATCCGAACAAGCATAGCGAAATGCTCAGATTCTTTAAGGAACTAAAATTTCAACTAGATCATTTCGACGTTAAACTTGGCGACCTTATTCCAACAAAAGAGGGATATAGACAAAAAGGCGTGGATGTCTTAATCTCAATCGATATGACCATTAAGGCATTTCTTAACCACTATGATGTGGCAATTCTTGTTGCGGGAGACAGGGATTTTGTTCCCGCTGTGAATGCTGTTCGCGAATTTACGGGAAAAATGGTTTATTGCATCTATGCCTACAATCATATCGCAGAAGAATTATTAGGAGAAGTAGATGTTCATGTCCCAGTAGTTAAGGAAGAGTTAGATGAAATCTCAGCAAAGATAAAGTAAACATACTAATAGTTCTGACAATTGCTAGTAATCAATGCAGAATCTCTAAAATGTATCGATTGAACTTAGGAAAGAGATGCTCCTAGTGCTAGCGAATACTCACATCATCTCACTTTCACAGCCTAGTCAAATTAGTGGCAAGTGAGATTGAGGAAGTAAGTTCTAAATCTTGTAAATGTGGTATATTTAGCTATAGCTTCACTAGGCAATCTTTGTTGCAGGACTAAAGGTAAATAGTCTCATCTAGCACTAGATGCGCTTCGCCTAACTGCTAGTCAGTTTGAGTGATAGAAATAAAAATAGTGAGGGCTTCCAAAACTAAATAAAATTTGAAACAGATGGTGAAATGAAAAATGGTAAATAATGTTTATCAAAAAACAGATAAAAGAATTAATAAAAATTCTTGAAGAAATATTTTAGTAATGTTTAAATTATTATAGTAAAGATTAATTATTATTTATAAAAATAATTGTTATTATCAATAATTGGTGGCTTTAATGAGATTTGTTGATAGGATTGAAGAATTAAGCTTGCTTAATCGTTATCATGAATTATCGAGAGAGAAGCTCGTTGTCTTGGTTTTATATGGTTTGAGAAGGGTTGGTAAAACTAGGCTTGTGAGGGAGTTCTGTAGTGGGAAGAGTTACATATATTTCTTTGTTAATCCTGATAAGTCGCCTAAAAGTTTGCTTAGGGAGTTTGAGGAGGAGTTGAAGGCTAATGGTTTACCGGGTTATGTTAAGCTTGATGATTGGAGGGATTTCGTAAGGGTTTTGTTTGATCATTTTGAACGAAACGTGATTGTTCTGGATGAGTTCCAGAACTTTGCCAAGCTCTCGCCAGAGATTTTTGGTTATTTTCAGAGTGAGATTGATAGAAATGAAGGGAAGCCGTTAATGATTATTTTCGTTGGATCATCGATCGGGATGATGAAGGATATTTTCAGTAATCGTAATAGGCCGTTGTATGGGCGGGTCAAGAATCTTCTCCACCTTAAACCTTTTAGCTTTATTAATTCTGTCGAGCTTGCTAATGAAGCTGGGGTGAGTGAATTAAGGAAAATAATTGAGCTATACACTATATTTGGGGGTTTCCCTAGGTATTGGGAAGCTGTAGAGGAGCTTGATTTATCTAATAAAGATATAATAGATATTGTTCACGAGTTATTCGTATCTAAGTACGCGCCCTTCATTAGGGAGGGCTTCTATCTTGTTGGAGAGGAGAGGAAAACGTATCTAGCTATACTAGAAGCAATATCTATTGGGCTTAGGAAGCTTACGGATATGGCATCATACCTAAGTATTCCCGAAACACAGTTATCTGGACCACTATCAGAATTAGTTCATAGATACGAAATACTCATCAGGGAGAAACCGGTTTTCGCTTCTAGGAGAAGCAAGATATCAATGTATAGGATATCAATCCCCGTGCTTAGGTTCTGGTTCAGATTCATCTATAGGAACTGGTCAATGATAGAGCTTGGCGAAGAAAGTGTAGTGCTCTCTAGGATTAAGGATGGGTTGAACGAAGTGATAGCGGAGGGTTTCGAAGATATTTCTAGAGAGATATTAATAAGATTCCTGAGAGAAAGGAAAGAAAACGTTAAAGAAATCGGGAGATGGTGGAGAAAAGGAGTGGAGATAGACATTGTTGCATCAACAATAAAAAGAAATTATGCTTTTGAAGTTAAATGGTCCAACCTAAGCAAGAAGAAAACAATTAGTATTCTCTACGAATTGAAAGAGAAAACAAAACTTATTGGAAAAAATTTAGATAAGCTTGGAATAAAGAAGGGTAGAATGGGGCTTGATAGAGCTCCATGGCAGTGGTATAACGAGATCAGGAGGAAACTGCCGGACATGGAGGTTATTGACGCCGAAGAGGAGCTGCTAATGGCTAGGGCCGTTAAAAACTCAGAGGAAGTTAAGTTACTTAAAAGGGCTGGAGAGGTGGCAGCGAAAGGCGTTGAAGCCGCGCTTGAAGTGCTTAAGCCTGGAGTCAGAGAGTA
>JAHQWF010000125.1 GCA_029856055.1 Candidatus Njordarchaeota archaeon | reverse complement strand
CCAGCTATAAAGCTCTCAAAGGGACGCGGCATCCCGAGACGAGGTCTCAAGGCATTATTCTGGAAGATTAGGAAGCTGCCTTGGTTTAGGCACTACGCTAATCTTCGCTGGGTTCTTGAGGCGATGTTTAAGGTGTTTAAGCGCTTCTTCGGCTGGTTTGTCCGAGGCAAGTCTCAGAGATCCAGGGCTAACGAAGTTTTGTTTAAGGCTCTCGCATAAAATATCATGCTACTAGTCTTTGCGTTGGCTCCTAGACTGGCATAGAGGACTTAAAAAAAGAAAATCAAATTTTTGACAAACCATTATTAGTGAGATAAATGTATCGTTTTTTAGCTTCATATTAGACATGTGTTAATTTTTAATTATTAATTGGGAATCAATAGCTTTCTCTGTATTATTATAAATAAAAAGATATCATTTGGCTATTGATTAATTTTTATTGAGGATAAGTAGTGGGTAAATTAGATTCATAGAATATTTTATATATGTTAATGATTCTTTTTTTGTTTTTCGTGAGAACCCAAGAGTAATCAATTTTTTGACTAAAAATTAGCTAGGGTTCTCAAAAATTAGTGAAAGGGATGTGTAAATATGAATCAACTATGGAATATAGAGTTGACAGAATCATTAGGAGATATTTTAGAAGGTAAGAGTTTAGAGTTTATAGATGTGCGACAAATCTATAATAACTATGTTGGATTCGAGAAATCTGTTTTTGATGAATTGTTAGAAAACTTCAATAAGTATGATAATTACGAGAGTGAGAATAAAATTCTGGGAATAATTTCTCCTGAAGGAGAAAATCTTAGTGACAGACCAATCTTAATACTAATAGGTCTGGATAAAAACAATCTAAAATTCGGAATGTTACTTTATTTGGGTGAGGAAGACACAATAATTTTGGGTCTTTGGCCAGAGCAGTTTTTTGAAGCAGTAAAAAGCGATGAGAATGTTCTTATAGGAGCTATTGTTGCATTTCTTAAAGCGCCAGAGAACTGGAAACTTGTAAAAATGGTTTTGCCCTCACAATTCAAGAAACTAGAAGCTGAAGAGAAATAAAGACCTTTTATAAGTAATTTAAGATGTTTTTTGTTAAAAATTAAAGGAGAAAAATGAAGAAACATGCATCAATACTAAGGGAGGAACGGATTATCATTGAAAATTACTTATTTAACCAAACCTAAACTGTACACCAAAACCTCCCCGAGGATGATTCCACTTAACAGCTTCTTTCGGACATGCAACTCTGCATGAACCACATTCTAAGCAACCTTCATAATTAAATTGTATTTTACCGTTTTCATCTAGTGTATATAGATTAGCTGGGCAAACGTATAAACAAGGTTTTAATTCACATTTTTCGCATTTATCCTTTTCTACTATTATATGTGGTTCTTCATCAACATTAAAAACGTCAAGAGCTAATCTCTCCTCAATACTTAGTTTTTTCTCGGCACTACTCATAACGACCTCACCGCACCCAAACCGTCTCTTATCAAATCTAATAGAGAAACCTTATTTCTCATGGCTTTTCTGAATGTAGAGTAGAGTCTCCTAGGAGTTCCATTGACAGTTAATATTTCTTTAAGAAACTCATTTACCACCTCGGGATATTGATTATAAAGTCTCTCATTTGATAGGAATCTAGGTGCTTTCTTGAATGCTTCAAGCTCTCTATAGATAAAACTATTCTTTAACCTACTTATATAACTAGCTAAAGTTTGTTTATCTTGTTTTCCTTTTTCGTGAGCTTCTATGATTGTATCAGCTGCTTGTTTTCCAGATTCTATTGCGAGATCAACCCCTCTTACAACTAAACCTGTGTTCAATTCGAATCCTGCAGCTGCACCTACTACTAAGTAACCGTCACCATAAAGATACTTATCAGGAAGTTTACCTCGCTCTAAAACGAAGTGAGCTGAGTACTCAATCATATAGCTGTCCCTAAGTAGCTTCTTAATCAATGGATGCATCCTGAAGTCTTCTACCACTTCATACATTTTGATCTTTTTTTTAACTGGCTCATCCAATCTAATAACGACACCCAATGTAATCTCATTCTTCATTGTATAAAGAAATCCTCCACCAATAGATCCTAATGAAGGGAAACCTACTAGTAAACCGGCAACCCCTTCTTCACTATTGACACCAAATCGCTCATTAATTCTCTCCTCGTCTAATCGAAAAACCTCTTTTACGCCCAAAGCCACTTCTTCGGGTTTAGTCATCGGCTTTAAATTTAAGTTATCTAGAAGCAAGGTGTTAGCTCCCTCAGCAATTATTGTGTAATCTGCATATAGTTTATCATCTCCTGCTATTACGCCTTTGACGGTATTATCTTCAAGTATCAAGCTATCTACTCTAACACCAGTAGCTATCAGAACTCCAGCTTCTTCTGCCTTTTTACCTAACCATTGAACAAACTTTGTTAAATACGCGGTAAAGCTTTCTTTTAGGAATGCGTCATCAGCAAAAAACTCAAGTTTAACGGCGCTATTCTTAGTCATAAAATATAACTGTTCCTTTCTAACCCACCTCTCGACCGGAGCTTCTCTGGTGTACTCTGGAAAATACCTATTTAAAACATGAGTGTATATTCTACCTCCATACATGTTTTTAGATCCAAGCTCGCCTCCCTTCTCCAAAACCACAACTTCCAGACCTTTTTTAGCTAAAAAATAAGCCGCAGTTAATCCACTTGGACCTGCACCTACGATAGCTACATCGAATTTCTCGGACAAAATTACCCCTCTTTTATCTCTTTGAGTTTTTCAATTAGCTTTGGAATTATCTGGTATAGATCTCCTACGATTCCATAGTCAGCGAACTTGAATATAGGAGCTTCAGAGTCCATATTTATAGCAACTATAACTTTAGAGCCTCTTATACCAGATGTATGTTGAGGCTGACCAGAAATTCCCGTAGCGATATATAACTTAGGATTTATACTCGCACCTGAGATACCTATCCACTCAGGAGCCCATCCGTAATCAGCAGCTAACGGTCTAGTAACACCCCACGCACCTCCAAGTATCGAAGCTAACTCTTTCAGCAATTTTAGATCCTCCTTCTTTCTAAGCCCTCTTCCTCCGCCAACAACCACATCTGCTTCATCGAGTTTTACGCCCTCCTCAACGACTTTTGGTGAAAATTCCAGTAATTCTAAACTTACTTTACTTGTGTCAATTAATTTTTCTATGATTTCTGCTTCCGTTTTCTCTTCTGTCATTGGTGTGAATACCCCAGATTTTATAAGGAGGATAGCCTTATCTGCATTTATTTCTTCTTTAGCTGAAGCTTTCCCTGAGTAAACTGGTCTCTCAGCAAGTAATTTATTATCCTCTACATTAAGACGGATTACATCTACAACTAAAGCCGAATTCATAAAGGAAGATAATAGGCCGCTTAAGATCTTATTTTTATAGCTAGAATTCATTAAAACATATCTTACATCGAATTCCTCTAAAGTATTTTTGATAGTTTCTGCATAGAGGACGGGATTAAATTCATTCAATTCATTTGCGCTAAAAGTAATTATTTTGCTTAAACCTATCTTTCTAATTCTATCAATACTTTTTACATTGTTCTCTCCTATTACAATGCCTAAAATATCGCCGCCAAATGCCTCTCTCAGAATGTTTCCAGCATTAATTAGCTCTGAATATAAATCAATTTTATCCGCATAAATCATTATGCTCATAATACTCCCTCTTCTCTAAGATAATTGATCAACTTATCTACCACCTCATCAATTTTAGAAGGATCGGTAGCATCAAGTATTATCTGCTTTCTCTTCTCCTCGTAAGCTCTAACGTCAGTCATATTTATTGTAACTTTTAAATCATCTAGCTCTAAATCAGATAGAGATAATTCATTGATTTTTTGTCTCTTCGCTCTCAAAATATCCTTGAGTTTTGGTATTCTAGGTTCATTGATTTCTAAAGTAACAGTTACAACCGCTGGCAATGGTGCTGAGAACTTGTATTTTCCGTCATCTAGCGCTGATTCGGCCTTAATTTTTAAGTCTTCTAATACAATTTGATTTGCAAATGGAATAATTGGGAGATTTAGTAATCCAGCTATTCTAGCTCCTAAAACACCAGTAAAGCTATCTGTTGATGCGCCACCTAGCAAGATTAAATCAAATGGACCGTTTTTTTCATAGAATTTAGCAAATATTTTTGCTACAGAGAATGTATCTAGGTAATCGTTAGTGGGAATTAGGAATGCACTATCTGCTCCCATGGCATATACTTCTAAAAGAATTTTATTAGCCTCTTTTGGACCTACACAAAGTACTGTTACCTCTCCTCCATGCTTCTCCTTTAATCTCAAAGCTTCTTCTAAAGCCCTTTTATCCATATCCCCCATTTTCTTGGGAGTTTCATCTAGAATTATAGCTTTTGTTTTTGGATCTATAGCTAAGTTCTCTACTCGAAGTGAATACTTAACACCAACAAGTATTTTAACCATAGACTAACACCAAGATAACTTATGTACGAAAAACCGCAATAAATATAGAAATATCTAGGACATATAATTATAAGGACTATACAATATCACTAAATAAATACATAAATTGATTAGGTACATCCTCATTCTTCCTTGCCCAAAAAATAGGCGCAAAAACGAAATATATAAAATCATATGGTTTGTCAAGGATCTAGGGCTAACGAAGTTTTGTTTAAGGCTCTCGCATGGAATATCTTGCTACTAGTCTTTGCGTTGGCTCCTAGACTGGCATAGAAGACTTAAAAAGAAGAAAAATCAATTTTTGATAAACCGTTTTTTGCCTCTTACTGATACTACATTTTATTTCAGTATTTAGTGATTAATCATTTTAACTAAATTATTGATTTTCATCAAAGATCTAAAATATAAAAATTGAAAACATGCAATATTGAAAGCTAGGTGAAGATGCTATAACGGTGATTTAAAAGTGGAAATTTCAAATAAGGTTTCAGTTATAACTGGAGCGAGTAGAGGAATAGGTAAAGCTATAGCATTGAGACTTGCAAAAGAAGGAAGCCATGTTGCAATAAACTACGTCAGGAATAAAGAGAAAGCTGGAGAAGTGGCGAGTTTAGCGACAAAGTATGGTGTCAAGGCTAAGATTTACAGAGCAGATGTCTCTGATTTCAAATCCGTAAAAGCGATGATTGAAAATATAGTCAATGACTTTGGGAGAATTGATATACTGGTGAATAACGCGGGAATAATGCCTTCTCATCACTCCATACTCGATATTCCTATTGAAGAATGGAAGAGAGTAATTGACGTAAATTTGACAGGATACTTTAATGTGATTAAAGCCTCTGTTCCATACATGATAAAAAATATGGAAGGAAAAATAATTAATATTGCGTCTGTAGCAGGTAAGATGGGTGGAACTGTGGGTCCTCACTATGCAGCTTCAAAAGCGGGAATAATAGGAATGACATTTTCTATGGCTCAAGAATTATTAAGATATAATATTACAGTTAATGCTGTGGCTCCGGGACCTATAGAAACTGAATTAATCTCTAATTTGCCCGATGAATTAAAGGATAGAATTAGAAAAAGAGTCCCTATGGGGCGATTCGGTACTCCGGAGGAAGTAGCTGAAGCAGTTGTGTTCCTTATTAAATGCGATTATGTAACAGGCGAGGTATTAGATGTTAATGGTGGATATTACATGGATTAAATATTGATTCAGTTGGCGGGGGAATTAACTTGGTTAAGGCAATAATTATTGGTAGTGGTCCAGCTGGATTATCTGCAGCCTATTATGGTAGGTTGTTAGATATTAAGGTTGAATTATATGAGTCCGCTAGTTTTGATGAAAATCCTTTAAAACCTTGTGGAGAAGCAATACCAAAATTCATCTTTGACTATTTACCAAGAGAGATGGAGCGCGATTATATACTAAATTATATCAAGAGAGCTTACTTCTACTTCAATGGAGAGATGATCAGAGAGTTCAAGAATATGCCTTTAATTGATGGATACATCATTGATAAGAAGAAATTTTTATCTAATATGGCTGAATTAGCCAAATCAATGGGTGTTAAATTGATTTGGAGTAAATTTGTCCATCCAAATAAGGTAATGGATCTAATGAGTGAGTATGATTATGTTATTGATGCTACAGGAAAAGGGGCATTCGCGAGAAGATTCCTAGATTACTCAAATTACAAGACCATACCCGTTTTACAAGCTTACGCTAAGGGGAATTCCGTTCCCGAAGACACTATAGTTCTATGGGGTGTAGATAAAGGCTATGCATGGGTATTCCCACGCGGAGATCTTTATAATATAGGTGTGGGCGGCGTATATGATAATCCTAATATCCTCAGAAAAATAATAAATGAAGTATTAATACATTTCAATTTGAAATTAGTTAATGATTTAAGAGGAGCTTCTGTAAGCATAGGAGGGCCTATTAAAAAGCTAGTTTACAGTAATCTTAGGGTGATTGGGGAGGCTGCTGGCATGGTTATGGCTACAACCGGTGAAGGAATAAGATTTGCTGTTGCATCTGGCTCAATTGTTTTTGATGATAGATATGAAGAGAGATTTTGGAGTGAACATGGTTGGAAATTGAGGAATAGTGTGAAACTTTTAAATCTTTTGTTGAAAATAAAGAATAAAACTAAATTAGCTAGGATAGCAACAGATAATGATTATTTCGCATTTTTCGAAGGATTATATAGCTTTAGTAAGATTCTAAAAATTGGTTTCAAATATGTTTTTAGGTGATTAAGAAAGTGAGTGAAAAAATAATTAGAATGCCTAAATGGAAAGCACTTATATTAGCTTCTAGACCCCCATTTTTACAAGTCACTTTAGCATCAATTATAATTGGTATAGTTATAGCTTGGATACATAACGTGGCAATAGACCCATTATTAGCACTATTTGTTCTCTTAATAGGTATTCTATTTCATCTCAGTGTAAATTTAGTTCATGAGTACTGGGATTGGAAAAGCGGAACTGACAACATAAATGTAAATGCTATAAGACCTTTCACAGGAGGCAGTGGAATGATACAGTTAGGTTTAGTTACACCTAAAGAAGAATTAGCATTCGGTTTATCTTTAATGATAATCGGCATTATTCTTGGAATATATGTAATACTTCAAGCAATGTCCATGCTAATTCCCCTACTAATAATAGGGGCTATAGCTGTGATATCAATCGTTTTTTACACTGGCTCACCTTTAAAACTCTCACATAGAGGATTGGGAGAACTCTTCGTTTTCCTTAATTTCGGCCCATTAATGAGCTTAGGAGCATATATAGTATTGGCCCAAAGAATAAGCTTAGAATCTGTGATTGGAGGTACCTTGACTGGAATATTGACTGCAGCGATATTGTATATAAATGAATTTCCGGATGCAGAAGCTGACGCAAAAGCTGGTAAAAGACATCTAGTTGTAAGATTAGGTTTACGAAAAGCTAGATATGGTTATGCAATATTAGCCCTACTACCATACATAATACAACTTATAACGATACCTTTTGGCTTAATACCTTGGACAACTCTTATCACAGTTGTTACGCTACCAATCGCCTTAAAGAACATAAAGATATGCTTTAAAAATTATAATAATCCAAAAAGCTTATTCCCAGCAAATCTAGGAACTATTAAACATCATCTAGTATATAGTACTTTACTAATACTAGGTTACGTAACTGTCCCTTTCTTGCCGTTTTCTTCATATATTTCTGTATTTTAGAATAATGATTAATGCTCGTCATGCCATTTTCTGCTCGGCGTATAATCAACACTTTTTATTTCTCCTCTCAAGTATTTCTCTAGCACTTCCCGAATCCTGCCTCTAACTCCCGTAATCACATTTATTCCTAATTCGTTAAAGAAATATCGCGCTCTACCTCCCAACCCGAGGCAAATTAGGGTGTCTACACCTCTAGACGCTAAATATGAAGGTATCTCTCCTGGTGCATGGCTTTCAATAGCTGGATTGGGAAGAAACTCAATGCTCTTTATTTCATTATTCTCTATTGTAGCAATGCAGTAAAACGGTGCCCTACCAAAATGCTCGAAAACTTCAGCATTATTATCATTACCAGAAGCAGGTATAGCCACTTTCATTCTGATAACCTTATTATCAGATGGTTTATTTTTTACTCATGATCTTCGATCTCGATCAACTTTCTTTTACTCATCTCACCCTTAATTATCTTAATTGCTGATTTCCTAACATTAAAGTATTTCGCTAATATCTCAACTAATCTTTTATTTGCTTTTCCCTTAACAGGTGGTGCATCAACGTTCACTATAAATAAGTTCCCTTCTTTCTTTATGGAAATCTCTTTTGAATTCGGTATCACAATTACTTGAATCTTCATCTAAATCACATCATTTCACTTAAGATTAAGTAAATTATTTTAAATGTATATTTTCATTACAAATTTAAATTACGACTTCGAAGAGATACTTATTTACCTCGTTTCTTTAAGCGTGATACAATGTGAAGGCTATTATTTTCGTAGAGAAAATGGTGGTGAATGAACTAAAGAAACCAGCCCCACTCATCAAGATAGCTGGTGTCCCATTACTAGTCAGGATTCTAAACACACTTAGATTTGAAAATATCCGTGAGATTCTATTAGTTATTGATAATGAGTTTGATTTCTTAAGAAAATATATTCATGACGGTTCAGAATTAGGCCTAAAAATTAGTTTCATATTACTTGATAAATTCAGTTTTAGTAAACTACCTAAAGGCTTTATTAATGACGATTTAATAATTTTACGTGCTAATACACTTATCTTTGAGAAATTCATTGATTCGTTAGCTATGTTTGAAGATTCTATAGTTTTGATCGACGATCACGGATTTTTAATCGCTTTAATTAAGAAGAAAGATATCGAGAAACTAGCTGTATTAGAATTAACTAGTTTAGATAACTTCATTAATAAATTAGAAAGTGATGAATCTTTGCAAATTATGAGTTATTCAACGTTTTGCGAGAAATCCATGGGGATTGATTGCTCGAGTATTGATTTTTGCATAAAAATTAATAGCGCCGATAAATTGAAGAAAGCAAAAAAACAGATAATCTTTAAAACCCAAAAAGGACTTCACTTCACTTCTTTGCTTAATAAGCGGATAGAAGATAGGATTGTATACTAT
>JAHQWF010000063.1 GCA_029856055.1 Candidatus Njordarchaeota archaeon | reverse complement strand
CTAGGGCTAACGAAGTTTTGTTTAAGGCTCTCGCATGGAATATCTTGCTACTAGTCTTTGCGTTGGTTCCTAAACTGGCATAGAATACTTAAAAAGAATAAAAATCAAATTTTTGACAAACCACTTTTTATTTCTTTTTACTGATTTCCTTCTTATAGCTCCTGTACGTATTATACTCAATGATAATTAAGGGGACTATAAGAATCAAAACTATTATACTCTCCATCACAGTAACATCTCTCCAAAGTTTATCCCAATCAATATTTATGCCGCTCTTAATCTGCACATAGATGCTAGGATTTTCTGAATATACGACGTACATATTTGAACTATTGTCATAATACACGACTTTTGCTCTACCTAAATGAGCAATATAAGTAGATGCAGATATGATAGAGATATTGTAGCTATGAACTATCTCAGTATTGGGGGGTAATTGCTTCCAACTCATATTTGTGTTTCCCTCTATAATAGCGCCCCATTTACCAGGCCTTGCATCGAATAAAGAAATGTTGTAAGCTGTTGAGTTTCCTATATTTTTAATTATAATGGTTACCGTTAACTTCTCCCCCACACTAACACTAGTTTTCTCAGTTAACTTCACTACAGTTAATATCGGTAATTGTGCGTCTTGAGCTACATAAGTATCAGCATTTAGATTAATGTTGAGAGCTACACTCGTAAGAAAAATTAAAAAAATTGCTGATAACACTAGAGACCTATTTCGCATAAACTACACCAATCGATTCAATCACACGTTTCCTTTTCCAACCTTTGATAATAAAAATTTTCCGTATCAATCAAAATTATTCCTCACTCTCAAGTATCTCTCTAATCTCCTTCTCTAAATCTTTCTCCTCTATTTCTTCCTCAGTAGCTTCTTGTTTAACGCTAGGGAGAGATTGCTCTGCAATAATTCTATCAGCCTCAGCCTCCAGTTCCTCCTCATCAAATTCTTCCAAAGTTACATCTGAAATCGGCTCTGATGCGATCTCAGCTGCTTCATCAATGCTTGTCAACGATTCTCTTATCCCTTCCATCACTTCTACCATCTTCTCCGGTGACATATCGCTACTTAATTGATCTATGATTATTTTGCCCTCCTCGAGTACCTTTGCTGATTCTTTTACCAATTGAGCTGTTTCCATCCTATTGATGATTAATTGGATATTTCTGAAAATCCCCATGTACATATTTAAGTCAGATTTTATTCTTTTTCTAGCTTTTAGACTCTCTATAATTAGATCTTTATCCTTTCTCTTAGCAGCGATTTTAATTATCTTATCTAATCTCCTCAGTTTATTTTGGTATATAGCGATTCTTTTCTCAAGGAAGTCGAGCCAGTATTGAGCTCTTACTAGAAACTTATCGACGCCCACGTTATCTGTATGTTTCTTTTTTTCTTTTTTCCTACCAAACATTCTAACCAACTAGTATTATCTACTTTATTCAAATACTTTACACATAATCTGTTCTTGAAAGTATAATAATCTTTCAATAATAAAGAAAAAGTTTTCTTAGCTATTTATTACCCTTAAATCACCATAAGATTTTTTTGTTAGCTAAGATTCATGTTAATTATCCAAATGTGATATGAAATGAAATTTACTTCCATATGGACAGCTAATGCAAGAGATCTAATTAGAGATATTTTGATTTATGATATCAATAATGATAATAAATTTGAAGTTGTATATGCATCATGGGATGGGAATATATATGCGGTCCAGGGTAATAGTGGTACACGTTTATGGACTGTAAAAAGTAACGTGTACAGTGGTCCTGCCGAAAAGTTATTAAAGATTAAAATATCGCTAAAGAAACCTTTCATTGCTGCTACTAAACATAAATACTTGTTAATTATAGATGGCGAAACTGGAAATGTTGAGTTTGCTGAAAATTTTGGTAGTTGGATAAAGGAAGCTAAATCTTGTGACTTTGATTGCGATGGTAGATCAGAAATCGCGATTTTGACGCGTAAGAATGAATTATATGTAATTGATGACAACGGGGAGATAATTTTTAGAAAAAATTTAGAAAATGATAAAGTCCTACATCATATAGCTTTATCTACATTTAAGGATTGCAAATGCCCAAGCTTATTAGCTTCTAATTCCGGACTCGTGCCAGTTTTACATCATTTAGATACGTTTTTAACTGAAACAAAATTCGATGCACCCATTCTAGCAATAAGTAACGGTAGAATATTACCTGATCTAACGTTCAGTGAAGTAGTTGGATTAAAAAATGCGATTCAAATAATAAGTAATGATGGTCCTTCAATAAAGTTCAAAGATAGCTCTCTTTTGCCTTATATCATTAAGACTGGTGATATTGATGGCGATCTTCAAGAAGAAATAATTGTTGGAGATTGGTACCGTGACTCGATTCTAATATTAAAACATAAGAGCAAAATCTTAGCAAAACTCTTTGAAATAAACCTCGGTGGAAATCCAATTAGCTTAGAGAGCGCAGATATTGATGGAGATGGAAAAGACGAGATATTAGCATTAACCGATAGTTCAGAAAACAATTTCATGATAATAGATCCGTATAAGAAAAATAAAATTGTTTTTTCTAGTGACACGTATCCTGCTTCGATGGGGCTTAAAGTAGGTAATGTGCTTGGATATGGTTTTGGCGATATAATATATAGATCAAGCAGAGAGAAAATATCTCTTTTAATTCATGTTCCGAGGATTGACGCTCCGAGAATAATTAAGGAAGGTGAGGAATTTTACATTAATTTAATTACTCAATCTAAAGACAGATTAATTGGAACTAGAGGGATGGAGATAAGCACAAAGAAAATTGATGTGACTAGAACTAAACTTGGTTTAGGATGGGTAACAATGTCTAGAATGCTAGCAAAATGCTTAACTCACGGGATTTCTTGGTTGCGGTTACAAAGAGGAGGAAAAAATATCTTACAAAGACAAATTATTGTAGCTTCAAATAGAAAGATTGATACCTCAACTATTGCTGTTTATAGTTTTGAGGAAGATTTACTTAAAGCTGCTAGGCGAATCCAGAAAATATTGATCCCAAATAATAAATCAAATATAATAAGTATAAAGAAAACAAAATCTGATCTCATCTATTATATATCAAATACCAGCAATTACTTCGTAAGACCTCAAGTAGTTATGAAACTAGAAGACAAAGAAATAAAACAACAAATTATATTCATCAAGGATCAAAGCTTAGAGTATGAGCTATCAGATGAATATTACTATTCGTATAGAGACAAACTAACACTCGCGATAAAAAACTTATCACAAGTCTCATTACAGATCACTTTTATTGGCGATGAGGTAATTGGGGTTCCTCCCGACCCAATAATATTATCGCCAAAATCTACGAAAAAAATCAACTTAGATATAATATACCAACCTGATAATTTTGTGGAACATCTCAAGAGTTCGCTAAAGATAATTTATAAGGGTTCAAATCCACATTGCATTCAGATTCCGCTAGAACTAGGAATAATAAATAAGACAAGAGTCAAAAGTTTAGTGGAAGAAATTTTGTCGGTTAAGAAGAATATAAAACAGGCAATTAGGGAAACATCAGAGAGAATAGATTTGCCATTTGATGTAATTAGCAGAATAGTTAAAATTAGGAAGTGATTTAATATTGATCGATAATACCAATCTCATTTTTTAAATCTTTTAAAAAAACTTGTGATGGAGCATTATCAATGAGCATATTCACCCAATTTCTTAATTCCTCTATCTTAGAAATAAGCAAAGATTTCCTTAATTCTTCTCGCAACCCATCTAAAACCTCGATACCACTTCTTTTTAACAGTTTACCTAATTTATCTGCCTCCAATTCACCCTCTTTGTCAAAGTCGGTTAGAATTATAACCCGATTTATATTTGACCTCTCAAGAAAATCAAGTACTCTACTATAACCCATCGTATTTAATGTTATCACATGTCCTTTTACTTTTAACTCTCGTAGGGCGAGATAATCTTTTTTACCTTCCACTATAATTGCGGCCCCTGTCTCACATTCTTCCAGAATTCTTAGCCATGCTTTCCAGAACAACCCTGTTTCTATCGTTTTTTTCCTCATAATTACATTACCCCTTCTCTTTAGCTTCTTTAGAACTCCTCTCAGTCAACCTTCTTGCTTTTTTCCAATACTTTCTAACTAACTCAAGTAGCTCTCCTTGAAATGCCTCTTTCTCATTTTTCTCCATTTTCTCTAATTTTTCGAAGAATAACAGTATTTCTTTCACATAATTAGGTATTTCACTTTCTTTTTGGAGTCGCGCTTGATGAGATATTTCCTCTATTGCCTTAAATATGATGTCTAATTCATCTAATGTTACTGGTAATATATCTACAATTTGAACAGCTACAACTCTAGGTATTTCGTATTCCTTTATCAACTTATTTAATAACTCCAGAGCATCGTCCATATCTAGTTTATAGAACTTATCTGCGTGCTCATATACACGCCTCTGATCTGCCTTGTCCCATTGCGACGACCCGCCTCGCCTCTTCTCAAGTATCTTTTTTACTTCCCAAGGTATTAATGGTTGCTCATTCGTAACACTCATATACTTCACCAATTTTAATGCAATTGTGTTCTAATTTAAAGGACATTTTTCTAGCATTTAAAAATAAAGCTATTAGCAAATAGATAAGGAAATTATTAAGTACTAAATGATAGCTGATATTTTTATTACGCTTGCTGAGAAGAAATGAATTCAAAATAGTGTATTTAATGTTTTTCCAAGAAATTACCTGTCAGTTATTGATTCAACATAAAATAAAAAATAGTTTTATGCAAAATTAATACTAATGTGGTATGTATTTCTATTCGCTTTCCTCCGTTCCTCCTGTTTTTCCTTCTTCTTTCTTTGCTTCAAAGGCCTCTTTAGCAGCTATAACATCGTCTATTCTTAAAACCATTAGAGCGGCCTCTGTTGCACTTTTTAGGGCATTTTTCTTGACTCTTACTGGATCAAATAACTTAGCTTCAGCCATGTCTCTAACTTTTCCGGCGATTACATCTATTCCGTAATTAACATTTCCCTGTGCGTGGTATGTCCTTAACTCTTCTAAGGTTTCCACGACATCTAGACCAGCGGTCTCGATCAATGTGGCTGGAATGCTCTGAATCGCCCTAGCAAAGGCCCTAATCGCCAAACTCTCTTTTCCTCCAACTTCATCTGCATATTTCTCCAGTCTCATTGCTATCCCTAATTCTGGAACCCCCCCAGCTGCAACTACTTTAGGCTCTAGATAGATGTTACGTACTGTGTTTAATAGGTCATTTAGAGATCTTTCAGCTTCCTCTACTATTAGTTTAGTACCTCCCCTAATTAATATGCTAACTGCTTTAGGATTCTTACAACCTCTTACGAAAATCATGTTCTCATCGCCGACTTTTCTTTCCTCAACCACTTTTGCATACCCAAGAGAATCTGGTGTAAGGAAGGCGTCGTTCATAATAATTTTTCCTCCAGTCGCTTTAGCTAACTTCTCCATGTCACTCTTTTTAACCCTTCTAACAGCTAATACTCCATTCTTAGCTAAGTAGTGTTGCACTATATCATCTATGCCTTTCTGACAGAAAACAACATTAGCTCCACTTTCTACTATCTTTTCAGCCATTTCCTTTAATTTTTCTTTTTCCCATCTCAACAATGAATCAATTGTATCAGCATCCATCATCACATTTACATCGGCTACCTCTGGTTTCTCTAGCTCTAGTGCATATGCAATTAATGCTATTTTTGCATCCTCTACTTTTCTAGGCATTCTATGATGTACAACCTCTTTATCTAATACAATACCGTCAATTAATTCAGAATCTTCTAATGAACCTCCCTCCCTTTTCTCAATCTTAATGTCTCCTAATGGAATCTTTAATCTACCGTTTTCTTCATGTTTTACGGCTTCTATTGCTTTAATTGCTAGCTCTACGAAATGATCAGCTACTCCGGCGAGCATCTTACTAGCTATTGCCGTCTTACTGATTTCTTTTACCATATTCTTATTGTTTAAGCCAACAAGAATAGCTATCTCATCTATTATCTCTAGTGCTTTCTTAAGCGCTTTCTGATAACCATCGATAATTATGGTAGGATGAATATCTTCTTTTAGTAAATCTTCTGCTTGCGCTAGTAACTCACCTGCAAGTACAACTGTAGTGGTAGTTCCATCACCAACCTCAATGTCCTGCGACTTAGCAAGCTTTGCAATGAATTTTGCTCCTGGATGAACAATATCAATCTCATCGAGAATAGTAGCTCCATCATTTGTTATGGTTATGTCTCCAAATTGATCCACTAGCATCTTATCCATACCTTTAGGCCCAAGGGACGTCCTCATAATCTCCGCTAAGACTTTTCCTGCGAGGATGTTATTAAATAAAGCCTCCTTACCTTTAGTTCGTGCGGTACCTTCCTTTAATACTAGAACTGGAATTGCTTGAGGTTCTGCCGCCATTACATTCTCACCATTAAAAGCTTAAAACTTTGAGATTTAACTATTCTAGGTCTACCTAAGTTGTGTTAAAAAAAGGGTTTAAGAATATTTAAGGTTTACTCTGAGATAGATGGTTTAATTCATTTTTTAATTTTTACACTCTATCTTACGGATCCGTATCATGATACAGCTTACAACTATAACTTAAGAAGAGTAAGTTACAAGGATGTAATATATTTTATGATAGATCTGTAAATAGTCCAATATTTTCTGGTTTAGTCATTTTTATCTCTTTGTCAATAGCTACAAACAACTTTTCAACGAGATCTGATAGCCTCTTCGCAAATTTTTTGGCTAGTAATCTAATGTTCCCTAAGGGAATATTTCTTTCAGACGTAATAGCAAGTAAAGCATCATTGCCGCATGATATAATCACTATTCTACCATTTGTAAATTCAGTTAATACAGCGTCAGTATCGCCTAGACTAAACTCGGTTCCAGTTGCTAAACTAGCACCATACATGGCCGCGATCGTAGCGGCTAACTCGTCGAAGGAAACAGATCCTTCAACTTTTTCATAGAAATCTTTCGACGCAACATAGTCTATTAGCTGTCCAGATCTGGTTGCGATTAATACACACAATAAGTTTTCATCAATATTGATTATCTCAGACAGAACTGAGGTTATTGACTCGTATAGCCTCTTTAGATCAGACATTTTGATTAGCCTATATGAATCTACTTACTAATGAAGTTTAACTATCTACATATAGCCAATAATAATTTAATTCAAACCAGATATAAATATTTACGCATTCTATCGGTATTATAATTAAAGATTAGAATCATAAAAAATTTGTGGACACTAACTTCATAGAGTGGGTATTATGAAGAATAGAGATTTTTCGGAAGCTACTAGAATAGCCAAAGAAGTAGCTATTAAAAATTATGAAAGACAATTATTCATAATTCTAGGAGAGAAAAATATAGATAAAGTGTCAGAAACCATCTCAAAAATAGTTGATGAAGAAACAATCGTCGTATCTGATAGGTCGGAATTTGTAAATAATATTCTTCCAAATGGAAGTTACAAGCATGTAGATCATAGAGATACAAAAAAATTTTAGGGATGAATTTTAGTAATGCTATAATTGATTTAATTGAATATCCAGATGTTATCTCACTTAGCCGTACTATTGGTTCGGTTAAAGGCGGTGGGCTTATTTTCATATTTATGCCTTTCTCTTATTTAAGTTCTCATAAGTATTTGGAAAAGCTTAAACCCGTAGGTATAAATCAGTTACCAAGAGACATATTAAGGCGTAGATTATTACTTAAAGCATTCAGCATGGAAGGGATCTATGTTTATTCTTCATATTCAGATAGTTTCATTTATTCACGAGCGAGAACCGTGGCAGAAAGATCCTCTGTTTATGATGAGATAGTTCTACCTAACAAGTATCGATTTCCAAGAGAACTCTATGATATATGTATCACTCAGGATCAAATAGATACGTTAAAATCTCTAGAACAGATAGATTCTATGTCGCATATCTTGATAACTGCAGATCGTGGTAGGGGGAAATCATCAGTAATAGGAATAGGACTCACTGGTCTCGCAATCATATCTGAAGATCGATTAAACATAATTGTTACTTCACCAGAGAAAGAAAATGTTATCAAGGTTTTCGAGTTCCTAAAGAGATCTCATGAGATCATGGACATAAAATATAGTTTTGACGAACGATCACTTCTCTTTAAGAGCAACGTTATCAAAGCAATATATAAAACACCATTTGAGGCATTACATGGCGATGCAGATTTACTCGTGGTAGATGAAGCTGCTGGATTGCCATTACCGCTATTAGCTAGACTACTCGATGAATTTAGTAAAATTATTTTCTCTACAACTATTCATGGGTATGAAGGCACTGGAAGAACATTTTCTGTAAGATTCATTTCGCTCTTAAAACAAAAGGACCCGTCATTTATTTGGATCAAGTTGAAAAAACCAATAAGATATTCAGAACAAGACACTGTAGAGAAGTGGCTATTTGATGCGCTTCAATTAAATGCCGAACCCAAAAACGTCTCGCGAGACTATATAAATAGTAAAGTCAATTTAACGAGATTAACTGAACATAACCCAATGAATCTGGCATTTAATGACGAAAAATTAGGCTCTATATTTGGTATATTGGTCACAGCACACTATAGAAATAACCCTAATGATCTGCTAATGCTATGTGATGCTCCACATCATAAAGTTTTATCTCTAGAGTTAGAAGGAAATCCTCTTGCCGCATTGCAAATATCTATGGAGGGCGGAATTCCTGATGATAGTATACAGGTTTTCTATAATGAATCGCCCAGCAGCCATATCATCCCAGATAAATTGTTTAAATACTACGGAGCTATTAATTTTCTCCAGCTTAAAGGCTGGAGAATCGTGAGAATAGCTACACACCCCAATCTTATGCGTATGGGACTTGGAAGTCGGGCATTAAGATTACTAGAAAGTAAAGCTATGGAAGAAAATATAGCATGGATCGGAGCTGGCTTTAGCGCTTATCCAGAATTATTAAAATTCTGGGTAAAAAATGGTTTTGTTCCAGTCCATATTAGTCCAAAAGTGAATAAGAAAACGGGTGAGCACACAGTTATGGTAGTTAAGCCATTAAATTCTGAGACAGTTAGAATAATTAGCGAGATAAATGCTAATTTAAAACTGCGTCTATTAAGGGAATCGTCATCAACATTTCGAAATC
>JAHQWF010000068.1 GCA_029856055.1 Candidatus Njordarchaeota archaeon | reverse complement strand
TCTCAAATTTTCTTGAAAGCATATTAATTAAGTGGCTTATTGGCTTTGCATGTATTACGCTTAGATTACTGGCACCAAGTGTCTTGATAAGGCTTAAATAAACCACCAAACATTACACATTTATAGATAAGTCTTAATTACTACAAAAAATTTATAAAAGAACATTATAAATACGAATAATTAAATATATTGCTATTTAAAGAATTATAGTATATGGAGGGGCAAAGATAATGTCAATAATTCTCTATAGTTTTAAGACGGCTTTCAGAAGACCAAGATTGCTGCTGGGTATAATTCTAGGCATAATGCTTGGAGTATCATTACTAACTGCAGGGTTTATGACAATTGACTATTTAGGTTACGCGGGTATCAAGAAGGAGTTAGACAGAGTTAAGGTTGATATGAGAGTTAATGTTGATAGCCCATCAGACGAATTTATTGAAAGTTTAAGTGATTTAGTTCAAGATATTGAGGATATAGATGGTGTTAATGTTTGTTTTCCAGTTTTGTCCGTTAATTTATTAGGTATTAATATTGTATCTGATAAAGGTGTATCAGTAGATTCAGGCTACTTCTCGTATTATCCAACTATATATGGGTTACCAGAGCACTCAAAGATTGGTTATATCGATTTAATTAATGGATCTCTTGATCTGAAAAAAGGCGAGATAGCTCTTGGGATTGATCTGGCTAAGCTTCTTGAAGTAAATGTTGGTGATAATATAACGTTAATTTTTCCGACCTTTGGCTCCTTCGGCGTGGGGTCATTGAATATTACCTATAGAGTTCGTGGTGTATTGAGGATTAGAGATAAAATATGGGACTCTTTAATGTATGAATACCAAGGATTATTTTCAGGAACTGTTATAACGCGACAAACAATGTCATGGAAAAATCCTAATCTCGCATTGTTAGGGAACATTTCATATGTCTATAATTGTATTAAAGAAATGCAAAACATGAGTAATGTAGAAATCTCTTTGAAACATAGAATAATAATCAATATATTTGTTAATAGAGATAAATTAATTAATCCCTGGAATCTGTATGAATCAATAAATAGAATAAGAGATATTAATTATAAAATAGAGTTAGTTCTACAGAATTATGTTGGTGAATCCGAATATTACTACGTACAAGATTTTCTAACTTATAGTTTATTTTTCTATAGTATCTCGGTGATGTCAGCAAGACTAAATATAACAATGCTTTTGATACCTGCGCTAGCCTTAGGGGGCATACTTGCTTTAATTGCTATTTGGTTATCTATTAATGAAAGAAGGAGAGAAATAGGTTTACTCAGAGTTAAGGGTGCTAAAGGATCGCAGATTTCAACGATGCTATTTACCGAAGCAATTTCTTCTGGAATACTCTCAGGATTTCTTGGCGGTATTTCTGGCTATCTCACAGCTATCACATTAATTAAAGTCCAATGGTTTGATATAGCTAAACAATACATGCCTGAGGCGATATTAAGTCACTTCGTGCAATTCTACGTTATAGCTGGTATAATAATAGGTGGAATTTTAGGCCTATTAGCTGTATTTATACCCGCTAGAAGGGTCTCAAAAATCAGTATTCTTGAAGCATTACAGGAATATTCAGAGGAACTAGAGGCTAAATTTGAGATAGGGAAGCTTACTTGGATTCTCTTTGCTATGGGTGTTTATTCATTACTAGAGATAGGTCTTGGACTACCAGTTCTCAGGTTTGTCACAATAACACTGATACATGGAGGATTGTTCTTGCTGATTTTTATAGGAGTTATATTCTTTCCGATTGAATTCTTCCTAATATATGCGGGACCAATGATATTTACATATACTTCTAGCAAACTTATTGGCGCTTATGCTTCAAAACTAAGAAGAGTATTTTACATATTAAGCAAATTATTTTCGCGTGAATTGAATTATGTATCAGTCAGGAATTTTATAAGAAAGAAAGCTAGAGTATCTAGAGTAATTTTTCTTATAGCTTTAATGCTTTCCTTCACGGTTTATTATGGAATAGCTGCAGCAACTAATGAGAATAGAGTGCGTATAAATACGGAGCTAGCTGTAGGAAGTGATATTCACGTTGAGTTTTACTCTAATGTGCCTTATGATACTTTGATTAATTTAACTGAAAATATAAGTCGACTGGAGGGAGTTAAGGATGTTTGTAAGGTAATTCATCTCCCCTTGTATTCAGAAGTCTATCGAGAAAGAAATATTCCAGTCTCTGTGATAGGTCTTGATGCTAACTACTTTAACGTTACCTTTATGGAGAATGGTTATCTCGAAGATATTACGATTAAAGAAGCTGAAGGTAAATTCGCTAGTGGTGATATATTATTATCTGTGAACCTGAAGAGATACTTCGGAAAAGTTAAGGGCGGGACATTTACTTTGACCAACAAATTAACCAATAAGAAGTATAATCCCATTATAGCGGGATTCATTAAATTCGCTCCTGGTATAACTGATGATATATTTGCTCTACAAACGGATTACTATCCAATTGCTTTCATCAATAATAAGGTCGCATTAGAATTAATAAACAGCACTGAAGGTATATCCGCTAAATCATTATTAATAGATGTGATTGACGGTTACAATCAGTCAGCAATAGTTGAGTATATAGGAAACATTACGACAAAACTCGGTTATCAAGCTAGTGTAAGCACATTTGAAGAAGAATTAGAAGCAAGATTATCATTCGGATTTCAAAATATATCTAATTATTTCGTGAAAATAGAGTTTTTCTTCTCATTGATAATAGCTTTTATAGGAATGGCCCTAATAATGACAATTTCTGTATATGAGAGGAGGAGGGAGATAGCTTTGCTTGTGACACGTGGTGCAGCATTTATCCAGATACTAGGTGCCTTTTTGGGCGAAGCTTTTTTGATAGTGGTGCTTGGATTCGGTTTAGGGCTTCTTGTTGCTACAGTTTATAGTTATGGTTTTTTAGTTGGAATGTTGCAACCAACATGGATAGGTGCATTGCCTTATGATTTTCCTCCTGGCTACGCTATTGTAATACCTCACTACCTGATCTATGCTTTAGTTTTTGGATTTTTGGCATTTTTGTTATTTTCGGTTATTCCACTTATCTTGCTTAGTAAAAAAACTATATCTGATGAATTAAGGATTCATCATTAGGTGAAGTTAATGAGTGTTGTTGTGTGTGAAAACTTATATAAGATTTATAAAAGTGGAGAAATAGAGGTAGTGGCTCTGCAAGATCTGAGTTTACATGTTGATAAAAGCGAGATTAGAGCAATAGTGGGTCCTTCTGGTAGCGGTAAAACCACGTTGATTAACATAATTGGTGGAATAGATAAACCAAATGCGGGTAGAGTGATAGTGGATGGTATGGATATAACGAAATTTTCTGAAAAAGAGCTTTTAAATTATAGGAGGAGGCGTGTGGGAATAGTCTTTCAATTCTTTAATCTTATTCCTACATTAACGGCATTCGAAAATGTCGAATTACCGATGGTTCTAGCTGGAGTTCCAAGAGAGGCTAGAAAACAAAGAGTTAGAGAGCTTTTGAGATTGGTGGGGTTGGAAGCTAGAGCTGATCATAGACCAGATCAACTATCGGGAGGCGAGCAGCAGAGAGTTGCGATTGCTTCTGCTTTGGCTAATGATTCTCCATTAATACTTGCTGATGAGCCGACTGGAGAGCTCGACACGGTAACGGGTAGACAGATTGCGGAATTGTTCAGAAGGTTGCGTGATGAATTAGGTAAGACAATTATAATAGTCACGCATGACGTATCTATAGCAAGAATTTCTGATAGGATCTCTAGAATACTTGACGGTAGAATCATAGCTACTATAACCCCAGCTGAATTAGAATTAGCTGAGATAGCTCCCACAAGGACTCAAGAAACAATAACAAAGCTTGAAGATAGAAGGCAACAGATATTACGTGAACTCAATAGAATAGAGGAGGAATTCAGGGATAAAAAGATAGATGCTGAAACATTTACAAAAAGATTTAATGAGTTAAAATCTAAATTAAAAGCGATCGAAGATGAATTAGCCAAATACACAGTCTAATTACTATCGGAATCCTGGTTTCCTTATATTTATAACCTCATTGTTTACTAAGTTAGGAGGGATTTTTCCTTTATAAAAAGCAATTAAGTTTTCTGCTATCATTTCTGCCATTTTCTCTCTTGTCTCAACGGTTGCGCTACCTATGTGAGGAGTTAATATCACGTTTTTTAATTTAGTTAACGGACTGTTTTTGCTTAGTGGCTCATTCCAGAAAACATCTAATGCCGCGCCAGCAATCCAATTCTCCTCTAGCGCTCTAATTAAAGCTTTCTCATCTATAACCTTTCCTCTGCTTGTGTTTATTAAATATGCTGTATTTTTCATTAATTTTAATTCTCTTTCGCCGATCATTAATTTTGTTTCTTCAGTTAGTGGCACATGTATTGATACTACGTCAGCCTCCTTCAATAATGTTTCTAAGTCAACATACTTGAAACCAAAATTTTTCTCAGCATTTTCCTTTCTACTTCTGCTATAATAAATGACTTGCATACCAAAGCATTGAGCTTTTTTCGCAACTTCAAGCCCAATTTTACCTAGTCCGATAATTCCAAGTTTTTTACCTCGCAACTCCATTCCTAATAACATCCTCGGATGCCAACCTGTTTTAGATTCCTCCCATTTGCCAGATCTCACATGTTCATCCGCTTCAACTATTCTTCTTGTTATACCTAATATTAATGCCCAAGTTAGATCAGCTACCGCGTTTGACAATACGCCGGGCGTATTTGTAACATATATGCCTAGTCTCGTCGCTGTTTCTAGATCTATGTTATCAACACCTACAGCGTATTGAGCCACAATTCTTAATTTTTTGCTTTTTTCTAGCACTTCTCTATCTATAGGATCGGTCAATAAAGTGACTAAAGCATCCGCATCCCTAACTTTTTTCATTATTATCTCTTTCGGTGGAGGTGGACACTCCGGCCATAACTCAATATTAAAATAGTCCTCTAACATCTTTATGCCGTTATCTGGTATTTTTCTTGTTATATAGAGAAAGGGTTTCAAGAGATACACCGATTTAAGAGACCTGTTTGGATTCGCTCATATACAAGCTATAATTTTTTTAAATA
The DNA here is from genome assembly GCA_029856055.1 of Candidatus Njordarchaeota archaeon. Classification (GTDB taxonomy): domain Archaea; phylum Asgardarchaeota; class Njordarchaeia; order Njordarchaeales; family Njordarchaeaceae; genus Njordarchaeum. Next base: position 4,203 of record JAHQWF010000068.1, on the reverse strand, counting down.
AAAATTCTTTTCATTATACAGTATTCTATAGATGTGATATAAAATGAGTTACATAGCTCATCTAAAGATCGTTCTTATTGGTGACGGAGGCGTAGGTAAAACATCTATTGCACACAGGTACTTGAGAAAGGGTTTCAATTATGAGTATAAACAAACAATCGGAGTGGATGTTTATTCTAAAAGGAGTATCATAAACATAAAGAACTATAAGATAAACATATCCTGGGTTATCTGGGATCTAGCTGGGCAACCTAAATTCAGAGAAGTCCGTAAGGAGTTTTATAGAGGTGCAAAAGGTGCTATTTTAGTTTTTGATATTTCGAGGAGAGAGACTTTTGATAACATCTTACACTGGGCAAATGAATTCCTTCATAATTCGGGAAGATATCCAGTTGTGCTAGTTGGGAATAAGGTGGACTTAAGAGATAAGGTATCTGATCCTGTATCTCCAGAAGAGGGAGAGAAATTGGCTAGAACGCTATCTAAGATCTTTAGTATTAAAGTACCATACATAGAATCTAGTGCTTTGCTGAGAATTAATATAGATACAATTTTCGACGAAATTGGGATGCTAATTCTGCGAAAAGCATTTGAAAGGAGGGAAAGATAGTAAAATTTTTCTTAAATTTTATATAAGCTTAAATTCTAATAAAGAAATAAAAACTTCTTCAATGCTTAATAATTTGTACCATTTGTAACTTTACTTTACTGTAAGAGTGATGGAAGTCTTTCATGGAAAGTGTACTTAAGCGATTAAATGGGTTGTCATTCGGTTTAATGGGAAACAAACATATTATACGAATACCATCAATAGTCGTTATAGGACAAGAAGTTTTAACAAATCTTATAGAAATAATTGGTTCGCTCAGTATAAAGAACACGCTAATTACCGTAGGTTCTCTTACCAGGAAATTAGCCGGGGATTATATCAAAAAATTATTAGAGAGGAAAGGAGTTAAAACAAAAATGTTAGAAGTTAATACACCATCAATGAATTCTGTTATGGAGGGAGTTGAACTACATTATAAACACAATTTTGATGCAGTAATAGGAGTGGGTGGTGGTAAGAATCTAGATGTAGGCAAGGTTATTGCGAAAGAAACAAAATCCTTATTCATAAGTGTTCCAACTACTGCTTCACATGATGGAATTGCCTCACCTTTCGCTTCACTACGGGAAAGAAGAGGAAGACACTCACTTCAAGCCACACCACCTATAGCGGTAATAGCTGATATTGATATCATTTCTAAATCTCCTCGTCGATTCTTTAGGGCGGGTATCGGCGATGTAATAGCAAATATTAATGCAGTTCAGGATTGGTTGCTAGCGCATAAGGTAAAAGGAGAATATTATGGAGAGTATGCTGCTAACTTGGCATTAATGAGTGCTGAGCATTTAATAAAGAATGAACATATTTTAATTAATTATGATTTAGAGGCGCTAAGAACTATAGTTGAAGCGCTGATAAGTAGCGGTATAGCTATGGGCATTGCTGGTTCAAGCAGACCTGGTAGTGGAGCTGAGCACTTATTCTCTCATGCGCTTGATGGAATTGCTAAAAAACCAGCTTTACACGGAGAACAATGTGCTCTAGGAACTATCATGATGCTTTGTTACCGAGGAGATGATAACTGGATCCGTGTGAAAGAATTCTTGGAAAGAATTGGAATGCCTACCAAAGCAAAAGAACTAGGTCTTAGCGTCGATGAGGTAATAAAAGCTTTAACTATAGCGCATAAGATAAGACCGGAGAGATATACTATACTTGGTGAAAAAGGTTTAAACTTTCAAGATGCTTATAGAATAGCTTATGAAACAGGAGTAATAGATTAAAGCTAAAAGAATTCATCTAAGGTCACTTCCCTTTTTCTATCTAACTTCTCTCGTAAAACAACATCAATGAACCTGAAATCTTCTTCCAATACATCTTTTAATTTGGGGTTATAAAGAGCGGCCGCGGGATGATAGGTGGGTATTATCTTAACTTTAAAACCAAAAGCCTCGGTATCGAAAACTTTACCCCTAACAGAGGTGATTCCTTGCACCTTTACTCCTATTTCCTTAAGAATAGTAATTGTACTATGTCTACCCAACGTAACAATTATTTTAGGCTTGATGATTTTGATTTGCCTTAATAAATAAGGAGAGCAAGCTTGTATTTCTTCCTGTATCGGATCTCTGTTATTCGGAGGTCTACATTTAACAACGTTAGTGATAAATACATCGGATCGACTTAATCCTAAAGATTCTATTAAGGTTGTAAGTAATTTCCCCGCAGCTCCAACAAATGGTCTTCCTTGAATATCTTCATGATACCCTGGAGCTTCACCTATAAACATTATTTGTGCATAAGGGTTCCCCTCGCCAGGAACAGCATTTTTCCTGTGCTGATGTAATATGCATTTTTTACATCTCTTTATTTCTTGTGCTATAGCTTCCAAGAGTTTTTCTCTCTTATCGTCAGCCATATTTACTCACTTCTTAGTTCATTATACTTAGCTATAATTCTCCTTTATAGCTTTGTTTATGTTATCATTAACTTTCTCTACGAGTTTAGATGCAGCCTCTACCTTATTATCAATAGATCTGATTCGATTCAATATTATATCACGTATTTCGGAAAACCAATTTAGATCGATTAAAACATCCAGTAAATCCAGATAATATTCATCAATTGTTTCATTACTTTCCTCCTCTAATCTAGCGAGAATTACACTATATATCTTTCTTAAGATACGACCTTTCTCAAAAACAATTATTAATTTAAATCCATAAATTAAAAGCTCGACATCTTCTATCTCTGATGGATCAAAACTAAAAAACATATTTATAATACGCTCAACGACCTCTCTAGCAAGGTCTAAACACTTGATCTCAAGTAGTTCTCTGGCTAGTTGAATAAGCAAAAACAACTTATCTTCTATCTCAATTAATGAATCTGCATTCTCCAATGCTTTTTCAAGTATTCGAATAGATTCTTCGCTAAAGCCCATAGAATAAAGATCTCGGCTTATTTCTAAAATCTCAGAAATCATTTTATCAACATCTTTAATTTCAGAGGCATATTTATATGCATCTAAAAGCAATTCCTTGGCTTCATCGAAAAGACCTAAATCAGCAAAATTCCCACCAATCTCCCTTAGTATCATAGATTTAATAGAGGTATCCTCCTCACTCCTAACTAAGTTAACAAGATCTCTAAGGATCTCTATGGTTTCATCTAGTGTTCGGAAGATCATTTTAGAGCACCAAAAACAATTAAATAAAACTAATGTTGATTAAAATCTATTTAAAAAGCCGACCATTTAGGAACATTGAGTCTAGATAGGCAATAAATGAAACGAAAATTCCTAAAAGATATGGTATAAACCAAAGTATGTTGAAGTAAAATAATGAGCTAAGATCAGAGATTAGAGATATGTAAATGAGCGTTAAGCTTGCTAATGAAATAATGATGTAATCAACTAGATCTGGATTTTTCCTAAAGATAAGTAATTTTATGCAAATTATGCTTAACAAAACAAAGAAGAAAGGTACTATTAATATGGAAACAGCAAATAGCGGAACTATATATATTGAAGTCCTATATCTATATCTATCCCAATGCACTCTAAATTTAATATAATCTATCGAATAAGCTCTCAGATAGTCTTTGGATAAATATTTATAGTAACCCCTGATTACATCAAGCTTTATTCCCTTTATAAAGCTCTTAAGGTTGTCAAGCCAACTCTCATCTAATCTGATACTATAATCTGGTTTCCATATTGGTGTTAAATAATAAGAAAAAACAACCATTAAGATACCTAAGATAAGAGAATACAGTTCGTACGTACCATATAGTAGGGAATAAATGTTGTATATTACGAGCAAACAAAAAAACCCGATTGTTAGCAGGTTTAATGTATTAATAAAAAATCGTGATAGTTCTTTTTTCTTCTTTAAGTAGGGTGAAGAATATTTCAATAAATATGTTAAAATCATTGATAGCGTTGAAAATATACCTAAACCAGATAGGAATCTAGAACTAATAACAAAGATTATTAGAGGTAAATTGAAAGATGTATAGAGGTCTCTAAATATAACGAATGTTAATACTTCAGATATCGTTGCTATAATGAAGCCTAAGATATAAAATTTTTGAGGTTGGTTCATTTTCAATGCGATGTTCCATCTCAGCAACACCTACTCACCACGTACATT
>JAHQWF010000130.1 GCA_029856055.1 Candidatus Njordarchaeota archaeon | reverse complement strand
ATACAGAATGACCAAGAAGTATTACCTATTAGTAGGCTTTTTGATTCCTTTCAGTTTCTCAATGACGACTATAGCAAGACCATTACTAGCAGTTAGTTTAGGTATCTCAAGCGCTTTATCAGCTTTATTACCTTTATCCTCAAATCTGGCTCAGATATTTTTGAGACCCTTATTTGGTTCTTTATCCGATAGGAGAGGTAGGAAGAATTTCATAATCATAGCTACTGTTCTGTATTGTCTCGGGTTTTTGATTCAGGGTCTCGCTGAATCAGGAATTGAGATGATTTTAGCTCAGTTTGTTTTAGGAATCGGTATATCAATGCTTTGGCCTGCGCTAATGGCCTATGCCTCCAAAATAAATAGAAGGGTGAGAGAGGAAATAGGTAACTTATTGACCTTCTCGTTTCTTGGCGGTGTTTTTGGTCGGGCTCTGAGCAGTTTTTCTGCTGAGTATATCGGCTGGAGGAATACTTTTTTATATCATCACCAATAGCAATACTAGCATGTATTGTAGCTCTCATATCTATTCAAGATAATATGACTTCAAAGCTAAAAACAAATATAAGCTAGTCAATTATATCTTCATGTATAATTGGTGTTAAGATCAGTAGCAAAGTAAGTGCCCTAGGCTTAGAATACTTCTTAATATATTTGCCAGTAATACTGATTGATATGGGTTTCACACAAAGCGATACAGGCCTAATAATAACTGTAGGATCTATATTAAATACAGTGATGCAAAAACCATCTTCTAAATTGTCCCAGAAAAAATGGTTCTCAATGAAAATAATTAACATGATAGCATTACTTAGCGTTGTTTTCTTTGGATTTTCGTATGAAATGGGATATGTTATCTTACTATTAGCTACTTACATGGGCTATAATACTCTGGCAGGCTTGCTTCCAACAGCACAGCTAAGTGAGGTTACTGAAAATTCAATAGAGAAGGGATCTAGTGCGGGAGGATTTGGGATTGCATTAAGCATAAATAGATTAATAGCAAGTAATGTGGCCTCTCTTGGAGGTTTAATAGATATAGGTTTCTCACCTATAGTCGCTTCAATAGAATTAGCTACAGGGGTATTATTAGGGATCTCTATCTTAAGTTTTTTCATAAATAATAAAAAAGTTAGGCTTTAACATATTCGCTACCAATGATGTCTCTCGCAATGATGTATCTCATAATGTTCTGCGCTCCCTCTGCTCCAATTGTGTAACTAAATGTGCCTAGCCATCCTCTATATATCTGTGCTTCTTTAGTATATCCGTATGCACCATACCACTTTAGAACTTCAGTATAAATCTTCGTCGCTAATTCGGGAGCTTTTAGCTTAACAATTGCTACTGGAACATTTAAGTCTTTGAATTTAAATGCAGGGTCTTTCTCCTTGTATATCTTATCAGCTAACCATGCTGCCTTATAAACCATTAATCGAACCATTTCTAACTCAGCGTAAAGTTCAGCGAATCTAAAGTTAACACCTTGGAAAGATGAGAGATATCTACCAAATATCTTCTTCTCTCTAAAATAGTTAACAGCTTGATCTAATGCCCATCTAGCTGAGCCAACACACGCAGCAGACACTAGTATTCTGGCCAGATTAAATCCCTGCATTATTAAATAGAACCCCTCTCCTACTTCTCCTAGTAAGTGAATATCTTCAACTTCAAAATCTGTTAATTTAAATCCTCCAGTTGATAAACCATGTCTACCTATATCCTCAAAGATAGTTGGCTCGAATCCTGGTCTAATTTTACCTTCACATTTTGGCAAAACATTAAATGCAGTTAAACCCCTGTGTCCCTCCTCCACTGTACCAGTTCTCGCAATCGTGAAAAATCCACCACCGTAAGGTAAATCCTGTACTTCCTGTACACCACTTATATAGATCTTCTCGCCATTAAGGATCCATTTATTGTCACGCCTCTCAGCTTTAGTCTTTGTCCCAGCTACATCGCTACCTCCATGAGGCTCTGTTGAAGCAATACCATAGAAAGCCTCTCCTTTTGCCACTCTTGGTAATATCTCTTGTTTTGCTTCCTCAGTACCAAATAATTCGAGTGCGTATGGCCATCCATTATTGAGAAGTGTGTATACTGCCAAAGCAACAGCTGGCTCATGATATGCGATTTCTTCAACAGCTATTGCTGTCATGAGATATGTTCCATCCATCCCTCCATATTTATCAGAACATGGAATGCAAAATAATCCTTGTTCACCCATTTTTTTGATTAAATCTAACGGTATTTTTCCCTGCTCATCAATCTCTATCCATTTAGGCTCTATATATCTCTTAGCAAACTCTAGAACAGACTCTCTAAACAACTCTTCCTCTTCACTAAATTTAAAATCCACCATAATTAATCACCTGGACTTCATATTTTGGCGATATGCAATATCATCAAAAAATAATTTTTATTTAAAGTAAATATATAGGTTGAACATATTTGAAATAAAGTGTAATGCCGCAATAAGCTTTTAAAAAAATTATTGTAGGATTTACTGAATGTAAATTAATTTTTAATGGTGTGGAACTTGTCTAAATCTCTAGAAGATCTTGAGAAAGAATTAGCGGAAGTAGAACCAGTATCGGAAGAGGAAATAATCCCAAAAAAGAAAGTTATAACCGCGATAATATTTGGATACTTATTTTGGCTAATATCCTATATGCTTATTTACATATATAATAATCCTGGGTCTTACAGTTCAGTATCAGATATCAGTAATGTAATAGTCATTTCCATGACGAATATTCCTGCCTTAGGTTACCAGATAATAGATAGTTTTCTAAACGCTGAATATGTTACTGGTGCTGAACTTCTTGTACCAGCAATAATAGCTGGTGTAATATCTGGCTTAGTTTCTAAGAAACCAACAAATGGTATATTAGTCGGTGCTATTGTATGGTTCCTTGGCATATTAATTAGTGTAATAGCTATCTCCTATACCTACAATTTTGATATAAATGCACTTATGAATGCCGTTTTATCGATATTAAATGATAGTTTATTCTTAGATCCACTTATACTAGCAATATTTGGAGGCTTAGGTGGATTAATAAGAAGTAGGGGCTAAAGAAAAAGAGCTAGTCAAGGTAAGGTGATAAATAATTAATTATATTATTTATGGGATCCATTTGCCTAATCATTTTATTGTATTTGCTTAGAGTTTTAATAACATTTCCTTTCTCTAGTAGACAAAGTAGCTTAGGAATAAGGTCTTTATCAAAAGAATTAAATAAATCTCCAATACCAAGCTCCCTCATTTTTTTGGCTAAAGCGAGCTGCTCAATTTGATTATTAGCAACTTTGCCTAGAAATAAACTTCCAGCTGCAATCGCATCGAAAACCTTGTTCATCCCATAGTAACCAACAATGACGTCCGCTGAGAGTAAATAATCGGTCAAATTGGGTATCCAATTCCAAATCTCTATATTTTTAAATCTAAATATCTTTGCCCCCTTCTCAATAAGCCCCATGCTAATTATGAAATGGATCTTATTTAGTTTCTTCAGTTCATGCAGTATCTTTATAACTCCGTTAATGAAAAATAATCTCGATTCCTTAACGCCACTTGGAAGAAATAAGACAACTTTCTCGTTCTCACTTATGTTTAATTTCTTTCTAGAGCGCCTTTTAGCTTCAAATATATCTTCTTCCCTAATTATTTTCTCTAACTCTTTATCTGCAATTGGACCAGTAAAAACATAGTTACTTGGAATTCTTTCAGGTAGAACTCTTTCATAAAGCGTATATGGAGGTGGAAAATCAGTTACAAAAGTTTTCTCGCATTTTAAAGCAAGTTCCCTTATAAAACCTCCTAGTAACCTTGCTGGTTGACGAATAAGGAAGTTATCTATTTCTCTCTTTAGGTCAAAGAATAACCCAAGCATAAAGCAAGGAATACCGAGCTTTGTTGAAATCATTATAGGTGCAGCTCTCATATCTGAAATAACTATCCTCGGACTTAAATGTTTGATCAAATAACGTTCAATAAGTAAATGTGATATGGCGATCCCAGCACCGTAAGGACTTATCATGAGAGTCTTAACTGTGTCTAGGCCACCATCAGGCGATTGAACCCAGCCTAAAGTCGGGATTCCAATAACCCTAAATTTACTTTGTTTCAAGTAATTAAATGCTGGTGTATTCTTATATGTTGAGAAAACTATTTCACTGCATTTTGATAGAGCTTCAGCTATTCTTAAAGATCTTCTTGCATGTCCCAAACCAATACCGTTAACAGGAATATAGATGAGATTTTTCATGCATTATCACAATTAAGCAAATTGGTGGAATTCCGTAATAAAAATGGAGAATAAAATGGATTAATTATTCACCCTTAAATTTCGGCTTTTTCTTCTCAAGAAAAGCCTTTATGCCTTCCTCAGCATCTCTCGTGCTTCTTACTAATCCAAATCCTAAGGCCTCTATAATCTTCCCCACTTTCTCAGCTACATCTTTTCCATAATTAATTACATATTTAGCTATCATTAGAGATAAGGGTGGTTTTTCAGCTATTTTCAGACCGATTTTTCGAGCGATATATTCAAGTTCTTCGGCTAGAGCTATTTGATTAATCAAACCGTATCTTGCTCCCTCCTCAGCTGATATCATATCACCTGTATATATTAATTCCTTAGCCTTATTACTACCGATTATTCTAGCTAACTTCTGTGTCGCTCCCGCGCCCGGGATTATGCCTAGATTTATTTCTGGTTGCCCAATTATAGCACTACTTGAAGCAATAATTAAATCACAAGCCATAGCTAGTTCTAGTCCACCGCCCAAGGCGTAACCATTGATAGCCGCGATCACTGGTTTACCAACTCTCTCAATTTCTCCGAATGCATCTTGAATTTTCAAAGAGTACTTAAAAGCATCTACGCCACTAAAATTCTCAAAGCTCTTCACATCGGCTCCTGCACAAAAAGATTTACCGGCACCAGTGATTATTATAACTCGAATATCTTTATCTTTGTCTAGCTCAGCAAAAGTTCTCTTGATCTCGTCGAGCATTTCGATAGATAATGCATTTAGTTTCTGAGGTCTATTGAGAATTATCCATGCTAATGGCTTTTCACGTATTATTTTTAATGTATCTAATTTGCGCACATCAACATCGTATTCATAGAAGCCCTTACCAGTTTTTCTACCTAAGTTATTATTTTCTACTAACGAAGCTAAGTACTTCCTAGGTTTGTAAATATCCATTTTTCTCTTGTTATAAAGCTCATTAAGCATGTTCAATACATTGTCTAAACCAAAGTTATCAGCAATCTCAAATATTCCATGTGGGAAATTCAGTCCAAGTCTAATTGCTTTATCTATATCTACTAGATCAGCAATATCCTCCTCAACCAAGTGAACGGCCTCATTAATAGCAGGAGCAATTATTTGTAAAGAATTCACATTCTGTCCCATCAATGAACTGAGGCTAGGCTTAACATATTTCCCTGGTGCTGGATAGCTGTAATATCCCTTACCAGTTTTAACACCGAGGTTATTAGATTTAAATAATTCCTCAAACGATTTAGTTAATGTAAATGGTGCTCCCCTATCTATCATTGCTTTCATCATATGGTACACAACATCAATTCCAATGTAATCAATTAACTCGAAGATCCCCATGGGCATTTCTAATTTAAACCTGCATGCAGCATCTATTTCTTTTACTCCGAACTTTTTATCCTCCAGCATCCATAGCGCTTCATGAATTATTGCGCCTAATATCCTATTAACAATAAATCCAGGAGAATCTTTCTTGACAAGTACAGGTTCCTTCCCAAGTCTTTTTGCTAGATCAATAACTATCTGAACAGTCTCATCGCTTGTATAACTGCTCTTAATCACTTCAACAAGCTTTAAGATTACTGGTGGGTTAAAGAAGTGCATACCGATTACTTTATCAGGACGTTTAGTTACATTTGCCAGTTCTTGTATCGGTAGAGAACTAGTATTAGATGCTAGAATAGCGTGTGAGGGCGCTATCGAATCAGCCTCAGAGAATATTTTCTTTTTCAAATCCAATATCTCAGGAACAGCCTCTATAATAAAATCAGCATTTCTACACGCCTCATTCATATCTAATGTTGCATGAATTCTAGAAATTATCTCTCTGGGTGTTTCCGATAACCTTCCTTTAGAGTGTAGTTTCTCTAGACTCCATTTGATTTTCTCCATCGCATTCTTTAGGATATTTTCATCAATATCGCGCATCCATACTTCGAAACCAGCCATTGCAAAAACTTGAGCTATTCCATGACCCATAGTTCCAGCTCCGATAACACAAATACGCTTTATATTGGATGAAGGGCCAGATATATTTGACAAAAGAGTCACCTTATCCAGAATTAAAAATGAGTTCAATTATTATAATTCATTCAGCAAATTTATATGTGTTGTCTTAACGAATAGTTGCTTCTACAGAATTTCTTATTAAACACAATTGTTAAATAATTAATATGATACTATATTTTTTGCCTTTTTTCCTATCTTTTGTGACCTTTGGTGAGATGTTTGAGAGATGTTGCAATTTTAGGTATAGGCCATTCCAAATTTGGTAAACGCACAGATGTTAATTTTCTTGAATTAGGATGGGAAGCTATTAAAGAGGCATTGGAAGACTCCGGAGTTTCCCAAGAAAAAATAGACTTTGTAGCAGTTTCGAATTTCGGTTTATGGAGTTCAGAACCATCTCCAGTCGCACCTCTTCTAGAATATGCGGGTCTAAACCCGACCGAGGCCATACGAGTTGAGGCTGCTTGTGCATCTGGAAGTGCCGCAGTTAAAGCTGCTTACATGGCTGTTGCAAGCGGTAGCGCTGATATCGCTCTTGCATTAGGTATAGAGAAAATGCATGAAAGCGGTACTGGAGATGTTGTGGAATTACTAGCTAGAATTGGTAATTATTTCTGGGAATTCGAGAATTTTGGCCCAACATTTGTTGGGTACTACGCTCTATACGCGAATAGATATATGCATGATTTTGGAGCGAGGGAGGAGGATCTGGCTAAAATAGCCGTGAAGAATCATTACTATGGCTTTTATAATCCAAAAGCTCAATTCCGTAAAAAAATAACTTTAGAAGACGTGATGAGTTCTCCCTATATTGCTTGGCCTCTCAAGTTATATGATTGCTCGCCAATTACCGATGGATCTGCCGCAGTAATCCTTGCTTCGGAGGATATAGCTAAGAAATATACTGACTCACCAGTATGGATAAAAGCCATTGAGGGAGCTACTGCAACATCAAATCTAAGTAAGAGGGAAAACTTTATAAGTATTCCGTCAGCAATTGAAGCTGCTAAGAGAGCCTACAAAAAAGCTAAAATAGACCTTGAGAAGCCATATAAATATATAGATGTAGCGGAAGTGCATGATTGTTTCACTATAGCAGAAATAATTGCATATGAAGATCTAGGATTTGCAAAACGAGGTGAGGGATTCAAGTTAGCTCGAGAAGAACAAACATATATAGGTGGATCAATCCCAGTGAACCTAAGCGGTGGATTAAAGTCTAAAGGTCATCCGATAGCAACGACGGGAGTAAGTATGATAGTTGAGCTCACTAAACAGCTTTTACAGAGGGTTGAACCAGAGAGACAAGCACCAATCAATAATGGGTTAGCTTTAGCACACAATGTCGGAGGCACTGGACACTATGTCTTTGTCTCAATTTTATCGCTTGAAAAATAAAGAGGTGTCTTATGGATGAGTGAGGATAAAAAGAGAAATGATTATGAAAACTTGCCAATAATACTAGACAAGAAATTAGGAGTACCTATATGGAGCGATGTAAGAGAATTAAAACTTAAGTATAAGATGCCTCTCGGGAAAATCAAGGGTTTCTTTACAGCTTTATCTGAGGAAAAAATATTAGCCACAAGGTGCCCTAAATGCGAGAGGACATTTTTCCCTCCACAAGTTGATTGTCCATACTGTAGAATTAACGATCTAGATTGGATTGAGGTACCGAAAGAGGGTATTCTGGAGACATATACTATTATCACCATTAAGCCAACAACATTCCAGCATTATGAAGATTATGTACTTGCGATTGCTAGCTTTGAGAATAATGTAAAGATTTTAACTTGGCTCAAAATCGACGATAAAGATAAAATAAAAATAGGCATGAAAGTGAAGTTAACTGTTTCTAAAAGATTACCTGAGGGATACTATATCTATGAATTAACTCCTTAATTTATCTAAATATTTTTTAAATGAAATCGAAAAATTGATGTCTAATATTTAAATTCTGATTAATGTTTAGAATCATATGGACTTAATTTAGGTTGCTGGAAGGAATAATAATGTCAGAAGATGCTCAAATATCATCATTTTTATTCTGGAAACTCAGTATAATACTGGCAACACTGGATAAGATTTATGACTTGTTAAGTGGGAGATATGAAGAAATCGAGATTGATATTGATGATAAAGCGTACATAGATAGCGCAAGGACCATTATAAAAAGTACCGAGATCTCGCTAAAAACGGTTAGGGAGATAATCGAATCATTAAAAACAACTACAGCTAGAAACTATTTCTTTGAACTATACAATAAAGCTAAGGGGAAACTTGAATTAGTTATAGATCTAGTAAATAAGAAATGATTAAGAATTTTGTCTAGAAAAACTATTAAGTCTTTTCTTTAACTCATTAATGAAAGCTTCTGTAATATCAAACATGTCTTTTAAGATATCCTGCATTTCGTGCATTATCTGGTAATAAAAATCTCGGAATACATCGAAATTCTCTTGCATATATTTAGTTAGCCCTAATATCTCGCCGAAAGCTCTATGTAATTGTTGTAGAGTCTTTAGGAACTCTTCTATATTCAATCTTTGTAAGAAGATATTTAATTTCTCTAGGTAATTTTTGGATGATGAGACCAGGAATAAGGCTTCTTCCCTGATTTTCTTGTTGAACTCTTCGTTCATAACGACACCAATGTACTCATGTTTAATGAAAAAATTATTAGTTGGTTTGTCAAAAAATCCTAATTCTTGACGTCATAGCGTCAAATTTAAGAGGGGGACCTCCGTAATGTATCACGAGAGACTTACCCAACAACTCCTCAAAAGGAGGCACCCAATATGCGGTATATACCGTTTAAAGCCTTTAAAAATTTTAGCATGATGCTTCACGCCTTCTACAGCATAATATACCCAAAATACAGCAAGCACAGCCGGAGAAAAGTGACAATACCCCAGAAAATGACTCTAATAACAATCGCTAAGGCCTTCGGGTACACGTACAGAGACATACCAGCAATCGCAGAGGACTTGAAGGAAGTCCTGGGAATAAGGCGAATCACGACGTTCCAGAACTTCAACCATT
>JAHQWF010000041.1 GCA_029856055.1 Candidatus Njordarchaeota archaeon | reverse complement strand
ATGATCCAAAACTAATGTAGCCATTTTTCCGACCTAGTGATAAATGTATTCCTTTTCTGCAATACTAGATATACTTTCTCTTTTAGTAAAATTTTTTAAAACATTTAATAATTATCTCTTCAATTTTTTTAATATCTCTTTAACTCGAGAATTGCGCGGTATTACACCTTTTTCAAATAAACTTCGTTCTCCTTTTATTGTTGCGTCTATGATGATCTTAGATCTAGGTTCGCCAGAATGATCGAGCGTAGATCCCTTAGCCCTGGGAATAATTACATAATCTTTAGCTGGATTAGACCTAGTAATCACAGCCCAATAGACTTCTTTACAATCCCTAATATTTATGTCATCATCAACCACTATTACTTTCTTAACACTTGGATGAGCTGTTATAGCTGCCATACCAGCATTAATAGGTTCATCTTTATGTCTCTTTTTTATTGACATTACACATTCTAGCCAGCCACATCCCCAATCAGTCAAATATACATCCTTTAGTACAGTAACTTCTTTTACCAAATTGAATATCTTTGCTTCTCTAGGCAGCCCCATTAGTGTTTTGTGCTCACTGCCGGCCGGTAAAATTGCATGGAAAATAGGTTTATTTTTCATTCGAATTGCATGAACCTTAAAAACAGGCTGTTTCCTAATTGTATCGTATGTTCCTGTAATATCTACGAAAGGCCCTTCCTCCTCTAAAGCATCTGTTATTATCTCGCCTTCTAAGACTATCTCAGCGTTTGATGGATATTCAACATTGGTTTTTAGTCCATTTGTGACACTAAGTTCCCCGCTAAGTAATGAGTTCGCTACTTCTAGTTCGTCTTCATAAATAGGTAATGTTGTAGCGGCAGCTATAGCTGTTGCTGGATCAACCCCGATAACAACCGCGGCATCTAAATTCTTTCCCGCTTCTCTAGCTCTCATAATAAAAGCCCACAAGTCTCTCTCGACAACTCTCATAACGAGTCTATTTTTGCTAATCGGTGTCATCCTATGATATGAGGCATTTCTCGCTCCACTATCTATATCCTTGGCTATTACTATACCTGCTGTTATATATGGTCCTTTATCTTTCTCATAAAAAGTTGGTATTGGGATTTTTCGTAAATCTACCTCCTCATTAACCAAATTGATATCAAAATCAACGCTCTCTTTTTTAGGGGATATTGGGTTTTTTATTGCATTATTGAGTGCATCATATATCTCTCTTTCATCTTTCAAGCCAAGAGTTACAGATAGTCTTCTCCGATCACCATAAATTCCTGATATAAGTCTAAACTCTTCATAACCTTCTATATTCTCGAAGAAAACTGCAAATCTAGATTCTAGTTCTTGCATTAATGAGGGAATTTCATGCATTTTCGATACTGAGTCATGTATTCTAATTACCAGTCCTTTCCTCTCCAGAATTTCAATTGCTTCTCTTAAACTTTTTGCCATTTTAACCACTACTAGAAATGACTTTTACGATATTCCATAATCGAAAACATTAATTTAAAAGCTTGTTTACGCTGAGTTTTATTCTAATGTCATGAAGAGCATTCATCTCGCTTTTAATGAATGATTTGGTGTTTGATATTGAAAATAGCTCTCGTAAGCGTACAATATATAGGTACTGTCACGGGCGGTGGAGGAATACATGTAATTAATTTATCAAAAGCATTAGTTAAGAGGGGTCTAGATGTAACTGTTCTTTGCATGGGTATAGGAGATTTACCACAGTATGAAGTGATAAGTGTTAATGGAAATGATATCAAGATTCTTAGGTTCTGGACACGTGACAGCAAATTTCTAAAGAATCCTTTTGAAGGTTCAAAAGAAGAAGAGATAAATCGCCTAAAGGAATTCAAAAATAAAGTTCTTGAGTTTTTAATGAAGCATCGGAATTTCGATGTCATTCACTTACACGGCCATTTTATGATTCCCAGTCTTGCTAGAGAACTTAGAGAGGCCGGTTACCCATCTAAAATCGTGACTACATTCCATGCTTTTGAATCTATTTCAGAAACAATCAAGCATTATTCTCCATCCAGTCTTCAAAGCTATATCATTTCGCGGGAGAGAGATGCTTTACTAAATTCGGATGTTGTTATATTTTTGAGCAAGCACCTTATTGGAGATGTGCGGAAAATCCATGGGAATATAGTTGATCAAGTAAATATCAGGATAATACCTAACGGTGTTGATCCTTTCGTGATTAATCACGAAAAATCTTCTGAGGAAATAAATCATATTAGGCAAGAATTAGATACAAGCTTTTTGTTATTTAATATTAATAGAATAGATCCATCAAAGAAAATAGAATTCATAATCAAATCCCTTCCATTGACGTATGAAGAAATAAGGAAGAAAATAGGTCTATTAGTTGCTGGTAAACTTGAGAATAGAAATAGACCTTATAGAAAGAAATTATCAGAGATTTCCAAGGCAATAATGAATAAAGTAAAGGATTTAAAAATACTCATTGAGGAGAACATTTCGGATCATAGAAAGATATTGTACTATGATGCTGCCGACGCATTTGTAACAGCCTCTCCCATAGAACCATTTGGTATGACTATCCTAGAATCAATCGTGCGCGAGATACCAGTGGTAGTTGTTGACGCTCCAGGTCCAAGAGAAATATTTAATATCAATAGGGATTTCGAGGAAAAATTCATAGAAACTGAGGCAGGAGTGATGGTACGGTTCGGCAATGAAAGAGAGGTAATAAACAATTTAAGTAGTGCCATAGCATATCTGCTGAAGAATCTACCAAAATTCAGAAAAAAAGTCAAAGCCTATAAGAAAGAGGCGTTGTTGCGGTATAGCTGGGAGTTTGTCACTGATATGCTTTATAAGGTTTATTTAGATCCATAAGTTTATTCCTCACTTTCCATAGACCGTCATATTATTTTCTTATACGCGTGAATTATTTTCTCAGCTATCTTGTCCCATGTAAAGTTATTAAGTACAAATCTCCGTCCATTTCTACCCATTTCATTTGCGATATCCTCATTATCTAAAAGGAAAAGAATTTTCTCGGCGAAATCTTCAGAGTTCTCTGGATCACCAACCAAACCTATTTCATTCGTGATATATTTGCTTACGCCAGCATATTTTGATACAACTACAGGGCTTTCACACGCTAATGCCTCTAAAGCAACCATCCCAAATAGATCGTATCTCGATGGTACAGCTACAGCATTAGCTCTAGCATAGTAAGTGGGTAATAATTCGTTAGGGATTCTTCCAGTTTGCTTTACCGCTCCACTTAAACCTAGTGCTTGAGACAGCTGCATCAATTCTTTACGGATTTTTGTTTCCAGTTCTGTTAGATTCTTAGATCCACCACCAATTATCAATTTCGCGCTTGGAATTCGACTTGAAACCAATTTAAAAGCCTTTATTAATAGGTCAAAACCTTTGGTATATTCTATTCTCCCTGTAGTGAAAACAAATTTATCTGGAAGATCAAGATCTTCCTTAATATTGCTCGGTGAAAAAAACTCGGTGTTCACTCCTGGCGGTATTATCTCAGTATCTCGTTTAACACCATAGTATTTTTCTATTATTTCAGGTTCAAGCGGCGAAGTAACTATTATCATGTGTGAAACCTCAATAATCTTTTTTTCCCATTTTATGCGGTTCTTAAAATGATATATTTTCTCAGCCTCCTTAATCCTAATTCTTTCCTTCTTTATTGCCCCAAGCGAGTGAGAAGTATGCACATGTTTTACTCCCAAGACTGATCTTATTTTAAGCGCCACATATCCCGCGTCCCAATAATGCGAGTGCATTAAATCATACCTAATATTTTCTTTTTTTACGAAACGTACTAAATTCTCAGCAAATTCATCTAAAAATGGAAATAGCTCCTCCTTCCTTAAGAAATGATTTGGTCCACAAGGAATCCTGATAATTCTTGCATTACGATTTATTTGTTCTACTTTTTTCCTACCTTCAAACCACCTAGTATAAATGTCAACCTGAACACCCATTTTAGCCAATCTTTTTGCAATCTCAATGACGTAAACCACTTGGCCGCCAGTATCTACTTGTCCTAGATCAGGTATCGGGTCAACATAACCATGTATGCTAAGAAACATTACCCTCAATATGGACAGCTCCCTGATACTTACTGATCCATTCTATTACTATTAATTAAAATTAATTAATCGCTATATGTGAATTTCACATTCACAGATTAAAAACTTTAAAAAGTTTTTATGCGTTAAAATCTTACTAAGTATAAATTCATTTCTAACGAAATTGTTTTTCTATTATGATCAATATCCGAGGGCTGAGCCATATGGGTAAGCTCTCGAATTTAAAGCGCCAGCGGAAAAGAAGAAAGAAACATAAGAGAAAAAAATTAAAAAGGAAGCTAAAACACAGAAGATGAAGAT
This sequence comes from Candidatus Njordarchaeota archaeon, assembly GCA_029856055.1. Lineage (GTDB taxonomy): Archaea > Asgardarchaeota > Njordarchaeia > Njordarchaeales > Njordarchaeaceae > Njordarchaeum. The sequence continues at coordinate 22,990 of JAHQWF010000041.1, read as the reverse complement.
TTATCATGCTAAGCAAAAAATCTTAAATTTATTTTGTCTCCTCTCAATATAATCTTATTACTAGATGAGGAAGTGCACCACCTCTGAAAAACAATGATGAGCTTGCCGTAGGCCTGAAAAAAATAGTTCTGAATAATACGTATATAATCTTTTCATTTTTAATAGAAAGTAACGGATTTTGAAATTAAACATTATTAAAAATAATTACGATTTTGGTCTACAAAGTTTGATTGTGATTCATATGAACAATTTAGATTTCGATGACATATTTTCTGGGGAACCAGCACCAGAAAAAATAAGGTTAAACAGGAGGGCCTTACACAATTTTAAGAAAATTGGTGGAAAAGGCTTAGCTATAATTATTTCAGATGATGAGTGGGGGCCGATAGTTAGGTATTATTATTTAAAAAGGAGCAGGATTGTCTCTAAATTACTTGAGAACAAGTCCTTACCTGTTGAATTATCGATCGCTGGTAAGTATGCTGAGGAACTTATAATGAAGGACGGATCTAAAATCATCATATTTAGTTACGAAACACCTTCGAAAATCTATGATAGGAAGAAAATTAATTATATCATAGTCGAGGTTTTTCCAAATATAGATGCGGAGAAACTTACACCTATAATCACAAAGCTTAAGAGAGAAATCTCGAAAATGGATAGTCCAGATAGATCTTTGTTGAGCAAAATATTAACTCAAATCCTTTCAAAGAAAAATAATAACAGCTAGTCATTTCTTTTTTTGGCATCATATTGTGCTTTTATTATGTAATCTGTATCATCATTTATGTTTTGAAGAATTACTGATCCTGGCCAGATTCTAACTCTTTTGCCTATAAGTTTTCCAGGCATTACGGATACATTTACACCTACTTCTGTTTTTTCACCAATAATAGTTCCTAATTTATTCAATCCCGTATTAAATTTCTTGTCACCTAATTTAACTAAGATCTCCCTTCTATCTAATCTAAGATTAGCTGAAATAAATCCTGCTCCCAAATGAACTCTCTCATCGAGTATCGAGTCACCTAGGTAACCAGAGTGAGTTTCTACGTTCCTTTGAATATAGCTTCTGGCAACTTCCATGAAGCACCCAATAATCACTCCTCCTTCGATAACACTACTCCGGATTAACGTGTGATCTCCTATTAATGTGTTTGATCCTATGTAAGCTGGTCCGCTTATAACCGCATTCCTCATTACCCTAGCTCCATCATCTATAAAGACTTTACCCTCTATATTTGCCCATTTACTTACCTTAGCATTTGGACTTTTTCCCGTTCGCAGTATTTTCTCGAGAAAAAACTTTCCTAAGTATATAATATGCCATGAGAAAGTCGGGAAAATATAGTTAGTTTCTATTTTATTTCCCAATAATACTTCGACTTTTCCTATATCCTCGAGCAACTTCCCTAGCAGCTTTTTCTCGATTTTAATTGCTCTCAAATAGGTCTTGTTATACATAATATAGCTGTTTTTACTTTTAATTAATTTTCGTAGAAATTCTATAGCAAACAAATCATGGCCGTGGAGAAACAAAATTTCATCTCCGTTGATTTGGCTAGCTATTCTAGAGAGTACATTAATTGGCTCAAGATTTTCTATAAAAACTGGAACGATTTCAACCGCTTCACTCAGCTTATCTTGAAGCACCTCAAAATACAGTCTATCACTCTTATTCAAAGCAAAAAAAATCTTTCTTACGCCTATTCTTAGGAGAGATTCAATGATATATTCGGCGATAAAACGTCCTCCAAGCTCAAAAAAAGCCGGAGATTTAGCATCAAGAGGCCAGAAACCCTCGAAACGAGGTGCAAGTACTATAGAGTCCAAGATAATTCACCGATCAGAGATGCCAGCTAATCATCATTACAATCAGATGGGGCCATACTCTTCATGAATGGTGCCGGGGGCGGGACTCGAACCCGCGAGGCGAAATCGCCACCGGATCTCAAGTCCGGCCCCGTTCCAACTCGGGAACCCCGGCGTTTACTCTCTTTTTTCTTTCCTGAGTGTTATATTTATGTTGTGTTGCTACTTAAAGATTATTTATTGGTTTCCTATAAAGATTTGGTGTTGTGACTTGAAATCAAAGAGAGTTGATGATCATATTCTTATGTTACTGGCTATTAAACCGCCAGGCAAGCTTGTTGAGTTAGATCATATCTTAGAAAAAGTTGGTAGGAATTCTGGTTCATCTCGGGAAGAGATCATTTCAACTTTAAAAGATCTTATTAAGCAAGGCCTAGTTATGATGCGGGAAAACAAATATTCAATAACTGAAGAGGGGCGAAGAAAAGCGTGGTCTCTAGTTTACGACCCTGATATGGTTTTGAGTTATAGATTAGTCTTACTAGCTAGGTTCTATTACCCAAAGATTAGTGGATTAATATTACCGTTCTTAAAGAATCGTCCAGTATCGGTTGTAAAGGTTTTCTCAGATGAAAATGATCCCATCAATAAGATAAAACCTATTTTTTCTCGCTACAAAAAAGCCAAGCCAAAAATTTATAATTTCATCAATACTCGCGATGATTTAATGCGATATGTAGATATGCATGCTATAGATTTTATCCCATACGTACATAAATTGAATCAAAATCATCCTGACTGGCTGGTTATAGATATAGACGCCGGAGAAGCTATAAAAAATGCTGGTTCGCTGGGATTTAATTTAATCAAAGAAGTTACAAAGGAAACATATATTATTATGAATGACATACTTAACCTCAATCCATGCATTAAATTTAGTGGATCAAGAGGATTTCAAATATGGGTTTCTTTCATTAAACCATTAGGTAACTTTGATGATTACAGAAAATCTATAAGTGTAATAAGGGATCTTGTAGAAAATAGCATTAAAGGTAAAATTGATGATCTGAAAGAAAAATACGGCTCATTGATATCAGAGCCCTTAACGACCTCCACAGTTGCTAAAAAAGAAAAAAGGAAGAATCAGATACTTCTGGACCCATCCTCTATGAAAGAAGAAGGTGATGTGAGGGCTCCATGGTCTATGCACCATAAGACTGGACTTGTTTCGGTTCCTGTTCATTTCTCAAATCTAGAAAAATTCACTCCAGACAATGCCAGAGTAGAAATTGTTGTTGAAAATCATGAATATCTACAAGAAGCCTTTCATTTAGAGCCCTCTGACCCTTCAAAACTGATAAAGTATCTTGGAAAAGGAGGTTTGCTCAAGTTTATTAGTTAGGTGGCAGATCCTTTGCTGGGTCCCAGCGAATAATTTTGTGATATTTATTTCTAAATGTAACTGCTAGCTCATAACCGCAATTAGGACAGTATCTATCATCTATCAATACCTCTACTCTCCATAATCCAGACCTCCTTATTAGGAGGCTACCGCAGTTTGGGCAGTACGTATTTTCCCACTTATGATTAAGGATATTTCCTACATACACATATTCCAGTCCTTCCTTAATCCCAATTTCTCGAGCTTTCTCAACCATTTTGATAGGCGTACTTTCGGGCAAATCATATTTTAGTGCATTATACGCTGCGAAATACCTTGTGACATGCCACGGTGTTCTTATCCCTAGCCGATTTTTAATCTTTCTGGCTATTGTGCGGAGACATTCTTCCGAATCATTGACCTTGGGAATTATTAGAGTAGTGATCTCTACATGAACATTTTTTTCTTTCATATATCTAGCGTTTCTCCAGACAATCTCAGGATCCGCACCAATCCACCTATCAATCACTCCCTTACATCCCTTTATATCTACGTTCGCAGCGTTTAATCCTTTTTTTATCAACATATCTAAGGCTTCGATCGTCATGTAACCATTCGTAACGTACGTATTAAAATAGCCTTTTCTTTTAGCTATCGGCATTACATCAAGTGAATATTCAAATAATGTTACTGAGGGTTCATTAAACGAAAAACTAGTCCCCGTAGACCCGTATTTAGATAAGAGAGAAATAAATGTTAACGGATCTAAGTAATCGCATGTTAATGCAATCCTCTTACTTATCTCCCAGTTTTGACACCAAGGACAAACAAAGTTACATCCCCACGAACCAATCGTCAGCGCATATTCATCTGGGAAGAAATTGTTAAATGGTTTTTTAGCCATTGGATTATTCGACAATGAACTAATATTACCATATGTTAATACGTATAAAGTACCTCCATGATTATATCTAGCACCGCACATTCCCCTCATTCCTGACGGTATACGACATCTTCTTTCACATAAATTACATTGAACAATATGATTATTCAGCTCCTCCCATAGCAACGCTATTCTCGAGCATGGCGTATCCAGTAGTTTTTCACTAATCTTTTTTATGTGCTCAATGCGTTCTTTCAATAAGTACTCCCGTCCCTAGAGATAGATAGTTGAAATCTTACTTGATATTAGTGCAGAATTAAAATAAAGTTAAATCTAGCTCTATTTATCATAATACAAATCCTTATTTAATTTTCGTAAAAATTCAATTAATTCGTCCCTTGCAATTGTTAATCTCTCGCCTGTCTTCCTTACATAAATCGTTACACTATTGGTTGATAATTCTTTTTCTCCAATTATCAAGAGAATTGGTATCTCTTTTTTGCTTGCATACTCACGTTGTTTCCTTTCTGATCTACGCATTAAATCTACTCGCACAAAGAATCCTTTAGCTCTTAGTTCTCTAGCTATCTCCCAAGATATCTTGAATGTTTTGGTAGACATCGATAGGACATATATTTCTGTAAACGTGATCTTATCAGTTTTAAAAATGCCTGTTAATTTACCAGCGTCAATTAATCTCTCAACACCAAATGATGTACCAGTTGCCGGGTAAGATGTACCGGCATATTTCTCGATTAGATCATCGTATCTTCCCCCACCCGCAACTGAACCTATCCCGATATCTTTTATTACGATTTCCCAAACTGGTCCAGTGTAATAATCCAGTCCGCGAACTAGGTTTAGACTAAAGGTTACATATTTTCTCTTAAATCCAAGAACATTCACGATATCCAATATGTGGCTTACACCTTTTTCGACATTAGTATTGCCCGAGAACTCATCTATCAATTCGTTTATATTATCTGTTACATTATACTCTCTTGATATTATTTCCAATATTTTATCCACAGCTCTTTTATTCAGCCCTAACTTATTTAATTCTACTCTTACGCCATCATAACCAATTTTATCCAACTTATCGATAACTCTATAAATTTCTATATCATTCTTTAATGCTAACTTTTCCTCAAAGATGCCTCTCAGAATCCTTCTATCATTAAGTTTTATCACGAAATTCTTAAACCCTAATTTTAACATCGCGTCAATAGATAACTCTAGAAGTTCTGCATCAGCTTCTGGATAGGGACTGCCAACGATATCAGCGTCAGCTTGCCAGAACTCCCTGTATCTACCTTTCTGAGGCCTCTCGTGCCTCCAGACTCTACCGATATGATATCTTTTGAATGGCAGAGATGGGTGCTTTAAAGAAAAAAATCTAGCCATAGGTACTGTTAAATCAAATCTGAGCGCGAACCATTTATCGGACCAGGGGTCTTTGAACTTGTACATTAATTTAGTTTCGGCTTCCTTTCCATATTTTCCTTCGAATACTTCCCAGTGCTCAAGTACTGGTGTTTCTATAGGATCATAGCCGTATCTAAGAAAAATATTTTCGAGAGCGCTAATTACTCTTTTCCTTAATATCATATCTTTAGGTTCGAAATCCCTAAAACCACTTGGTGGTTTTAGATACATCTTTACAACCACTTAAAAAATTATTCTACTTCTTTTTTACCCACTATTTCTCCACTACCGTTCCCGACACCTACGGTATTTCCAATACCAGCTATTATTACTTTTCCTTCCAGTGGAACTTCTTCTCTAATTAAATTTTTTATTATCTCAACAGCTTTATCCGCAGCAGTGGCGATTTCTTTTCCCATGGGCGTTACTGCCTCTACATATGATTCCTTTATCACAACTGCAAATAAGGGGATTTTGTATTTGGTACATATGCTCTCAATCTTATACTTCTCTGGTCCTGGGTCACCAATAGCCGCTCCAACCCCTACAGAAATATTACCTGTTTTTTCGCTTTCTAATCTTAGTGCTGCATCAACCGTAATTACTGCTTGAATATCTCCCTGCAACTCTTCAACTATATTTTTGATAACTTGGCCTGGCTTACCAACCTCACTTCCTGGCCCAATTGCCTTAATAGCAAGTACATATCTGCCCTCGAACTCTGAGACACTGTATACTATATCGTTTTTCTCATCAACGTTGATTTCTTCACCAAAAAACCTCTGAGCGATCATAGGGCCTATGCTATCTCCAATAGGTACGCCAGTTTGAAAAGCTTTCAATGCATCGTAATAGGACATAACCATCTCTCGCAGAAATGGAATAAGCATCTTAAGTTGCATCAAATATACATAAGACTTTGTGTTAACACCTACCCTAAAGATGTGTTCTGCTATTTTATAGATGGTGTGGATTGCAGATGCTGCTTCGAGAGCACTTTCTAGATCTCGCTTTAAGTAATCTGGAGCATCTAATACTATCTTTGAAGCAATTCCCCTAATTCTCTTTTTCCTAATATCTAATAGATGTTCCAATCTCTGCAGTATTCCACTTGGATCTAAAGTTACTGGTGTTATTAGGAATGAATCAATTACCTCTTTGACCCATGTAAGCATTTTTTGAAACTCTGGGTTATTTCTAAGGCTTGCAGCTTTTTCGGCTGGCGTCACCCCCTCCGCTTTCTGTATTAGATCCATTCTGGCATTAAGAATAATCGCTACTATATACCATTGACCCAATCTATCGTAGACGCGAACTTCATTTAGAAATGAAGTAATACTGTAAATTAACATATATGTCTGTATTTCAGTTAGGAAGAGCAATAAAATGAAAAAAATTAACCAGGAAAGCCAGTCTCCAGCTCCTGCCTGCATCGTAATTAAGGAAATCAATTTGTATGCACCTTTAATATTTATTATTAATCTTAATCTAATGTTTCAAATTCTAGTTTTGATGAAAAAAGATACTTAAGTTATAGAAAGTTTATTATTTTAATTTGAATATCTGGTGCTATCCTTGAAAAATGAGACTACAAGGACATTAGATACATGGTTGATCAAGAAAGACAATGGGCAACATGTTATGCAAGAAGACACACCGAATGAACCAAGTGGATCCCAAGGGCTCTTAAATAAGTTAATAGATGATTTCATTAAGAACATACATATACCTGAGTTAAAAGACTCAGACAAAATAAGCTATAAGTTATACGAGCTACTTCCCGAGGGGAAACGAGGTATCATTGCGACCGAAAAAGCGAAAGTTGCTTCCTCTATTACAAGAGCACTAGGTGGTGGACAAAGACGAGTTATTAAAACCTCGTGGGGCAACGTAGTCATTTTTGATGCTGTGTGGAACTCACGATATATAACTATTATCCCTCTCCGAGGCCATATCATGGATTACGATGTCGTGAAAAAATATAGTGGCGATTGGCGCAAAACAGATCCAATAGAGTTATTAAATCATAGTTCCTTACACATGATTGTCAAAGAAAAAAACATTGTTGATGTTTTAAGACGTTTTTCTCCTAGCTCTGATTTACTTATTTTAGCTACCGATGCTGATGAAGAAGGAGCTAATATCGGTTTGGAGGTATTTGATATTGTTAAAGAAGTAAAAAATGATATAAAAGCTGTTCAAATGTGGTTTATCAGCTTGGATATTAAGGAATTAAGAAATGCCTTTCTATTCCCGATAGAACCAAAGTGGTCTTGGGCTTACGCTGTTAGGGCTAGACGAGTTATTGATGCGATGGTGGGTTTCTCTGCAACGCGAGAATTGACAGTAAATTTATGGGATCTTATAAAAAAGTTAGGTGTAACTAAGGTCTTCTCTATTGGTCGCGTACAAACTCCTACTCTCTACATCCTTTACCTGAGAGAAAAAGAAATAGAGAATTTCAAGCCTAAACCTTATTGGGTATTGTATGTAGACTTAAAGATTGATGATAGGGAGATAAGAGCTTTTCATGAAAAATCTCCTTTTAGCGATAAATTAGTTGTTGAGAAAATTTATGACAAGATAAAAAACGCAGATAAGGGTTTAATAGTCTCCATTGAGAAAGAAAAGAAAAAAATTAGACCCCAACCCCCCCTAAATACCACTCGAGCTTTGATGTTACTAAATGAGGTTTTAGGATTAAGCTCAAAGACATCTATGAAGATACTTGAAGACTTGTATTTGAATGGATTAATTACCTATCCTAGAACAGAGACAGATAAATATCCACAGAATTACTCTCATGAAAAGAATCTACGGAACCTATTAAGTTACTCACCGCTAAGGGATTTTGTCTCAGAAATTCTGCGAAAAGGTGCTCAATTAAGGAGAAATGGTAGCAAATTAGTTGGCGATCATTTACCGATCACTCCTATAGCTACACCACGAAAAAACATCTCTTTATCAAAAATACATTTATCAGTTTACGATGTCATTGTTCGTAGATACATAGCATTATTTTTACCAGATGCCGAAATATCAAAAATTCATTTACAGATAATGATATCAAACGAGCCCTTTAAAAGCGTACTAACTAAAATAGAAAATCCCGGCTTCTTTGTGATATACCCGTACAATGAACCGAGAGAGAACCTAGTAGATATAGAATTGAAGGAAGATCAAGAACTTTATTTGGCAAGAGTTTACCCTCCAGAGAAGAAAATGACGCAGCCTCCGCCAAGATTGACTGAAGGCGAATTAATATCTATCATGGAAAGATTGGGTCTAGGTACAAAAAGTACTAGGCCAGACCACATCGAGACATTGATTTCCCGAGGATATGTCGATAGAAAAGGTAAGAAATTGTCCGTAACTAGACTTGGTTACTCAATTATATCTTTCCTAGAAAAAATTTGGCCCGATTTCGTTAAACCGTATTTTAGTGCGAAAGTTTACATCTTGATGCGCAAAGTTATGAATAAAGAGTTAGATTGGCAAGAAATGATTGATTCGATAAGGAATGACTACTTAAAGCTGTTTAATGAACTTCGAGAGAACATAAAAGAGTTATCTAGTAAAGTAGAGACCGCTGTGAGAGTCGATATTTCAGATAAAAAAATTATGGATTGTCCCAAGTGCGGCAGCCCTATGATCCTTAAATCTACTAAATCTGCAAAATCTAAGTTATTGTATTGTACTAGTTGTGGTTATAATTTGATAGTACCTACTGCTAAATCATATATGGTAACAGATGTTATATGTATTATATGTAAATCCCGCACATTGGCTCTTAAACGTCCAAATCGAATCCTTTATATATGCCCAGTTTGCTGGAGACAGCAAGGACCGTGTTATAAGTGTTCTAAGCTAGAACAATGTGGAATGCTTAATTTGATTAAAAAAGAAGAAGAAAAATATGTTGTTGGTAAATGCTCGTGCGGAGGTTTGTTAAAGTATTATCCGGAATATAGGTTTGTTCGATGCGATAAGTGTGGGAAAAAATTTTATTTGCCTAGTAAAGGAAGCATATCTCTTCTCAAAAAGCGTTGCAAGAAACATGATCTTAGAATATTTAGTATTAAGCGAGGACGAGAAAGAAATTATTATTGTATAGCTTGTAATGGAACTCCATAACTCCTCATTCTAAACTATACGCAAATACTCCTGGATGTATAATCTTCAGGAATCGTGCCACTTTCGACTCTTTTGGATCGATAATTGACACAACATCTGAAAAATCTTTAGTGAAATTTGTAGATCCACAGTAAGGACAAACATAGATATCTCTTTTTTTCTCTCTCCTTTCTCTTTCGAGTTCGCTAGAAGGAAAGACTCTTCTACACTGTAAGCAAGCCAGGTATTTACCGGATGTTCTACGTCGGGCCATGTCAATAACCTCCATAAAGTTAAGTCAGCGGTGGTACACCTCATCATTTTTTCAGTAAGGCGGGGCTTTTTGCATCATCCTTATGTTGTAATGAGAGAGAAAAGCAAATTTAAATTCTTTCAAAATTAGTTGAGTGTTTTAACCATTGGGATATATGGTGCTTTATTTGTGATCACCCCCGAATACGTTAGAAGTCTGATTGAGGAGCTCATGGATATACTTTCAAAAGAAAAAAATGTACAAGATCTAAATTCCAACTGTACATTATTCATAGGGGATATTCATGGCGATTATAGTTCATGGAGTATTATAAGGAGAATTATCGAGGAAAAAAACGCCCTAACTATATTCTTAGGGGATTATGTCGATAGAGGAGCAAATTCTTTAGAAGTGATAACTGAAATAATGGAAATGAAGAACAGCGATCCTAGAAAATTTATTTTACTGAGAGGAAATCATGAAACGCGGGATATAAATGAGTACTATGGATTCCTATGGGAACTTCGGAGAAAGTTTCCATCCAGCTTTGCTACTTTATATACGATGTTTAACGAGTTATTCTCACAAATGCCTGCGGTAGCGGTTATCGATAATATTCGTGTTTTGTGCCTTCACGGGGGGATTCCTATACAAGTTAAATCAGTCGATGATTTAAGGGATTTACCAAAGGGACAGATAGATGTTGATGACCCGATATTACTCCAGATTCTATGGAATGATCCCGATGATTCTATAGAGAATTATGCCCCTAGCCCTCGAGGCCCAGGTATTTATATATTCGGTAGAAAAATCTTTGAGAATTTCATGAGAAATAGTGAATTACAGTATCTAATTAGGGGACATACTTATTTACCCGAGGGATTTCGTTATTTCTTTAATAGAAAGTTATTAAGCATATTCTCACCATTAAATTATGTAGGGAGCAAAGTAAAAGGGAAAATAGCAATGTTTTGTAATGATGATCTAGAAGTCATTGATTTATTAAAACATAAATAGCTAGAGGGATGAAACATGGATGATGATGAAATAATTAGTGAATTAATGAGAAATTATGATAGCTCGATAGTTAACTTATACGCAAAGAGTATAGCCGAGGGGGTAAAAGCAAAATTGAATACTATCTCTGAATCTATAGTACGTGATTCTGAAAGAATATTACTTAATACATTAACTCGGAGATTAATACAAGTTCTTTATCAATATATCATCGATAATATTGAGGAGATATTGAAAGAGAAATTTGATTTGATTGAAAATCAATTAAGAAGAATTGTCAAACAGGAATTAGCAAAAGTTAAAAGTCATCCAAAAGAACCAGTCATTAGGGAAACTAAACCAAAAGAAATAGCAACGGGTGAAGTAGAGGAATTGCAGCAAAAAGTCATTAGTTTATCAAGTCAATTAAGGGCTTGCCAAATGGATTTAGCTAAAACAAGTGAGAAATTAGGAAGATTCTTTAACTTGATCTTGAGATTTGAACCTAGATTTCATGCATTACCAATTATTGAACAGTCTGGTGAGATAGATATAGATGAATTAGCAAGAATTTTACGAACGAGAAAACAAGAACTTCTAGAATTTCTTCGAATAACAACTAATGCTGGGATAACAATAATACGTGGTAATAAAGTTAGTCTAGTTACACCAATATTCCGCTCAAAATAGGCTGAAACGAGCTGAGAAGTATACAACGCTAATTCATAATTCAGTAAACGTATGCTTAGAGAAGCATGTTAAAAATGCCGTAGATTTTAGTATTCTGTGATCCCTTTCCATCCAAGATATTTAAGTAAATCACCTACATAGATCCATTTATGCTTCAGTCTTTTTGTTGCGTCGAATTCCTTCATTTTAATTATTTTAGCTTTACTATACTGCGGAGGAATACCTACGAATACCTTGAGCCTCTTGTAGGCCTCTCTGCCTCTCTTTTTCTTCCAAGGAAGCATTCCTCGAATAGTTCTTTTAACAAATAAATCTGGTCTTGAATAATGAAACGGTCCTTTTCTCGGGTTAGTCCTTGAATGTATTTCCCATATATCCTTGTATTTTTGGATTATAACTTCCGGATCACCTGATATTACCGCTTTTTCGGCATTAATCACAATTACTCTCTTCCCACTAAGTAATAACTTTGCTATACGAGCGCCAAGTCGACCTAATATAGCATTTGAAGCATCAATTATAATCGATTCATCCAGCCTCTTAGCTTCATTCAGCATTTTATTCCCCTTCCGACTATTCCTTATATAATGATTTTTATATTCGATCCTGTGGGATTTTCTTTTATTAATTCTTCTATCTTCAACACTTCCCCGCCCACACTAGTTATTTTAGTTTTTGCTTTTTCCGAAAAAGCTAGAGCCGCTATCTTTATATTATGATCTAGATTTCCTACGCCCAGTACCTTTCCAGGAACTATGGCGACATCACCAGATTTTGTTAGCTTGTTTATTTTATACAAGTTAACAACAACACGTTTCCTTTTCGGTTTTTCTAATAGTTCTGCCACAGCCTTCCAAATATTAGCTTTATGTTCTCTCGCAGCTTTACGTAACTTCTTTATTAGCGCGTACATATATACATTAGTAGTTTTTGTTTTTAGAGCCATTATTAACACCTTGAAACTAATATCAGCCTTCCTTCGCTAAATTTGTTTACCTAATATCATGCTTGAACAATAAACCCATCTACATACGGAAATTAAGTCTCAATAGCTTTATTAACTAATCTTAATAAGATGTATTTAATTCTTTCATCACCAATGATATTAAAGTTTTTTAATATCGTTTAGCGCACTCTAATTTGGAGATCTAGATATTTTTTCAGAATTAACCAATGAAGATCTTTGTTAGATAGTTAACAATTTTTAGTAAAGAGCTTCAAGTAAGGATTTTAACTCATCGTCTTCAGGATTTATTAAGAGAATCTCGTCGACAATACTCTTAGCTCTTTTTTTGTCACCCATTTTAATGTAAGTCTTCGCTTTTTCGATCTTAATCTCATAATCTTCGTAATTGTCTTCTATCATCCGTAGCTTTATTGCTTGATCGAATGAAAATAGAGCGTCATCAAAGTGTTCTAGGTTCCTTAAAATGACACCTCGTAACACCCAAGCTTCATAGAACTCTTTTTTTAAGCCAATAGCCTCCTCAACCGCCTCTAGAGCTTCATTATAGGATTTGGATTTAACCTCGATTAGCGCTTTAAGAAACCATAGCCATGGATCATCCTTCCTCTTCCTCAAGATGATATCTAATCTTTTTTTCACTAGATCTATTTTACCTTCAAAAAATTCTTGAAAAAGCTTTGTAGTTAAGCTCATATCGTATTCCTCATAGAAAAGACTTTATTAAAAAGCGTTTATATTAAAGAATTTAAAGATTTATTAAAAACTGCTGTAGTTACCCCGCACGGTCTCGGTGGCGGAAGTATCGGCCATCTTCTCTAAACCATAAATGCCTTTACCGCATCATCTTTTACCGCCGTGGGGGTTACTCCTCAGCGAGGGCTCCAATCATCATGCTTTCAGACGACTGTTTATTCATCATTTATCTTAAATTACCTTAGAATCAATCTCTTAAGGTATCTTTATCTTTTAAAATTATAATTAGCATAAATAACTTAATTTATACGTTTTAGTATTAAGAATCATTTTTATTTTTAGTTATTATAGATTCTCGAGGCGACTTGATTGGAGAAAGTTTCTGCGAATGAGTTTCCTCGCATATCCGATTTAAGTAGAGTGATTGAAGATACGCTCCAATCTATCTTTCAGGAAAATTATCCTAAATACGTTATAAAGCATAGTGACAGAAGATTCATAGTTCTTCCTCCTCGATATTTACATTTACCACCGATATTGATAAGTATTCAAGAGCACCCAGAAGCATCTGGAAGAGCACTATTTTTAACATTGTCTCGTAGAATTCCTATTGATTCCCAAGAAGATATCAAGAATATCCTTAACGAGATCAATAGCATGATTCATGTTGATATAGAGACTATTTATCGCCCATGGGAAAAAAGAGATAAAAAAGATACTAAGCCTATACGTTACCTTCTATTAAGTTCGAGAATACATGCGTTGGCTGTTAGAGATAAAACATGGTTATTGCTTGCCTTATCTTCAATGATACGTCTTGACGAGAAATTTATGATCGGAGACGAGAAAACCATTGAGAAAACAAAAAAATCATTCCCACCCACAGAATATACCTAAATTTGTCTTTCCATTAAAAATGCGTCTTCCCCATCCTTATAGTACCCCCTAATTCTTCTCTTTATCACAAAACCAAGCTTTCTATATAGATTTATGGCCGGTTCATTAGATACACGAACCTCCAAATAAACTGAACGGCACCCCCGTTCCCTTAGTAGACGCAGGGCTTCTATCATTAAGCTTTTTCCTATACCTAACCCTCTAAATGCAGGATCTACCGCTATAGTTATTATATGCCCTACCGCACCAAATTCCACTCTTGCAAATACGTATCCTACTACTCTATCATTAATCTCAGCAACTATGGAAACATCGGATAATGATTCAATGAGAGCTTTCGTATAATATGTTGGATACGGATTTCTAAAGGAAACTCTCTCTATTCGCTGGATTTTATCTAAATCTTTTAATGTTGCCTTCCTAAACCTAATATTTCCGCCCTTAACATACATTTCTTCTTTTTTCATATTGCTAGACCGGCACAATTGATTCCTTTATTCGCTCACTTTTCTTTAATGGCTTTATTATTCCTTTACCGAATATAACTGATGCGTATCCTACAACCAAGCTTTTATCGCCAGTAATGTCTCCTGATGTATAGTATCTCAATATTAATCCAGTCCCACCAAAGTGCCTAGCTATCATCATTGAAACCATAGTAGGTCCGTAACCGCAAATAGTTAAGTTCTCATGAATAACATGTTTATAAAACTCCTCCACATTCATGTCCTCGATGAGTTGAAGTACTTCTGTATCCTTACTCTTCGCTACATCATAAGGCTCGTAGTGCGTCATATCCGAGCTAGCTAGAACTATAATTTTCTTATTCACTTTATTTATAGCTGATATTATAGCTTCTGCTACTTTCTTAGCTGTGTCATATCTTTGATCCATCATAGCAATCGGTACGATTTTTATCTCTGAGTCATAGATATATTGCAAGAATGGTAATTGTACTTCTATGCTATGCTCTCCAGAATGCGCAAGGTAATCTTCTTGGATTATTTCGCTTTGCAATAGTATCTTTGATACTTCCTCATCTATCTCTAATACTCCTAATGGCGTTTTCCAACCACCTTTGGCATATAAGGATATAGGCATTCCTAATCCTGTGTGATTCGGACCTAATATTATCACGGTTTCGGGCTTCTCTTGTTGCGCCAATGCATAATAAACATGTGCTGCTGCAGGACCAGAATAAATGTATCCCGCATGCGGTACTAAAGCACTAATAATAACACCAAAGCCCTCGCCTTTCTCCGTAGGGAGCTTCCCCGGACCAAGAGGATGCTTAAAACACCATTCAATTCTCTTCCTCAATTCCCTTGGGTCTTTTTCATAAAATTGCCCTGCAACAACAGGCTCTCTAATATGATTCATCTCAACTCACTAAGTAAATTATCATTAAAATTCTTTGTTATTAAGTTAACAAAAGATGAAAAACTATTTAATTTAAATTACGGTGAATAATTTGAAATTTCAGCACTCGGAACCTTCATCATTAAATCAGTTTTATTATTTCTCATCACAAAAAATTGATAGTTAATATCAACTAAATATACTTTAGAGAAACGCAGATAAATATATTTTCTATGATCAATCTCAGTTTTAGTTTTAAACCTTAAATTTCCATTACTTACTCATATTCTGATAGCTCATCTTCCAAATCATCTATCTCAGACCCTATCTCATCAAGCCTGCTCTCTAAATATTCTAGTTTATCGAATATTTCTTGGATTTTCTCTGATTCCTCAGATTCCCCAAGCATGCTATCTATCTCCGTCTGAACATTTGACAACAAACCATTAATTCTCAAAATATCTTCTTCTAAAACTTCAATAGAAGCCTCCAATTCATCCATAGTCTCTTCCAAATCTTGATTTTCTTCTCGCAATTCTTCAATTCTATTACTAATTTGTTTTAATTTATCTTTTAAATAACTTGATTTTTTAACCAGTGTTAAAATGTATTTTTGAAAATCGTTCTCCATAATAATCCCTAAAACAGCATTAATCAGTGCTAGTAATATACACCTCTACGCAATATAAAGTAGTTATACCTCAATCTCCAGAACTTTACGCATAAACTTATCTATCTTTTTTAACTCCTCTAGAACCAGCTTTAAGTGCCTTCTTTTAGATTCATCTTTAACATCATTAACTGTTTTATCAAATGCATTTATTAGAGGCGCTAAGTCATTTTCTACCAGCTCACGCAACTTTTCTTTGTAGCGACTGATGTAATCCAATTTAGCGACATAGGCGTATGAAGCCCCCTGCTTCATTCTATCGACCAAATAAGCTCTATGGAGCACCATCAAGTAAGCTGCGACAGCACTTTGGCTATAACCCGTTTTTTGGGCAAGTTCCTTAACTGTTAATGGCCTATCTGAAAGAAGTAAATGAGCATATATAACTCCGTAGCCTTCACTGAAACCTAAACGTTTAACCAGCTTCGCTAATCCTCTTATAACACTTTCCATAAATAGACCTCCGATTTATGAACTAGTGAATGTTACTGGTGTAATTTAGAAGTACTTAATTCAATTCCGATTTAACAAAATATAAAATATACGTTACCACTATATCAACTCGATGCAATCTTTAGATGATATTAAGATATATCTTCATATTTAAATAACTTTTCGCAATAACTTTTGAGAAGAATTAATTTCGGGCTGAAAAATGATACGAGAAACAAACGCTTTCTCACTTATACTAATTATAATCCATGCAGCACTATCCGCTAACAAAATTTTATCTAAAAAACTCTTATCCCAGCTTGTTTACATAGTTTGCAAACTACTCAAAAAAAATAATAATTTTATAAGGATAGAAGATGAAAACTGCCTCATAAATGTACAAGACTTACATATATTGATTAATGTCTTAAAGAACCATGGCTTAATAATGGAGGATTCCGAAGGAAATATTTTGATGAAAGAGAGTCTTAACTATATATTAAGTGATTCAATTAGCGCTAGAGAGAATATCTATGTGTGGCGGTTGGTTAACGAAATTTCTAGATTTAGTAATTATACGATTTCCAAAATAGCTGTTTATCTGTCTAGACACGATGGAAACAGAAATATGAAGTTGCTTAGTGACGAAGAGGAAATGATTGATGACTTAATTACTTCTGTCACATCTAGAATAAAGATTCACCTAGCCAATAGCTAAGACAATTATTCGTGAGATTTATAATGCCGTGTCCTAAATCTTTCTTAACAAAATTACATCTTTTATAGCAGTAGTTTCACGGGCTTTAACAATGCCAATATTTTATATAAAAAAAGAATTCTTGGACGCATTAAAGCGCGGAGAAAAAACGGCTGAGATACGTGTTGGTGATAATTGGGTTAAAATAGCAGAGAAAATTCAAAGCAAATCTATTAAGCCATTGGCTATATTTAAATGGAGAGATAAAGTCATAGTTCGTGAAATATATCGCGTAGAGATCTATCCGAGCATTCGAAGAGCTTTGGCAAATGGTAGATGGAGAAAACTCGGGTTAAGAGCTAAAACGTATGAGGAAGCTGTAGCAGAAGTAAGTAAGTTATATCAAAATAAAAAATTGGGGCCATCAGTTATTTTTTGGTTAAGGAAATTAAAAACTTAGAGGCAACTAAGATTTACATTGATTACATCCGCGTGGTGCACGTTCATCATCTGATCAGTGCAGGTTAGTTTCTTCATCCTTAACTTTCGTTCTTGTATAAATTCTCTAATATATTTCTTACTGATTTTTTTGGAATTTTAGTTTTTTAGGTAATTTTTTCCAATTAAATTTATATACCGTCTAGCTCCTAACTAACATAACTTTTGCTATAGAGATTTTCCAATAATTGGTGTTCGTATGCCTCCTCATTTTTGCCCAAAATGCGGGTCTGTTATGAGGTTGAGGGAAGAAAAAGGGAAAATTATAGCTATTTGCCCAGTTTGCGGATATAAAGAAGTAGTAAATAAGAAGTCCCGTCCAGTTAGTCTAAAACCTGTAGAAGTTGATGAAGAGACTTCAGTCAAACGCGGTGTTGTTAAAGATAAAGAAGCTAAAAGAATAGTAATTGATGAAGATACGGTTAAAGACGCGTTAGATAGATTAGAGGGCTCATTCGAAGATTAATATGCCACGAGTTCAAGGTACTTGATCCGCCTCTCGATATAATCAAGCCCCTCCATTAAGATTGAAGATCGTTATTCATCAATTAATTCTTTTAATTCTCTAAAGAAAAGAAAATAGTAATACTTTATTAATCGAAGTAGAACGTAAATAAATTCTATTAATTGGATAGTTTTAACATATATTAGAAGAGGATGTAGATTGTCTACCGAAGAAGACATGAATCTCGTGCAGTTCTTTCCATCATACATTAATTTTATTGACCGTTTAGGAGGCATACCTCTTAGAGAAATAACAGAGATATGTGGTCCTGCTGGTTCGGGAAAAACAAAATTGCTACATCATTTAACTGTGAGTTTCTTATGCTCTAATAAGGACAGAGTCGCTTATTACTACGATATAGATAATACTTTTGATTCTGATTATCTACTAAGGGTTTGTAGATGGTTGGGGTGCAACCCGAATGATGTATTGGATAGAGTATTTGTCCAAAAATATATCGACATTAGTGGTTTAAATAGATCACTAAGAGATCTTGCTAGGGAGTCTTATAGGTCAAACGGTCTTATTTTAATAGATTCTATACCTAACTTATTTGTGAAAGAACTATTATTTGAGAACGAAGATGACTGGCCTTTAGAACAATTGAAATTGATTGTTTTACTCGGAGAAATATTAGTTAAAATGACAAAGAATTTTACTATAATTGTTTCAAATCATGTTAGATCCGAGATCCCCCATGATTTAAGACCAGATATATCATCAATTGATAATGAACAAAGAGATAGCCTGATTCCGGCGCTAGGATCCGTGTGGGAAGAGTTCGTTGATAATAGATTTTTCATCAAAAAAATAAAGCGCTCCTTAAGGCTACTTATAGTTCATTTTTCAAGTAGTTATCCTGAAACATTTGGATTACTTAAATTTCGGAATGAATTATTTATGTGATTATTGATATAGGGTCTAGCATATGGCCTCGAGAATACTAATCAAGTCTCTAGCCATCGCATCTCAAATTTCTTCACAAGTGGTGATATTTGAGACCCTTTCAACTATTCTAGAAACAATTAATGACCAATTTATCACAATTACCCTATCAACTATTTTTCTATTGAACATTTTTGTGTCCTTATCTGTAACACCTACAAGCTTGTTCTTCACACTAATTTTAGAAAGCCCAATTATTTCCCTTACAATAAGCATTCAAACAATTTCTTCAAACGCTATGTTATCTCTAATTATTTCATACTTACTAATAATTCACTTGACAACTATAATAAATCAATCAATTATCCTTTTTATATAGGTGGGCTACAAAGGCATACATGTTATTTCATGTAGATATATTTGTTCATTAAAAAGAAAAATATTTTAAAAAGAACTGACTTTACTCATAATTAACTAAATATAGAGCCGGGGTAGCTCAGTTGGTAGAGCGTCCGGCTGTTAACCGGGCGGTCGGCGGTTCGAGTCCGCCCCCCGGCGCCACAACTATGTGGCATGTCTTCATAAAACCCTCACCTTCTATGATGAGGGAGGTGATCTCTGAGTCTGATGATGTATCCTTTAAGTACTGACTATACTGGTGAGTTTCTTGATCCATGCAATATTTATTCTCGATTCAAGTGGGACCCCAATATATGTTTGGAAACACTCTCAAGCCCCAGAGACATTATTCAGGGGAAAAGACGAGATACTTGTTGGGAGTTTAATATCCGCTCTCCTCAATTTTGGTCAAGAAACTTTTGCAGCTCCGCAGAGAATAGATTTCAACGGTTTCGCCCTAACTTTTTTTTCAGGAAGATATAGAGATAGCGTATTTTGGACTGTAGCTGTATCTGACAGTTTAGATCACAGAAGAGCAACTACAAGAATGTTGAGAGATTTAGTCGAGTCCCTTAGTAATGTTCTCGAGAAAGTTTCTTTGGAAGAAGGTATAGTAATTGAGACGGAAAGTAGTAGCGGTGAAATGAATTCAATAATAAGGCGGACTGTTCAAAAGCACCTTCGCTTTCTCCCAAAATGGAGATCCACCCCTCTTCGGTCCCTCTTACTGTCACTTATAGTATCTATACCGTTTGGCATTATGTATTACTTGATCCTAGAGAACCCCATATCCGCTTACTATTTAACAACGCTACTAGGCATAAATTCATACATATTCGGTGCATTCATAGTTATATCAGCAACTGTGCTAATCGGCGCACTTGGAGGTCTAATTGCATCAGATTTATTAAGCGGTTTCATAGCTGGATATTTCGCTAATATAATGTCATACATCGTTGTGAGCGGAGTAAGTAACATAATCAACATCATAGCGTTGTTTTTCTCATTCGGACTCTTATCTGCGTTAATAGGAGGAATAATAGGTTACTATATAGATACAGTTAAATTAAAATACGTTTAGAAACCATATAGAAAGAAAGCCTTTAGATTTGTATAAAAGCTCTGTAATTTATGACGATATAAATATTCAGAAAAATAACTAAACACATGTCCATAAACATAAATAATGGTGCTTTAGTATGTCCTCAGAACGGACACAAACCAGAAAAATGGTTCGTGGAAGAAGGCGCCGCATGCCCCGCGTCAAGAGAATGAAGGTTTTACTTAAGATAGCTGGCACACGACCGAGTGAGATAGAGAATTTTACCAATAGTCTCGCAGCGATCCTAAGAACACGAGGGGCGAAGATCTCTGGGCCCATTAGATTACCCACGAAATCTTTATATCTCTCTGTCAGGAAATCTCCTTGCGGAGAAGGTACCCCGACTTATGACTTCTTCCAACTAAAGATACATAAAAGATTGATAGTCGCAGAACTAACTTCAAGAGACTTAGTATATCTAGTTGGCGTTTCGGTCCCAAGAGATATCTGGACCGAGATAAGATTAAAACACAAATAAGAATCTAACATGAACCTCCATGGACTGTTGGTATAATCTTTATGATCTTTTCTCCCTCCAGTCTCTTATTGAGGAAACCTAAAGTTAAGTAATCTTTATTATCTACAATCACTAAATAAATCGGTCTAACTTTATTCTTACTACTGAATATTAAATTCTCAATACCATACTTCTTAGATATGTAACGTAGTAATTCTAATAATGTTTTACCTGAAGTTTCAACCCCAATCTCTTTTACGCCCGCTCTCCTAGCTAATTCCCCATACAAGATGATTTTTCCCATATGATTTACCTCGATCAAACTTTCAATTTGATATTCGAACTCGATTACAGCTTTGATATATGGTATTTTTTATCTAATTAATTACTAAGGCAACTAGTATCCTAATATGGTTTTTGAATATGCAAATATAGTCAATGCGCACTATGGTGAATAAAAATGGATGAACTATTTTTTATAACAAGTAATCGAAACAAATTTTTAGAAATAAATAATATGTTTAGAACTAGTCTAAAGCACGTCAAGCTCAAGCGTGCTGACATCAAGAAAATCGAGATCCAATCTAAGAATTTAGAAGAAATAGTGAGATACGCTGCTGAATGGATCCTAGAAAATACAGATTTTAGAAAACCATTCTTCATAGAAGATGCAGGGTTATTTATAGATATATTAAACGGATTTCCAGGTCCTTATTCCCATTATGTTTACGAAACAATCGGAATAGATGGCGTTCTAAGACTACTGGGAGACATAGAGAAAAGAGACGCGAAATTTTTGTCTGTAATAGCTTTTTGGGATGGCCATAAAGTGGTTACATTTATTGGTGAAGTAACTGGTAAGATAGCTAGATGTCCTAGAGGCTCCCATGGATTTGGGTTCGATCCTATCTTTATTCCTAATGAGAGTGATAAGACTTTCGCTGAGATGGATCTAAATGAGAAGAATTTATATTCACATAGAAGTAAAGCCGCAAAAAAGATGATTGATTATATATCAAAAATCTTACTTCCGACTAAATCTACTAATTCTACCTGCTAGACCATACCCTACGTAAACTATAATAATCGCTGACATAATGATTCCCACGAATATTACGGCTGGAGGAATCTCGATAAATGGTAGTAGTTGGAACTTTGCGTTGACTATAACAAATGCTCTCTTCTCGTCTCCTACATCATAGTAGTACAGAAACGAAGCTGTAAGGTTATATGTATCGGGTGGAAGTGTTTTTAATGGAATCACAACATGCACTGATAATGCTTCATGGTAATTCAGCTTTACATTTCCTAAATCTTTGATAATGCTTTTAGCGACCCTTACTTGTCTAGCTACAGCTTTAGCGTAAATAATTGTTACATTGAAATGCTTGACAGTAAGCGTATCAGTTCTATTGTTTATAATAGTTGCATAGATCTCAATTTGCTCATTCTGTCTGTATTTATCACTGATACTATTCGATTCAGTAATTATGTCTGTGGCATGTAATGGTAATGGAGATAAAACTAGTGCTATCACCAAAAGACCAAACAAAACTGCTATCCTTCCTGACCCCATCTCTTTAGTCACCACTGCCATTATATCTCAACGTCATTCTTGATGACTCTTTTTAATACACTACTATCTTTATTACTGTTATTGTTACTCATGACCAGTAAATTTATTAAAAGCAAAATATGTTTTTTCTTTAAAGCTTTTCCTGGAGTCGTGAATAAAATGGAAGATGAAAAAATCATTATAAGATCATATCCAAAAGTCGTTTCCTTATTACCGACCGCAATATTAGCAATAATCTTTGGTGTTATTGAAACATTACCATTCACAGGGACAAATGAAACTATTCAAAGAGCATTAGGT
>JAHQWF010000131.1 GCA_029856055.1 Candidatus Njordarchaeota archaeon | reverse complement strand
GATTTCTTGAGTGACATTTAGAAAAGCACCAACAATATAAGTGTCCACTGATATAGCTGTAGTGCTTAAAACTTCATCAGCATAACCACTTTGTTGCGCTAATCTAGCTAAAGAATCATTAAAAATTAATAATCACCTGGAAATATTTCACGTTTAGCTTTATCAAGGAGTTCTAGATACTTCTTCACGTTATAAATACCTCTGTAATCTGATTTCATAACTAAGTTATTTCCACTATATATCACTTCTACCAAACTATCTTTACGCAACCTATATCTCCTTGCCACTCGAGCTATCGCGCTGTTATTCTTATACTCATAGAAATTCTTACCAACACGCAAATTGAAGGCTAATTCATCTGGTGTTACGTCACCATTCAACAATTTCGATCGATAACTCTCATAGATTCCCTGAATAAAATCCATTTTCTTGTTAAGCATAGCTCTCATCATTTCTTTTTGAGCAGTCCTAATCATGAAGGGAACATTGCTACTGATAGCCATTAAGCCCTTGATAACTAATTCTCCACTCCTAGTTAATCCGAAATACCTCTTTACTACTGGTTGCTTGTTAACACCCCTAATAAAAACTACTTTTCTGAAATCATGCTCGATCTTAATAGGTAGATTAAACATTTCTTTGATTTTTGAAATAAATAACTCTAGTTTATCATTTCTAGACACGAATACTGAATCTGTATCTGCGTAAACAACATTTAGACCTAGATCTTTAGCCAGCTCGATCACCTTAAGCATTATCTCCCTCGCCATCTTATTTATCCAGAAATTACAGTACATGTTACCGAATCGATTATCTAACTTACCAGCATAACCGTAGGAAGCAGCTAACAAGAGTTTAAGAGCCTTTGCTCGACGCTTAGCATCATCATTATTAATCTTCTTAAAGAATAATCTCCTAGCGTATGGTTCCTCTATTAAGTGTGGTAAGAAGGCCTTATTATCAATTTTCTTTGTGCCCCGTAAACCGCAGGTCTCATATGATATATTATAGCGTAAAATTATTGAAGGGAACATGCTCGTGAAATCAAGAGCAACGATATTCTCGTATACTCCCGGATCTGGTGTGATTATTAGTCCACCCACATCAAGACTAAGATATTCACTTAACCTACCTACCTGAACATTCTCATTCTCCTTAATAGGCAAAACCATGCCGGCATCTAGAGCAAATCTCTCTTGCCTAGACTCAATACTATTCCCGATAGTTAATCCAACCACTCTGCGTGGCGAGGCGCACGAGAAATAAGCTTTCTCCATTAATCCCGCTACACCGTATTTATCATGGTTAAGAGGATCTAGCGTTATTATTCCAGGGAAATCTATTTTCTCGCTAGTTACTATTATGCTGGGGTTAAGCTCCTTCATAATTTCTTGCAGGGATAAGTAAACTTCTTCTTCACCATCTTTATTTACAATAAATAAGTATCCTTTCTTTCTCAACTCTATAGCTTTCAAGTAGTCTGGTACCCCCGTGTTAAGTCCCCATAGATACTCGCCTTGAATTTTCTTGTTAACTCTAATGCTTACTGGGTTAATAGAGGGGACTTCTATCAATAAGTGTTCCTCATATAAGTCTAGATGATATATGTTGAAAGAAAGGGTACCCTGCAATTCTCTTAACTTGATGTAATCTCTATAACTAACGCGTATCCCAACTAGATCCACTTTTTCATCAGAGAAACCTATCCTCTTCTTAGTGAATTCAACATCTATTATCACTGGCGAGAAGAGCTCTTCAAACTTATAGAAATCACTTTCAGAAACATAGATAACCGGCTGGAAATCAATCTTAATTACTTCCTTGCGACCTTTTCTCAAAAAATATATCTTGGTAACATCATCTAACTCGACATCAAGTATTATCCCCTCCATCATCCTTCTTTACCTCCGCAAGAACCTTAGCTATGACAAGAAGAAGCTGCATTACAATATAATTTTGCGACACACTAATAGATCCGCTTTCTCGGATCAAGAAATCCACTATCTCATCTAAAGAATCAGCAATCCTCTTATCCTTAACCAGCCTCTTAATTTTCTCAACATCACTAACTAAGGCTTGGAGATATGAACGATAAGAGGGGAAGTTCCTTCCCATAAGAAAACCTCCAAACAAACTTAGAGTAGGGTATAAATGGGTGCTTAATCACGTAGATCACGTAAGAGTGATTGGATCTACGCAAGAAAACAACTACATCAACTAAATGCCGGATATAATGTGGAGCGTTAGGGGGTGGAGGAAATCTCTTGGATTTAAGCTCATTCGTTGTTATGAGTACTTGCCCATCATAATTATTTAATAATTCATGAAGTGTATTATTGAGATCGCTGAATTTGCGGAAAGAAAATAACCTATTGATATTCAGTAGTAATATCGGTAATCCAAGTTCTATTCCCTCTCTAATAGCTCTCTTCAGTTGATTCTTATTGTAAACTGGTGCAAAGAAGATTTCATCGGAAATGAAAGAGAATGTAGTTAAATCGAGCAATGGACCATCATGGTAATCCCCAAGAGCTATAATTAAGTAAGGTGGTGTAAGAAATTGAAAAACGATTGAGTAATCTCCATAAACTAAGTTACGTCTATCAAATACATCACGCATAGCATCACCCTATAAAAATGATCCAAAAGAAAATATGCAAGACAATATATAAATAAGCAAAAAATCTATGTCGCATGAGATACGTAATACTCTCGTAATTCTAGATAGCGAATCTATGCGCACGGTATTAGGAATAACCTGAGGTTTTTCACCAAAATGGTTTCATGATTGCTCTGAACTATTCTTATTTTTCAGAAGACTGTAATTAATCAAAGTGGTGCATTTAATGAGTGGGCATGATGTTAAGCTTCTATGTTTATACTAGTTTGTTGCCTATCTTTATTGGTTTATTTTCTTTATTGCTATAAAGTGGTTTAGCATTTATCTAAGTGCACTGAGTTATCTTCATATTTTGATTCTAAATTCATTATATTTGATCACTCTTCTTTTAATAGCTATTCTCATTCTCTATAAAAGTGAACTAGGTATTTCAAAGAAGTATTTTGGATTAGAGATGGATAATCTTACAGATACTGCAGTTTATAGTCGATTAACAATGGTGTTTAGTATGATTGTAGCATTATATGGAATATATCTAATTCTGCGGGGAGAGGATATCAGACATCTAATAGCCTCATCGCTCGCTCCATTTATTATAGATTCATTTCCACGTGAAATTATTCCACTAGTAAGTATTATGCTTTGGAAATTGTCAGGGATAGCTAGCTTTATTCTCTTACAAGCGTTTCCATATGAAATCGCTGAAAAAATTACTACCCCTAAAAAAAGCTTTCATCATCACTTTTCTTTTGTGGAGCGGTATCTAAAATAGTTTATTTTTCAATATTATATTTGATTTTCCTCTACAAGTTTCTATTTGGGTGAATTAATTGATATCATGGTTCCTGGTCTTTTTTCTTTTAGTTTACAGGAAAGTAAGGAGCATGATTGGATTATTTATAGCTTTGTGTTTGTTTATTGAAATTCAAGTTACTATTTATTTAATTAATAAATTAGTGTTTATTTTAAACTTAATTACACGTAGTTAATCTCAATTTGTGAAATTTTTCGTGCACGATAAGTAATATCTGATATTTCTATGTAATATATTAATATTTAGTAATGACTTATTATAATAAGCGTAATTAATGGTGTCTTCATATGAAGCGAAAAGATTTTATAAATAGAAATCGAGAGTTAGCTAGCCTAAATAAATTGTGGAGTGATAAAGATTTCTCTCTTGTTATTGTTTATGGGAGAAGGAGGGTTGGGAAAACTAGGTTGCTGCTGGAATTTTCTAAGGGGAAAAAAAGCATATATTATATTAGTGTGGAGGCGCCTTATGAAATAATTTGTAGTGAGTTCTCAGATAGGACAAAAGATGTGTTAAATCTACCTATTTCCGGGGATATTATTGATATTCTAGATGCAATTACTAAATTATCTAAGGAGAAAATGTTGGTTATTCTTGATGAGTTTCAGTATATTGTTGATTCTGACCCTAGCTTTCCGTCGAGATTACAGAGAGCTATTGATGAGAAGTTGGGTTATTCTAAATTAATGCTGGTTTTATGCGGTTCTGCTGTTTCATTCTTTGAGAGGAAACTTCTTGGTTATAAGAGCCCTATTTTTGGAAGAAGAGAGATGTCTATTAAATTGAAACCATTGAGTTTTCTTGATATAAGTGGCTTCTTCCCAGGATATAGTATTGAGGATTTAATCAAGATATATAGTATTGTTGGAGGAACGCCCGCATACTTAGAGAAAATTGATCCAGAAGCAAGTGTTGTTGATAATATTAGATCAATAATTATTCCTGGAAGTTACCTTTATGATGAAGCATTGAATATTCTTAGACAAGAGGTCAGGGAGCCGAGAGTATACTTCACGATACTTCGATCTGTCGCTGAAGGACATACTTCACCAAGCGAGGTAGCTAATATAGCTAAAGTGGATACCAGAAGCATAAACAGGTATTTATGGTTGCTTGAGGATTTAGATATTGTTAGACGGATTAGACCACTTGGTTTTAAGAAGCCTGTGAGAATAGTTTTTGTTGATAACTATTTCAGGTTCTGGTTCACTTACGTCTATAAGCTTAGGTCAATGCTTGAAGTTGGTTACATAGATGAAGCTTATAAATATATTAAGGATACATTTAATCAATATCTTTCTAGAGTGTTTGAGGACTTAATAATTGAAATTGTGCCACACTTATATAATAAAAGAATAATAAGGACGAGACCAGTAGAGATAGGTAAATGGTGGTATAAAGATATAGAGATAGACGGTATAGTTCGGGAGCCAGGAAAATCCACAACATTTATCGAAGGTAAATGGCGTGAAATCAATGCTGAAGACGCTATGAGGATTCTCAGAGACCTAGAAATGAAATCAGCTAAAACTGGATTAACATCTCCAGTGAATTACTTTGTCTTAATAGCTAAGATAGTTAGAAATAAAAATGAATTACAATTAGATGAGAATAGACTTGTTTTGGATCTTAGAGATATAGAGAATATATTATTTCACTAGGCTTATCAAACAGTTATCTAACCATATAAACATCAAAAGAGATCAGAGTTATTAGAGGTCAAGATATATGAATAACAAGAAATCACTGATTCTAGCGTTCTATTGTATTGGAATAATAGTTGGAGGAGGTATACTAGCTTTACCATTAGTTTCAATAGATACTGGAGCCATTGCTTTAATTGCTTTGCTAATCATATTGGGCATTGTATTTTATCTAATTTATTTAAGATTGCTTCAGAGCGTTAGTACAGCTTTAAGAGGGAAAATAGTTTTGCGCACTGGTTTAACTCTTTACGATGAGGGATTAAGGTACTCTGGATTAGCGAGGTTTGGTGGTTTAGCTTTTACTATTGGACTAGCTCTTTATACTTTACCTGCTGATCTAGTATATGTTCTTTACGGTATGAAATCTCTATTACAATTGTCCTTATACGCATCTTTTAACACAATATTAGAGATGCTTTTTATTGGTATAACCATAATTTTTGCTAGCTTGATTATTTTCACTGTTTATTCAAAGAAAGAGATATTTACAGGTACCACTAGTTTAGATCTCGTCTTAAAAATATCATTGATGATAGGTATCTGGGCAATAACAATTGGTTTATTAGGTTTAACAGCAAGCTCTGAACTCAAGGTTACCTTAGCAACAACAGCTTTCGTTATTAGTTTAATTATTGGTGAGTATTATCCAGAGAGGTTTTTTAAGGCACGGATAGGTTTGAGGATCGAGGATGATGTTTTGCCTAGACATAAAGCTAGTTCCTACTTAACTATTTTTAAAATATCTTTGATTATTGGGACACCATTAATAGCTTTTCTTATATTGCTGCAGCAAAACAAGTTGACTACATATATTTTGCTTTTACCTAAATCAATAGAAGCGCTTGTAGCTGCAACATCGATAATAATTTTTATGTATGTGGGTTCTGGAATATACAATATCTTGATATACGATTGGGTAATTAAATGCAAGAAAACGGGTAAACAGATTGTTCTGCTAGCAGTTTTGTTATCTATATCGACATACATAATATTCACTTTATTGATACTACTCAGTGTAGATCCAAGTATCTTGATTTACTCGAGTATAGAGAGAGAACATGCTTTCATAGCTCTATCTAGAAAGCTTGAGGAAATAGGTTTATCAGTAATTGGATTAATTGTCATTATTATAGCTAATGTTTTCGCTCTGGTTTCCGTATCCATAGCTTACATGGGGTTCACAGATACTATGGCTGATAGGTTAAGTTTAGATATAAGAGTTAACAGAGAAACTGTTTGGTTCTTTATAACATTTATAACGCTGGTATCTGTTATCCTGCTTGAGATAAATGATGTATCGAAAATAGCTACAGATGCCCTTGGAATCGCTGGTAATGCTGGTGGAGGATTATTCCTACTTATATTGCCTTGGTTAATGAAGGATTCTAAAAGTAGACGGAGAATATCGTTAGGGATAATATTTATGATAATAATTACTATATTAAACTTATTTATAATACGAGAGAGCTATTCTATGATTGCAAAAATAATTGGAGGAATATCCACAATTTTAGTTCTAGTTATATCTATCCTTGTTATTCTGGAAGCTAGAAAACCAAAAATAAGAGAAATCTGAGATCTTAGATTTCTATGCCCAAAAATATTTTAGCTGCTGTTCCAATTAAATATGTCGCTGCCGTCGCTCCTAGAATAATTATGACATTTTCCAGAGCTTTTCTTTTTATATCTATCCCCGATAAAACTCCAGTAAATATACCTGTCAGAAACGATACTATAGATGATAATAACACCGCTATCATTGCTGCTATAATCGATGTTAATCCTAGGGGTGCAGCTATGAAAAATGGTACTATCGCAGGTAATGCTCCCAAAACATAGTAAATTCCTGTTGTTGAAGCAACCTCTTTTGGATTTGTCGGAGTCTCCTCCATAGCTATTGATCTAACTAAAATTCCAAGTATTTCAGGCTTCTCCTTAACTGCATCAATCAGCAATTTTGCTGACTCATCACTCAAGCCTTTCTCGATTAAAGCGCTCTTTAGATTTTCTTCCAATAAGTTTCTAGCTAGCATCTCTTTTATCTTTATCTCTTCCACAGCTCCTTCGTAAAGATCATTCTGGCTCTTAGATGACAGATATGCCCCAGAAGTCATCGAGAATGTTCCTCCTACAGCCGATATTAACCCAGCTAAACCTATTGTCAGGGGCGATGCTATGACACTTACTAAACCAATCACTAGAGCCAGAATCTCAACTAGTGAGTCAGTCATTCCGTATATAGCATCTTTTATCTTAGCTAGCCTGGATTTTTCTCCGATCAGCATGTTCATAAATACTCCTTCATGCTCTATCTCATCGTAAACAATTTTCTTAACACTTTGATATAGTTCCTCATCATTTTTCACTAACTCTAGTAACTTCGAATACACGATGTATGCGCTTCTTTCGCCAAGTTCGAGATAATTAATCATAAATGTAAGAGGTGTTATAAGCGCTATGAACTTATTCCAAAGAATTTTTAATCTTAGCTTCATGCCCACTTTTAATTTTATTCCATAGGTTTTCTCAGTTAGATCTTTCCAGAACTCTGAATGACCTTTCTCCATTTCAGCGAATTTTTCGAAAATATCTTTCTTTTCTCTGCTTTTCTTTTTGAGAAATTCATAGATATTCATGGCTATTATCTCGTCTTCGAAAAAATCTTTGAGAAGTTTGAGAGGTATTTGAGCGCTCAAATTCTCACCCTTTTTTGAGAATACTCACAATATTATCAACTAGTTCATCAACAAGCTTTATCTCTTCCTCATCTACTGCTCCTCTATACTCAACAACTGGCTCGATTAATTCCCAGCCCAACTCCTTAGCTAACTCAATTACTCTTAGATAACCTTTACCAGACCAGCCCGATGATCCCATTACAGCATACTTCTTGTTTCTCAATCTCTTGGCATATATAACATACATTGCATTATAGGCAGGTAGGAAATATTTCCCATCATAAGTAGGAGCGGCTAGAACTATAACGCTAGAATCCCATGCATCTGCTAGAATGTAGCTAGGATGAACATTGGTTACATTAATAATTGAAGTGGGTATATCTTCTTCATACAACCTTAGAGCAAGAACACTAACCAGTTCTTCAGTGTAGCCATACATAGTACCATAAATAATAGTGACTTTCTTATCGCTCTCATACCTACTTAACTTGTCGTATAGAGAAAAGACCTTATTTTTATAATCTTTTATTATCGGTCCATGAGAAGGAGCAATAAAATTGATATCTAGCATCCTCAATTTTTTAAGCGCGTTCTGAGTAGGTCCTGTGAACATACCTACAATATTGGTGTAATATCTCTTTAATTCAAATAAGTAATCATCTAAAACCCAGTTAACATCGAATAAACGTCCATTCAATGCTCCAAACGAACCAAATACATCTCCGCTGAACAATACCTTATCTGTCTCCTCATATGTCATCATTGTTTCTGGCCAATGAAGAAATGGAGAAGATATAAGTCTTAAAGTCCTCTTACCTAGCTTTATCTCGTCTCCGTCTCTAGCTACTATTACTCTATCACTATCTGTTATTTTGTAGAAATCAGCTAGTAATTCTTTACCCTTCTGAGAAACAACTATTTTAGCATTTTTAGCCAACCTATATAGTTGGGGCAAAGTCCCAGTATGATCTGGCTCCATATGGTTAATAACAATGTATTCTAATTCACTGAGATCAATAATCTTCTCAAGCTTTCTAAAAAACTCCCTCGAGTAATCGACTTTAACTCCGCCTTCAATCAAAGCATTTTTCTCATCCTTTATTAAATAGGCATTATAGCTAATTCCATTCGGTATTGGCCAAGTAGCTTCAAAAAATCTAGTTTTCTTGTCATCAATACCAACATAGAAAATATCTTTAATTATTTCCTTCACATTCATTAGAAATTCACCTTATAATCCAATTAGTTTTTCTCTGTTTCATTAACTCTAATTTTTTTAATAATCTTACCTGTCTTTGGATCAAGAACAATAAATTTGCCCGCATCAGTTTCTTCCCATTTCTTGCCCTCACTATAAATTACTACCCATCCAGCGTACCCCTCATCTAAACCATACTTATCTGAAACAACAAATTTCTTCCCTACAAACCTCTCTAATCTCTTAGCAAAATCAACAAAATAATCATTGTATACAAGAGAATCATCATCTTTCTGCATCTGTATCTGATAGTTCAGATTATTCAGAATATCTGCTACAAGACTTCTGAGCTGTTTTCTTGTGGTATATCCTTCATGCTGGGTGGGTGTTTCAAGAATTGTATTTTGAACACCATCCAGCACCTCCTGAACTATTGAAACAGAAAGCCCTGAAACACCGGATACATTTTTCACATATCCTTTCCATATATCCACATTACTTCTATTGATTC
>JAHQWF010000095.1 GCA_029856055.1 Candidatus Njordarchaeota archaeon | reverse complement strand
CTAAAATATTATACTTGAATATAGGTGATCCAACAAAATTCGATTTTGATGTGCCAGATCACGTCAAGGAAGCGTTTTGTGAAGCTGTAAAGGAAGGATATAACTTTTATGCACCAAGCAGCGGCTTAGATGAATTGAAAGAAGCAATCATAAAACGCGAGAAAAGAGACAATGACGTATCAATAAAACAGGAAGATATTCTGGTTACAAATGGTACTGCTGAGGCGATACTAGCTATACTGGCCGCAGCCTTCTGTCCAGGCGACGAAGTACTTGTGCCGAGTCCTGTTTACCCACCCTATATATCTGCGGCAGAGTTTTATGATGTTAAACCAATTGAATATAGAACGGTTGAGGAAGAAAGATGGGTCCCAGATATAGATGACATTAGAAGAAAGATCTCTGATAAGACTAAGGCTATAATTCTAATTAACCCGAATAACCCCACTGGAGCCGTATATCCAGCAAAATTAGTTAAGGAAATAATTGATATAGCTGGGGAAAATGATTTATTCGTCATTTCTGATGAAATTTATGACAGAATCGTATTTAGTGGCGAAAAAGCCCCAAATGCTGCTTCGCTAACCAGTGATGTCCCTGTCTTAGTCCTCTATGGTTTAAGTAAGGTTTACTTAGCTACTGGTTGGCGTGTCGGGTATATGTATAGGTGGGATCCAGAAAACAAATTAGATCGCATTTGGCAAGCTATGTTGAAATTTTTAATGGTTAGAATATCTGGTTTCACTCCTGCTCAGAAAGCCGCTGTTGCAGCATTATTAGGGCCTCAAGATCATGTTAAAACCCTAGTTGAGAAGCTTAGGGAAAGAAGAGATTTTGTCTATAGAAGGCTCAATGAAATACCTGGTATATCTTCAGTTTTGCCTCAGGGAGCATTCTACATCTTTCCCCGAATAGATATTGAGAAATACGCTGGTAATGACAGAGGATTTGTGCTTGATCTTTTAAGACAAGAAAAGGTATTGCTAGTTCATGGCTCTGGTTTTGGTACTTATGGGCGAGATCATTTCAGGTTAGTTTATTTGCCCCCCATATCAATTCTAAGTGAAGCTATGGATAGAATAGAGCGGTTTATAAGAAACATAAAATAAAAAATAGATAGATCATGTTTTATTTCCTTTTTAATTTTCTTATCAAGTATCTCCTAGAGATCTTTCCTCCAAACCACCATGAAGCTACTATGTACAACAGAATTAATGATATAATAACTCCCACTGATATAGCTGGTCCATACATCTCGAAAAACGCGGCTGTTTCCGTTTCTTTCTTCTGTATATTTAATTCAAAAGACATTACTTCGTATTCATCACTCACCCGATATACATTAACGCTATATTTACCCGCTTTGAGAGATCTAAACATTAGGATGTATTCACCGTATCCCATGTCAGTTACAATGCTCGAAGCATTAAACTTCTTTGACGTAGCATTTGCGATAAGATTTAATCCATTTATTAGCTTGTTATTTTCTAAGCACGTGACTTTAAATCTTATGCTTATTACTTCTCCCTCCAATAATTCGCCACTTATTCTGATCAGTTCCCCTTTTAATGTACCATTTACATTCACAATATATTCTTCATCCGATATCAGGTCCACATAAGATGCATTGTAAGGCACATAGACTTTAAACGCTAAGAAGTACGAACCCTGAGGAATATTCGGATCTATCTTTTGATTGGCTTCATAAAGCATATTATCGGAGTTATATTTTAGGTAAAATGATTGCGGAATATTGCTACCATTTGTTAATTGTGTCATTAACGTGGCATTTTTAAGAATCTTGTTTGTCTCCTTTACAAGTAAATCTAGCTCGAAAGTGAAATTCTCTCCATAGAGATAAGTTTCTAGCAGATTCTGAATTTTGCCAACTGTTATGCTGCCTAGATAAATTGTTATGTTTCCTAGGGAAACTATCTGCTCAATACCTCCAGGCCAACTAAATCTTAGGAACATAGTTAGGTTATTGTTTTGCGGAATCACTGTTGGTAATTCTACTGTTAGGTTTAACAATCCAATATTTATCCATTCGAGCTGTTTCTCTAGAAACTCATATGTGCCGTTTTTAATAGAGACCTCCACCTTTGGGATTTGCGGGATTAACGCACTAGAATAATTATACCTTACTTCAATAGAGCTATTTATAAGCGTGCCTGGATAGTACTTCTGAGGCAGGTCATTTGTTAATGTGATATTTAATTTATCAAGAATTGTGAATTCGATTTTCTTTAACGTGTGGTTATAACCATGTGTATCGTTTACACATAGTACTATAAAGTATTTACCTAGAGCAAAATCGCTAGGTATAGTCCAATTATATACAATTGGGGAACCGCTCAAAGAAAATCTATCTCCAGTTACTAAAACATTATTGATATTCGTGAGATTAATTATTAGCTCTCCCTGATCTATAATTGTGTTATTTTTCCCGAAAGTAACGTTCACTTCTAATGATAGAGTCTGTGAGGGTTTATATTCTGTCGCATTAATCTCAGTAACTAGATTATAACCAACTCTGAAGTTCAGCTCATAGCTCATTAATTTAGTGGTATAGATGGTTTGGGGTAAATAAACATAAAAAAATACTGTGAAATTACCGAAGCCTAATATACTTGGTAATATGTTAAGATAATAATACGACACACCATCGAAAGCCAATTCTCCACCAATATTCTTCTCTCTAAATTCATAAGTTATGTTGAGAAAATCTAGATCGTTTTCTATAATTTTTAGTCTTAATTTTATTTGCAGGTTATCATAATCAATAGGAACTTGTTCTGATGGAATAATATAATTCTCTACATTAATAGCTTCCCTCATTTTTCCTGTTGCATAATAGGTTAAGAGAGCTCCAGTAGCTTGAAATATGTCTCCTATCTTGCTATATGGATTCTCATATATCTCTCCTGAAACTGATTGGCTGTTATTTATAAATCTAATTGCTAATTCAAAAAGCGTCTCGTTGCTGTAATCTAAAGATCGTAATGCATCTATGCATATCCCCGTCTCAAATACTGTCGGGTTATCTCCCAAGGAACCAAAACCACCTAGCAGTGAACCCCGCTCACCTTTGTAAAGATAACTCAAGAAAATTTTTACAATATCTTCTTTTATTGGAGATAGAGAACCCTTATCCACTACTAATATAGCTTTTAATGCCCAGTAATTTTGTATTGTGGCAGGGAGGTCTACCTTCTCGTCATAAAAACCATGTGTTTTATCGAATTTATCGATGATATAGTTAACGCCAGAGTAAAAATCAATATTCGAAATTAACCTAGATTTATTAACTTGTGTTTCTAGATACTTAAGGGTTATAATTGCTATAGCTGTGGTGTATGGGTCAGCATAACTTCTATTTACCTCCGCAAAACCACCATTTATGACCCTACTTAACACAAAGTTGGCTGTTTTTGTTGCATTGAATTCTGGGAAATATTGTTCAGTTAAATTCATTGTTAAGATTGCATACATAGTAGATTGAATACTTACTTTACCATCTAACCAGTCTCTAAATCCTCCAGTTTCTTCATCGTATAAGTATTCTAAAAACCTTGATAATTTATTCTGTCCCTGGATGTCCTCTATGATCCCTAGGAGATAAGAAGCTAAGATCCCAAAGTATGTTGCGTTAATGTAGCCATCTTCGGTTGTTCTTAAGGGAAACTCTGAAAAATTTCCTCTCAGGTTCTGCACATACTTAAGTAAATTTTCAAAATCCAGATTTTTAGTGCTTATTGTTGAATTTGCTTGCATAATCCCAGCTGTTGAGTTATCCCCATCTAAATTATGTAATTCGAGATTTCCTAGATAATTATTGTGTACCATAGAGAGAATATTCTCACTTTTAAGTGCAGGTAATATTAATACAGCTATCAATATTATTGCTACCAAGTGCTTTTTCATTGTTTATCCCTTAGTATATAGCTTAAAACATGAAACATTCAAATTCAAATACCGATTGCATCATGTTTCGATAACTCATGAGATTAAAAAAACTCTAAAACTCTTTGGATTAAAATATTATTTATTAGTATTGTGAGTAAATGAAAAATACTCGCATTGCCTTCCAACGGTCGGTGATCATACAATGTTGCCATTTGGTGATAAGGAAACTAAAAAAATTCGATTAAAAGTTTTAGAGGCATCCCCGAGAGACATAGGCAGATATAGAGCTAGATTACCGAAATCTAAGATGAATGAACTCGAGATAGTTACTGGAGAAATAATAGCTATACAGGGAAAAAAGCTTACTGCCGCTTACGCATGGCCAGATAGAAGCGGGGAGGATGTGGAGGATGCCGATTTCATTAGATTAGATAAATTCATACGGGAAAACGCTGGTGTAAATATCGGAGATTATGTACAGGTTTTCAAGCCTAAGACGAGCCGAGCAGGAAGAATTGTTGTGGCTCCACTCTACTCTGTCCCAATCGCTTTACCCCTCGATATTAACCGAGAAATAAAGCTTTCTTTGAGAAATATTCCCGTTGTTGAAGGCAATATCGTTTATCTAATGGCTTTTGGTAAGAGGGCACCTTACGTTATTGTCTCAACGGAACCTAAAGGCGTAGTCGTTATAGCCGAGGATACAAGAGTCGATTTCGAGAGACGCGCTACTGGAAGAAATAGACAAATAGGTGTTTCTTACTCTGATATAGGTGGCTTAAAAAGCGCTATACAAAAAATTAGGGAGCTTGTTGAGCTACCGTTAAAACACCCCGAACTATTTCAAAGATTGAATCTTGATCCCCCTAAAGGAATCCTGCTATATGGGCCACCTGGTACAGGTAAGACTCTGCTTGCTAGAGCAGTAGCTAATGAAACAGATGCTTACTTTATTTCAATTACTGGACCTGAGGTAATGTCTAAGTACTATGGAGAAAGCGAGGAAAGGTTACGTAGATTGTTTGAAGAGGCTAAAAAGCACGCACCTGCTATAATTTTCATTGATGAAATAGATGCAATAGCCCCGAAGAGATCAGAGGTAACAGGTGACGTTGAGAAAAGAGTGGTATCACAATTACTGGCTCTTATGGATGGATTGGAACCCCGTGAGAATATTGTTGTGATAGGAGCTACTAATAGAATTAACGCTCTAGATCCTGCCTTAAGAAGACCTGGGCGATTTGACAGAGAAATAGAGATAGGGGTCCCTAATGCTCAAGGGAGATACGAGATACTAAAGATACATACTAGGGGCGTCCCCTTGGAGAAAGACGTTGATTTGAAAAAACTTGCTGAAATGACTCATGGTTTCGTGGGAGCAGATCTAGCTGCTTTAGTAAGAGAAGCTGCCATGAATGCATTGAGAAGATTTTTAAAAGAGTACAAAATTGATATTGATTCCACTGATCCTGTCCCAGAAGAATTACTAGATAAATTAAAAGTAAATATGAAAGATTTCTTGGATGCTCTTAAAGAGATTAGGCCGAGTGCGCTAAGAGAGATATTTGTTGAGATTCCTAACGTTAGATGGCGGGATATAGGCGGGCTAGATAGTGTTAAACAAGAATTGCAAGAGGTAGTTGAGTGGCCATTGAAATATCCAGAGGCATTCAGTAGGTTAGGAATAGAGCCACCAAAGGGCGTACTTCTCTACGGTCCTCCCGGTTGCGGCAAAACATTGCTTGCTAAAGCGGTTGCCACCGAAAGCGAAGCTAATTTCATAGCTGTAAAAGGTCCTGAATTACTATCTAAGTGGGTAGGTGAGTCAGAAAGGGCGGTTAGGGAAGTATTTATAAAGGCAAGGCAATCAGCTCCAACCATAATATTCTTCGATGAAATAGATGCGTTAGCCCCCAGGAGGGGTATTTATACTGGAGATAGTGGAGTTTCGGAACGTGTAATATCACAATTATTAACAGAAATGGATGGACTACAATCTAGAGGCGATGTTGTTGTTATAGCAGCCACTAATCGTCCTGACTTACTAGACCCAGCTCTATTACGGCCTGGACGATTTGATAGAATGATATATGTGCCCCCACCTGATGCCCGGGCAAGATTAGCTATACTTAAGATACATACCTCTAAGATGCCTTTGGGACCAGATGTAGATTTAGCGAAAACTGCTAGAATAACAGAAGGTTATTCTGGGGCAGATCTAGCTGCTGTGGCTAGAGAGGCAGCTATTAATGCTTTAAGAAGAGATATTAATGCTAAATATGTGACTATGGATGATTTCATGCAGGCTGTTTCAAAGATACATGCTAGCTTGACACAAGATTTGTTAAAGTATTATGAGGAAGTGAAAGAGTACTTTAAGCGAAGAGTGATTAGAAGAAGAGACATACTAGAGAGTGTAGAAACTACTTAGGGTTATTTGGTGATATGATGAATTTTAAAATAGATGAAATAGTGGAAAAGATACAAAAAGAATACAATATTGTTGGGCGGAAAAATGAACTTAAGGCAATACTGTTAGCTAAAGAAACCAACAGACCCATACTTATTGAGGGGGCAGTCGGTGTTGGAAAAACCACCTTAGCGAAGGCTGTAGCCCAGTTTTTTAGACAAGATTTTATCAGAGTAGATGGAGACGAACGATTCGATGAGTATAAGCTAGTTGGTTACTTTGAACCTCAATTAGTCCTGAAACATGGTTGGAATTGGGACTCATTCGTTCCCGGCCCCCTAGTAAAAGCAATGCTGAATGGCGGGATACTTTTTATTAATGAGATAAATAGGTTAAGCGAAGGTGCCCAGAACGTATTAATTCCAGCTCTTGACGAAAAAATAATCGAAATTCCTAAACTTGGCACTATAGAGGCAAAAGATGGTTTCTGGGTGATAGCGACATTAAATCCGACAGAATATATTGGAGTGACTCCTTTAGGTGAAGCACTAAAGGATAGATTTTTGTGGATAAAACTGGATTACCAATCCTTCGAAGAGGAGGTAGAAATAGTTAAAGTTCATTCTAAAGTTCATGATGAGATAGCTAAATTCGCGGTCACGATCGTTAGAGCTACAAGAAGACATCCAGATGTAAAGAGGGGGGCCTCGGTAAGAGGCGCTATTGATTTAGCTAATCTAATTAACTTGAGCATGAGCGATAAATTAGATATAGAGACAGCAATAAAACTTTCTGTGATTGCTCTTGGCACAAAAATCGAGATGGTTGATGGTACCAGTAAAACTATTGAAGACGTCATACGAGAAATTGTAGAGAACGTAGAAAACCAATTCGATTTTTTTCGTCCAAAAATAAAGAATAATTTACTTAATAAACTAGAGATGATAGACAGAATTCCAGAACAAGTCCCTTCAGTTGCAAAAAGAGACGATGAAGTAATTGATAGTGACCATCTAAGTTCTGACCCGATAGAGGATGTAGGTGATACCAATAATAGCGATAGTGACTCTGGAACAATAAGCAATTTAACAAATAATAAGGTAATTTTATTATTTTATCCCCATAACGATAAAGTTCTGACGTTATTTCGCGGATTACTTGGCTATTATGGAGCTAGGTTAATATCTGATATAAGGGAAGGAAAAGACATAAGAGATCTACTTTCTCAGCTATGGATGCCCCTGGATTACGAATCAGTCTATTTACTTGGCCAAGAAGCCGTAAAATACAAGAATTTAGTAGCTTTGACAGCTCTAGCCGAG
The DNA here is from genome assembly GCA_029856055.1 of Candidatus Njordarchaeota archaeon. Lineage (GTDB taxonomy): Archaea > Asgardarchaeota > Njordarchaeia > Njordarchaeales > Njordarchaeaceae > Njordarchaeum. The sequence goes on along the minus strand of JAHQWF010000095.1, from coordinate 1,924 downwards.
ATAAATCCTTTTGCCATTGCTAGAGTCGTAGAGGAATACTTATCGGAAGTGAATAATAGCGATGATATTCACCTTGTTCATTTATTTTACTTAACCAAGAATTACTTGAGCAGGAAGAAACGTCAGATATTTAGTAGAATTGCAAATAAGATAATAGTAAGAAAGGCTTTGAATATAGTAGGTAGCCAAACTGTTAGAAGCGGTTCATTTAGGAAAAAGACTCACTATAGACCTAGTTTAGATTTCGATTTAGAATCAACACTAGAACTATCACTGGACAAGATATTAACTAACAGTGTAGATAAAAGAGATATAATTTGCTTAGAAAGAAGAGAGCGTAGGACTGCTGGAGTAATCATTATGGATATTAGTGGCAGCATGTACGGAGAAAAAAATGTGTTAGCGTCAATAATTTCTGCTATGTCAATTTATGCGCTGTCACCTCACGACGAAATTGCTATAATTTTATTCGCTGACACGCCCCTATTGATAAAGAGCATTAAGGAGCGAAAACCATTAAACCATATTTTAAATGAAATCTTCGATGTAAAACCTATCGGTTTCACTAATATCTCATTAGCTTTGAAAAAAGCATTAAGAGAGCTGCGAAGAGCACCGTTCAAAGCCCGAAAATGGGCTTTATTAATAACTGATGGAGAATACAATAGGGGCGATAATCCAATTAAATGGGCTAGGAGATTTGAACGGTTACATGTTATTCAGTTAGGTGGAAGTACAAGAGGCACTCAAGTATGTCGTGCTCTCGCGTATACACGTGGAAAACACATAATTGTAAGAAATCTTAATGAACTTTTTTATGCTGTGAGGAGCATCTTGAAATACCCCGATAAGTAGTTCGTACATAATCTAGGCATTCATTCTCTTTAGAAATTCTTTCCATTCATTCTCTTGAACAAAAGGCGGATTCGTGACTCCAGCCTCCATCGCTTTATCAAAAGCTTTCTTCATTGTTGATAAACACCTTCTAATCCTATTAACTGCCTTTCTTATAGCGTCTACTGGATCACTTGTTTTTGTTCTAACTACAAATTCTATCCTGTCGAATAATGGGTGTTCAATTTTATAGGCTGCGAATTCAACATCCTTGTCATTTAGTAACTCTATTCTCAGCGCGTTAAATAATGTGTGTGTCTCTCCGTTAACTTTGAATTTAAGTAAATTGGGGCCGTACTCTATTATCTCTATTTCAAGTTTCTTGGATCTCGGCTTCCACCAAGCTGTAGAACCATAATAAGTCTCGAGTCCCATTGTTAACACCATTATTTTTGAAAGTGGTTTTTTATTTAAAAAACAACTACATCTAATAAATGTGTCGTTGACTATCTAAATACCATGAAGATTTGGTTTATAGAGCGAGTGGTTGTATATGGGACTATCGGAAATCAGGAAGAAAGCTATTATAAGGAAAATAAAGAAGAGCAAGAAAATGGAGGAAATGGTTAAGGAACTTGACGATATTATCAGAACATTAAGCAACCTAAACAAAAAAATTTCCGAATTCGAGAAGAAATGGGGTAGTGACCAGGAATTTTTAGAATTAACCAGACAGGAAATTCTCAGAGAAATAATGGCTTTAAGGCAAATCTATAGAGGTTCTTTTCTGGATAAGCTGACTGGAAGATACTATGACTATCTAGCTTTTGAAATACTTAAACTCCCAACTCATTTCAAGAAGCCTATTTTAAGCTTCCCTGAAATCATGTTGTATCTAACTGAAAAACTTGGAAAGATATCTAAAAGTGATGTTGAAAAAACTATAGAAATACTCAGGAAAAGGAAGTTAATTATGGATGTATTCAACGTAGGTAATATTACCTACGTTGAGTTCCTAGAAATTTATAATGATATAAAGACTGTGTTAGATTACCTTAACGAGAATAAAAAAGAAGAGGTAACTATCGAA
>JAHQWF010000082.1 GCA_029856055.1 Candidatus Njordarchaeota archaeon | reverse complement strand
CCTTGATAAACCCTAGTTAAAAACTATTTTTTATAATAAAAATAATTTTTGTTGTGTGATTTAATTCGGTGTTAAAATTGTCTATTGATGATCCCTTTATATGGATGGAAAATGTTAAGGATGAGAAAGTTTCGAGATTTGTAGAGGAGGAGAATAAGAGACTCAGAGAATTTTTAGGTGATTTACCTAAGAAGCTATACAGTGAGATAGAGAAATATTATAATCTTAAGCAGATAATCTATATTCAACCAGTCGAGACTGGATACTTTGTTTTGGAGAGGGATAGAAATTCCTATAATATTGTTTTTATTGATAAAAATGGGGAAAAAGAGAAGATTGTTTCTTCGTTAGAGTTTGGCAAGGATTACATAATTCAATACTTTATTGCTAAGGAAGATGGTAGCGTATTAGCCTATAGCTATTCTTATGGTGGTGCAGATGTTGGTAAAGTTAGATTCATAGATATGAGTTCGAGAGAAATGATAGATGAATTAGAGGGATCAATATGGAGCATTGTTTGGCTAGATAAAAATAAATACTACTACGTCAGATTTTTCAGAAAGGAAAAAACACCAGATGGGGTTAATCCTCCAGCAACAAGGATATTTCTAAGACAGAATGAGTTAGAAGAAATGATTTTTGGACATGGATTAGGCACAGCTTATTTCCTTTCTCTCCAGAAATCCAATTTTACAGAGAAAGCAATCGTAACTTCTTCATACGGATGGAAAGAAAGCACCATTTATGGAGGGAATCTAGGAGAGCCGGATTCATGGAAAATCATTTTTGAGAATAAGGGTGTTCCTGCCCATCCAATAGATTTCATTCAAAAGGAGTATCTAATAGCCATTTATGATAAAAATGGTTTAGGTCGAATTATTGCAAAGAGAGAAGATGGTGAAGAAAGGGAAGTTATAGGTGAATGGGATTATCCGTTGCAAGATGCAACTGTCACGGAACGATACCTAATCGTTCATTACTTGGTTGATGCATCCTCAATTTTAAGGATATATGATCTAGGTGGGAGATTTATTAGAGATATAAAATTTACCCCTTCAGGATCAATTAGAGTTCTATTTTCGAACGGTAAAGAAGCTGTATTCAAGTATGAATCTTTCTGGATACCATATAGAATCTACAGATTAAAGGACGATTTAGAACTGATTGACAAACTAGAATTAGAGAAAAACTACATAGTAAAAGAGGGATTTGTTGAATCTAATGATGGGACAAATATCCATTACTTCGAGGTAAAGAGAAAAAATGCTAGAGATAAAAAGGCACTAATATATGGTTATGGAGGATTCAGAATATCAATAACTCCATCATTCTCACCTGTAATAATACCATTCCTAGATAATGATGGAACTTACGTTGTAGCTAATTTAAGGGGAGGGCTAGAATATGGTGAGAAATGGCATATAGCTGGAATGCGAGAAAATAAACAAAACGTATTTAACGATTTCATTTCTGTTATACAACACTACAAAGAATCAGGATACATGATAGTAGCGATGGGGCGTAGTAATGGGGGATTATTAGTAGGAGCAACAATGACTCAGAGACCAGATTTATTAGATGGCGCAGTAATTGGCTACCCTGTTCTAGACATGTTGAGGTTCCATAAACTCTATATAGGAGCTGCTTGGATACCTGAGTACGGGAATCCAGATGACCCCAAGGATAGAGAATTCTTGATAAGGTATTCCCCTTACCACAATATAAGAAAAGATGTGGAATATCCATTGACACTAGTCTATACTGGTCTCTACGATGATAGAGTACATCCAGCACACGCATTTAAATTCGTTGCTAGACTAAAAGATATTGGAGCATCTGTTTATCTTCGTACAGAAACTACCAGCGGTCATGCTGGAGCAGCACCAGAAGTTAGATTAAGAGAAAACTCTGATATACTAGCATTCGTATATAAAGCTCTAAAGCTAAATATTCAGAAATAATTTCCTATTATTCTACATGTCAAATACTCTAAACCTTTGTATATCAGTATAGCTACTGAGTTGTAATTGCCTTTAAAAAAGGTACAGAAAAGTTGATAAGTGGGAGAGAATTATAGTAAAATGATCAGCAAAGACATTATTAAACTGACTTTTAAGAGGAAACTAGAAAAAAGAAAATAAAGAATTACCTTTTTTAACCTGTTAAGTTTTATTATTAAAACTTTAAAGCGAGCTGGCTGTTGAGTGATAGTTCTCGCTTCTGAATCTTATCAAGGTTTCTAACTATATTGGTTTTTTTTTAAAAAAAAAAGATTCGTGCCGCTTTTAACCTTTTTTGGTTGTATGGTTGTATTACTCTATAAAGTGAACCTTTATTCCGAGGGTTTCAGCTATTTTAGATTGCCTCTTGTCGCTTGTTAATAGTTCTCCGTATTGTTTAGCTTGAGCTAGGTAGATTGCGTCATAGAGAGTAATCTTATTATCTATAGCTATTTTAAACGCAGATTCCAAGAATTTTGACTCTGGTTCTAAAATTAAAACTTTAGATTCTATAAACCTGAATAATAATTTAAATAAATCGTTTGCAGTATCTTTGTCTATCATTTTTCGTAGAATAAAGTGCTTCCAAATTGCATTTCCTGCTTCTTTAATAATATGATCAACTGATAAGACTCCCCGCTTTAGATAATTGCTCACTTCAAACCAATTCTCCTCCTTTAAAATGTATTTCGCTAACGCAGATGCATCAATGACTATCACGATCCTCCCTCACATACTTTACAGCTGTACCTTTAGGTATTTGAGGGAGTTTTTCTATAATTTTATTAGCGGACTCAACCGCGTTTTCACGCAAAAGCTCCTCAACCCTCTTTTCAAGAAAAGCTCGTATTTCCTTGCTCCATTTTACCTTATCCCTAAGTAAATCAAGTTTCCTTTTTAACTCCTTTGGGATCCTTACACTTATTATCTCACTCAGATAACTCACCGTAATACAACATTATAAAAAACATATTACAAATAACAAATAAAAATGTATCACAAAACGTACATATAAATGAATTTCGAAATGCCATGAAATATTGCTAGAACATCAACTTAAAAATGACAAAAACTCGGTCTCCTCCCATAATCTCACTCAACTATGTCTCTAATCGTTCTCTTAATGATAATTATTTAGCATTCTCGAGACTCTTAAACTTGCCATTGAACCACGTTATTCTCCTCTTGTCATCTCGTATAGCTCGCTTAACAAGAACTTTCAGGTAGCATTTCCCGCACATAAAGTGGTAAACATGATCTCTACATTATGAGCACATCAAGTTCTCCATTTGTCTCCAAGATTATTACGCTTTTTTACGTATTACAATTTTCCTCTTGCTACTTTTGGCTTAGAAGGGCTCTCTATAGCCTTTTTTTCACGTGCTTGTTCCAACTTTTGCAGAAAATCGCTCACTGGTCTTCAAATATTTTTAGGTTGGAGATACTAGTCAATGTAATAATGCTATCTATTTTTCCAGATAATAGGCTACGTTTTTTCCTTGACAGGGCTTAAATAAGCCACCAAACATTACACATTTAGAGATCAAATTAAATTTTAACAATGAGTATATAGTGGGTGTCTACTACCATTATTCAAGCAAATATTCGGAACCATAATAACGCTTTTTCACAAGATAGTTTTGAAGTAATAAATGTTCGTGAAGAGCTCTTGGTTCTATTTAGCGTTCTCTTAGTCTCCCTACTAACCTATTAACTTAGTGTTACTATTTAATAAGTTTAGATAATGAATAATGAATAAGAATTTCGCTAGAAAACTCATTTTAGACATGCTGAGATCTAATTAAGTTATAGCTAAATAGCTGAGATTAAGGGTAATGATAATTAAGCCAATAATGATCATGAATTTTGAGAGATCTAGTTTTCTAGCTAAGGAAGTCATGAATTCAATAACTAGAATTGATGTTATGAATGCAACTACCTCTGAAACAAATAGGTTAAACCATATCATGCCTAGAAATTTATTATAATGCATTATTAATTCATATAGTGTCGCAGGAATAATAACTATTGGAGTAATGATAAAAGATAACTTAACTGAGCTTTCCTGATCATAGTTTCTTAAAAGCAATGTAGAGATAGTTATTCCAGATCTAGATATTCCTGGAAGTACAGAGAATGCTTGCGCTATACCAATGATAACGCTATCTTTATTATCGATATCCTCAATATTTTTATAATGCATCCTTAACCTAGCCCTCCGCATCATCAATCCAACCGTTATTAATAATAATCCAATCATAATCATTATAACGATTGAGCTGAGTTCAATTAGGGATTCTATCGTTACTAAAATGCTTAAAAATGCGTAGTAGATTAATATACCGATAACCAATGTTAAGCTACCAGCAATCAATAAGTATGATAATAATCTTCTCGAAGCGTCAGAATAGCTCTTTTTTACCAAAAATTTAATCACATCATTGTAATCTTTTCTATAATAAATTATAGCCGAGATACAAGTGGAGAAGTGGAGCAGTATAGCTATTATTAAAGCTTTTCTTATTTCTACACCATATAGAATCGCTATTATGAATAAGAAAGCTTCACTGCTAACCGGTATCCATTCAAGCAATCCCTGAACAATACCTAAAATAATCCAAAACACTATATTTTCCATTGCTAATAACCTAGAAATCACAAAACTTAGCTCAAGAACTAAACATTATTCTCTATTTTAATTTAACACAATTTTCAAAAATATGAAATAAGAAATACGAAAGTTCCAATCTATTCATCCAAGCCCCCCACCAATCTTATAAAAAACTGAAAAATATTTCGAAAGGTTGAAATTCTTCACAATTCAATTAAGTAATTTTAATGAAATTCGATAACGGGTTCAAAATGAGAGAAAAAGCATCACTAATACAAGAGAGACCTATATTCCCATTTGCTGCGTTTGTTGACCAAGAGGAACTAAAACAGGCCTTAATACTATTAGCAATTAACCCTAAGATAGGTGGTCTCTTAATAATGGGTGAGAAAGGAACTGGTAAATCGGCATTAGTTAGGGCGCTAGCTGATTTATTACCACCAATAAAGGTAGTTAAAGGTTGCCCATTCAATGATGAACCAGAAGATATAGTTAATATGTGTGATATATGTAAAGAAAGGCTTAGCAATGGAGAAAAGCTAGAGTATGAATTCAGAAAGATGCAAGTGGTTACATTGCCCCTAAGTGCATCCATTGACGCTGTCGTAGGTACATTAGACATCGAAAAAGTTCTCAAGGAGGGGTTAAAAGCATTTCAGCCCGGCCTACTAGCTAGGGCTAACAGGCAGATTCTTTATATTGACGAGGTCAATTTGTTGCCAGATCATATCGTTGATGCCATCTTGGATGCTGCAGCTTTAGGGTGGAATTATGTTGAGAGAGAAGGTGTAAGCATATCTCATCCATCGAGATTTATACTCATTGGCACTATGAATCCTGAGGAAGGTGAGCTGAGACCACAGCTGCTCGATCGATTCGCTATATCGGTCAAAGTGAGAGGAGTTAGTGATGAAGAGCTGAGAGCAGAAATCATTAGAAGAAATATGGAGTTCATCGAAGATCCAATAGGGTTTAGAGAGAAATGGAAAGAAGAGCAAGAAAAAACAAGAGATAGAATAAAAAGAGGTATAGAAATACTAAATAAAGTACAGATAAGTGATGAATACATCTTTTTAATAGCAGAGCTATGTAAGACACTTAGAGTTGATGGACATAGACCAGATATAGTCATAGCAATAACCGCGAAAACAATAGCGGCTTCAGAGGGTAGAACAGATGTTACTCAGGAGGATATAATTAGAGCAGCAAGATTAGCGCTTAGACATAGAACTAGAAATCTTGGATCACTAGGACCTCCAACAATAAGTGAGATAGATAAAGCTTTTGAGCAATCTGTAAAGAAGATCAGGAAATTTTTTCGTGAGTAAAGAAGAGATAAAAGAAGGATCCCCTCTGAAATTGAAGAAGCAACCTAGAAAATCAAAGAAAGATTTCATAGGATTCAGTGACGAGGATACTCAGACGAGTAGATTAGGGAGACTCTTTGAGGGGCATCAATGGTTCCCATATAAGTTTAGAAAGAGAGCTAGAGGCGTAAGAGAGTCTGAAAAATCAAAATCCGTTGGAAAGAGTTTCTTTAGGAAAGTTAATGTCAAGTTAAAGGGTGCAGCTAGGAAATTAATACGAGTTAGTGATGTTAGTCAAGAAGAATTAACAGGTGAACCTATTGAAATTAGGGATCTTGACCTAAGCGGTAAAGCTAGAGGTGAGGATCTCTATATATTGTGGAAAGAGGGAACAAGGATAACTAGAGGTTATAATAAGCGTAGGGTACTGAGATTCACCAATTTTTCACAAGGAATAATTGTAGATTATAGAGGAGTTGAAAAGGAAGTTAGAGACATAGCAATATTACCTAGCTTGATAACTTCTGTTCTGAAAGGACATTTAATAAACAATAAGCCATTACTAAAGATGGAAGATATAAAAACAAGAATACGGGTTAGACATGCTAAATTAGTCATCATGATAGTTCTTGATATTAGTGAAAGCATGCAACCGATTTTCTCAAAAATTAGTGAGGCCCTAGTAAGATTGAAGACTTATGCTTGGAGGAAGAGAGATAAAATAGGTATTATAGCTTGCTCTGGAGATGAAGCTACAGTTTTAGTTTACCCCTCAACCAACATAAACATAATAAAGCAGCATTTCAAAAGAATAGTAGCTGGAGGTAGAACACCCTTAGCATCAGGAATGCTTAGAGGGATGAGAATACTAGAACTTGAACGCAGAAAAAATCCAGATATAGTTCCATTAATGATAATAATAACTGATGGCTTAGCCAATGTCCCGTTAAAGGAAATTAAGGTTCCGGGTGAATACTATGAGGAGTGTCCAATATATGGTTTTGGCGACTCAATATATGTTGCTCACCTAATTAAGCGAAGAGGTATAAAAGCAATAATAATAAATCCACTTCATGGCTACATCACCGAAGAATTTTTAGGTTGGAATCCGATAAAATTACTGAGAAGAATAAACGAGATAATTGGAGGAGTCTATATAGGATATAACTTAAAATTAGTGAAATTGTCTTCTAAAGAGCTATTAGAACTAATATTTAACGCTATAAATCAAATACTGTCGAAGAAATAACTTTCATTCTATACTATTAAGGAGCTTACAGAATAATACATAAGAAAAAAGTATGATTTCTAATATATCAAAATTTTTATATATTAAAGACACACATCTGATAAATTAAAATTAAATTGTTTGAAGCTGATTTAAAATGCACGAGCATAAAGAACATGACATGCACAGAGAACCGCAAATAGCAGAAAGTCATCAAATGAAGCATAAAGAAGTTCACGAAGAACATGAGCATAAGGCATTAAGTACCGCACACCATAAAATGATGATGGAAGATTACAAAAAGAGATTCATCATATCTACCATCTTAACAATACCACTGATAATTCTTTCCCCATTTATTCAAGATATAATAGGTTACACACTTGTTTTTCCTGGATCAGAGTTAGTGATATTTGTATTAGCATCCATTGTCTACTTCTATGGCGGCTATCCCTTCATTACGGGATTAATGAAAGAATTAAAATCAAGGAAACCAGGAATGATGACACTTATAGGCTTAGCAATATCAGTGGCCTATGCTTATAGTTTAGCTGTCTTATTTTTGATCCCAGGAAAAACATTCTTCTGGGAATTAGCAACCTTGGTTGATATTATGCTACTGGGTCATTGGATTGAAATGAAGGCTGTTATCGGTGCATCTAAGGCGCTAGAAGAGATAACTAAATTAATTCCTTCAACAGCGCATTTAATAACACATAAGGGAGAAGTAGTAGATGTACCATTATCTCAATTAAAACCTGGCGATAAAGTCCTTGTAAAACCAGGAGAGAGAATACCTGCAGATGGAGAAGTTATAGAAGGATCAACTTCTGTTGATGAATCTATGTTGACAGGAGAATCTAAGCCAGTAACGAAAAAACAAGGAGACATGGTTATTGGTGGGTCCATTAATTTAGAAGGTGCTATTAAGGTAGAGATTCAAAGAACTGGAAAAGAGACATACTTAGGACAGATAATAAAGTTAATGGAGGAAGCTCAAGCAACTAAATTAAGAATGCAAAGTCTAGCTGATAGAGCAGCCGTGATATCAACGATAATCGCAATAATAACTGGAACTATTACTTTTATTGGATGGGTATTATTTGGAGCTGAAGCTATTTTCGCGCTCGAAAGAATGGTAACAGTAATGGTAATAACTTGTCCTCACGCATTAGGATTAGCTGTACCGTTAGTAGTATCTGTCTCCACTGCGAGATCTGCCAAAAATGGTTTGCTAATAAGAGATAAAAGGGCTTTCGAAGCAGCTAAAGATGTTCAAGTTATTGTTTTCGATAAAACTGGAACACTTACTGAAGGCCGGTTTGCTGTCACTAATATTGTTCCTTTAGATGAGCAATTTGATGAGAAAAAAATATTGAGTTTAGCTGCAGCTTTAGAAGCTAATTCAGAACATCCTATTGCTAGAGGAATCTACGAGAAAGCAAAAGAGATGGAAGTTAATATACCTAATGCAAAAGACTTCAAATCTATTACTGGCATAGGAGTAAAAGGAAATGTTGAAGGTCTAAATGTCATGGTTGTAGGACCAGGATACTTAAAAGAGCATAGCATAGAAATTAGGGATGAGAGAGTACTTGAACTTCAAAGAAGTGGTAAAACTACTGTTTACGTAGTCGTCGATGATAGAGTAGTTGGAGCAATTGCGCTTGGAGACATTATCAGGAAAGAATCAATGGAAACTATTAGGGAACTAAAGAGCATGGGTATAAAATGCGTGATGTTAACGGGAGATAATAAAGTCACTGCACAGGATGTAGCATCGAAATTAGAAATTGACGAGGTATTTGCTGAAGTACTACCTCAAGAGAAAGTAAATGTTATTAAGGAGCTTCAAGGACGCAGTCTTAAAGTAGCAATGGTTGGCGATGGAGTAAATGATGCACCAGCACTAATACAAGCTGATGTTGGTATAGCTATCGGAGCTGGGACAGATATAGCCATTGAGTCCGCTGATATAATACTTGTTAGAAATGATCCAAGAGACGTAGTATCAGTCATAAAGTTATCTAAATTAACCTATAGAAAGATGATAGAGAACTTATTGTGGGCTACGGGATATAATGCATTTGCAATACCTGCGGCGGCTGGATTATTGATTGGAATCGGTATATTATTTTCACCCGCTATAGGAGCTATATTTATGTCACTAAGCACAGTAATTGTAGCTATAAACGCTAAATTGTTCCCAGAAAAATTCTAGAAATAAGCATCATTATTATTCCTATATTTTATTTTTTCTTATATAATTCCACTAAGCCTTAATTCATGCCATATAATTAAAGGTAATAATGGAGCTACATTATATCTCTTGGCTAAGCCATCAAACTCCACCCTTCTCTTCTCAGATACATTGCTTATTATATCCCCCTTAATATCTCCAATTAGATATTTATTTTTTAGATATTCTTCCAGTTTAAGCCCCGTGAATCTAAGACCCAGTCCAATAATGATAGGTGAGATAAAGCCAAATAATAATAGAGATAGCCCGCCTATGAATAGATAGCTATTTTTACATAACTT
>JAHQWF010000078.1 GCA_029856055.1 Candidatus Njordarchaeota archaeon | reverse complement strand
GATAGGCATGAGGTCAGGATAAGACAACGCAAGAACCAATAATTTTATCTGGATAGAAAAAGCAATAAAAAATGAACTTATTTATTTAACAAATATCCTAACACTTTCTGGTTCAAGCGATATAACTACTTTCTCCCCTTCCTTAAATTTTTCTCTCAAGGATTTCTCCGATGTATCCACTCTAATTAATCCAAAATCTGTTTCAACCTCATATCTTATTATTTTACCTAAGAAGTCTATTAAATCTATTTTGCCGATTATGTATGGCCTATTTTTAGGGACCTCATCTAGCTTAAAGATATCTAAGCTCTCAGGCCTAACTGCACAAATTACTTCTGACCCTGTTTCAACGCTACCGTAAAAACTAGTGATTAATTTTTGGTCTCCTATCGAGATAGTTATTTTATGTGATTCCTTATCAAATTCAATGACTCTAACTGGAATAAAATTTGTTGTCCCTATGAAATCGGCCACGAATAAATCTTTAGGATTCTCATAAATTTCAACTGGATCTCCGATCTGGTGTATCCTTCCTTTATTCATTACCGCTATTCTATCTGATATCGATAAAGCTTCTTCCTGGTCATGAGTAACATAAATAGTTGTTATACCTAGTTTCTTCTGTATCTTTTTTATTTCGCTTCTCATTCGGACCCTAAGTTTAGCGTCAAGATTACTCAAAGGTTCATCAAGCAACAGCACTCTAGGTTCTATAACTAGAGCTCGAGCTAGAGCAACTCTCTGCTGTTCTCCACCAGATAGTTCAGATGGATATCTTTTCTCTTTCCCTGCTAAACCAACCAACTGCAACATTTCTTTAACTCTCTTTATTATTTTCCTAGGAGGCCAATTCCTAAGTTTTAGTCCATAAGCAACATTATCAAAAACTCTCATGTGGGGCCATAATGCGTAATTCTGGAAAACCATACCTGTATTTCTCTTATAAGGAGGCACATCATTTATGAGTTCATCATCAAAATAAATCTCGCCTAAATCTGGTTTATAGAATCCAGCAATTAATCTAAGTGTAGTAGTTTTACCGCAGCCACTTGGACCAAGGAGGGTAAATAATTCTCCTTCTTTAACTTCAAAAGAGACATTATTTACAGCGACTACATCACCAAATCTCTTAGTCACATTAATTAACTTAACTCTAACCACAATAAACACCTCACAACCTAAAGACAGATCCCATCCTACTACCTAAAATCTTATTAGTTATGAATAAAGCTAAAGCAATAATAACTACAAACAAGAAACCTACAGCTGAAGCCATTGCTAGACCTCTCCGAGGGTCTGCAAGGGCTCTGAAGTAAAGGAACCAGGTTGTTGGCGCATATCTATCTGTCACAACTAATAGGAATGTTGTTGATACCTCTATTAGAGCATTGATAAATGAGAGGATGCCGCCAGCAAATAGGTTCATAACCAGCAATGGTAAAGTAATTCTTCGAAATGTTTTTAATCTAGTAGCTCCCAGATTTATAGAGGCTTCTTCAAGAGCTTCATCAATTTGCAGTAATCCAGCGTAAGCAGCTCTAACAGTATAAGGCAATCTTCTCATGGAATATGATATGGTTAATATTATTAGTGTATACGATAATGGATCTAATAATGGGACCTTATAGAACAAAGCCCAATAACCTAGACCAAATATAATCCCTGGTACAGCAAGAGGTAAAGTAGCTATTAAATCTAAAAGATCTCCTCCAACCATTAGTTTTCTCGATACTATATATGCTATAAACGCACCTAGCACTATATCTACTGCAGCAGCGATTAATGAATAAATAAAGCTTCTAAATATGAATGGTGCAGCTAAAGGAGCAACATAAATGAAATTGTTTAGAGTGAACTTCTCTGGGACAAGTGTCAATACCCATCTCTCTGAGAAAGCAACTAGAGTTAAACCAATGTGGGGCGACAGTGCTGATAAACTCAGAGTTATCAAGAATAAGTAAACAATAATAAGTTTAATATCGCTAGGTTTATGAAGCCTTCTCGCATGTCTGCCTCCGGCGAAAAGCATGACGTATCTTCTTAAACTTATGTATTTCCTAGATATGAAAAGCGTGATAAAAGACAAGATCACCATTATGAAACCTATAACATAGCTAACTGGACTCGGATTACCAGCGGTGATCTCATATAGCTTAAAGAAAACAATAACAGACAGCATCTTGAAGTAATGTACGATCAGAGGAGTCCCAAGATCAGAGAAAGTCCAAATAAATACAAGTACAGCGCCAGCCATCCAACCAGGACGCATTAAAGGGAATGTAATCGTTCTAAATAAGTGGAATCCTCTGGAACCTAGGTTTTCAGCTTGCTCTTCTAAAGAAGGATCAATATTAGATAGAGATGCAGCGCAATTCAAGTATATTAATGGATATAGATGCAGTGTATTTATTAGCACGATGCCATATGGCAAATAAATTTTATCGTAGTCACTCAAAGCGATTAATAACATGTCACCATACAGGAAATTAATCGGTCTATCTAATATATGAAACATATTGACAAGAAGGATATTAACCACACCACTTAACCCCAGTATCTTATATAGTCCTAATGCACCCACGAACGGAGGCATTATAAGAGGAACTAAAACAAGAATAGAGAAAAAATTCTTTCCAGGAAAATCATACCTTACAAGAATATATGCTAGTGGAATACCTATAAGGCTAGTTGTAATTACTGTGAAGATAGCCGCCATAAAAGTAGCATAAAAAGCTTCTCTATAGTAACTATTAGACCAGAAAATAATGAAGTTTTCTAGAGATATTCCTTTAGCAGTGATGAATGCTTTTACTAATATAGCGAAAATAGGAAGAACAATAAAGGTTAGTAGCACAAGGTTTATCATTAACGCGATTAATGAAATTTTCTTTTCTTCGAAGACGCCTCTAGAGACGAGAGACTTCAAGTCAAGCATCATACATAACCATAAAAATACTAATCAGAAAATACAGAAACAGGTATATAAAAAATATTGCAAAAATAAGATTTTAAGCCTCAGCAAGCCACTTCCTTCTATAGTACACTGCAGCACCAATAATTCCAATAATTAAACCGATGATGAAACCTCCACCAAGTCCCATGTATAGATTTCTCTGAGCTAGTGAGCTTAAGTAATTAATTACGTAAGACGTAACTGTTGTTGATGCTTCTAAAGCTAATTCAGATGCATTTCGGTATTTACTTATTGCAAAAGCATCCCATTGAGATATTACCAGTTCTCTGAAGGTCTCGTTCTCATTGAATTCTTGATAATTATTGTTAACCCATGTTTCATCAACAGGGACTGATACTAAATAATCCATTGCTTCCTCAAGTAAGCTTCTACCAGCACTAACATCGTAACCAGCGGCCGCTGCATCATTTAATGTTGCGTTAGCTGAAATTATATCAGACCATGCAGCTACGAGTTCTCCATGCCTATTAACTAAGAGGGCGTCAAATAAATTATTCACGATTTCCCATCTGTTTGAACCTAAATCAGAATCATAAGTCATTAAGGTTAAGCTAGCATTAAATGGATTAAAGTATCCTTCAGGAGCCGCTTGATAGACGTCGGGTCTTACAGGCAACCTATTGATTGGATCTTGGAATAGGAGTTTTTGTCCATCATAACTCAAAACGAACTTTACGAACTCATAGGCCATATCTGGATGAGGTGCATTCTTTAGGATAGCTATACTGTCTGGGTTAATTACTGTGTGTGAACCATTACCTGCTGGAGGATAAATAAATCCTATCACATCAGGACCTTTACTAGCAATTTGCCCAAATGCATAAAAGTCAATTACTGGGGCAATACCATATTCTCCCTCACCTACAACTGGTGGAACTAAATAACTCTTTTCCTGCCATTCTCTAACATTAGCAGACATTTTAGTTAATATCTCCCAACCCTTTTCCCAACCATAAGATTGAAGTATAATTTCCACGATCATGTGATTGCTCCCAGATTTGCTAGGAGGAGTCATCGTCAGATGACCCTTATAGATTGGATTAGCTAAATCATCCCAATCTTCTGGAACTGGTAAGTTGTGTTCCTGTAAGTAAAGCTTATTGTACATGATCCCAAAACCGCTTAGTGCTGAACCCCACCAATTATACTTACCATAAGTATCATTCAAGTCCTTTAGGGGTAGGCCGAATAATGTAGCTGGAATAGAATCATTAATTGCAACCCATTCTGAGTCACTAGCATTGTAGAATGGAGCTAACAAATCTTCAGATTCAGCTATCATAAAAGCATCTAGGCCACCACCCCACCAGACATCAGCTTCAGGGGAACCAGCCCATTCCCTGACTAATCTTAGGCATTCTGAAGTATCTCTCTCCATTATTTCAATAGTTATGTCTTGACCAGTTTTATCTTTCCAATAGTTTTTGAAGGCTTCCTTATATACATCGTAGATACCATGCCAGTGAGGAGTTAGAATCACTAGGTCTGCATCTGCTTTAGGCTTGATTATAGAGGAATTTAGTGCCATAGAGTGAGCACTATTCATGGGCAATAAAGCTAGAACGAGTATGAAAAATAGAGGCAAGATAGCTTTTTTCATATTGAAAAACCTAGATAAAATATTTTTCAAAATAATGTAAAATATACCACGCAATAAAAAGGTTATTATAACAAATTTTTGTTAAAAGACCAGTAATACATCGGCTAAAAATATGTGATAATTATTTTAATTCACTAAAATATAAACGATAAAAGATATAATTGCTAGTCTTGATTATTAAAAATATCTTTAACTTCCTCTAATAAAGTAATGAGGGTGGAAATATGAGGGATCACCTGGATGATTTCTATAGAATGTTGGCTGATTTAATAAAGTTTAGATCTCTGGCAATTGATAGGGAGGAGTGTTATAGAACTGCTTTTACTATAGTTAAAAAATTAAATGATGTTGGGTTCCATGTGGATGTTATTGAGCATCCCAAGGGAAACCCTGTTATTCTTGCTAAGATAGAGGGTAAGAGTGACAAATACTTAATGTTCTATAACCACTACGATGTTCAGCCAGCTGAACCTTTAGACGAGTGGAGAAGTGATCCTTTCGAGCTTAAAAGAGAAGGCGATTTTCTTTATGGTAGAGGTGTTGGAGACAACAAAGGTAATATAGTATCAAGAATCATTGCAGTTAAAGAAGTTTTGGAGGAGGAAGGCAAATTACCTTATGGGATAAAATTCGTACTGGAGGGTGAGGAGGAAGCGGGTTCTCCACATCTCCACGAAATGTTGAAAGATAAGAGAGATTTCTTTAAAGACGTAATAGGAGTTATCTGGGAGTTCGGTGGATTTAATAAAGATGGATCAATAACAATCACGCTAGGTCTAAAGGGGATTCTATATGTTGAACTAGAAGCAGAGAGATTGAGGAGAGATGCTCATTCATCACTTGCAGTTCTTTTACCTAGTGCTACATGGGATCTCATAAATTTCTTAAGCGAAATCAAAAAGAATGAACTAAATCAATTAAAGAGTTTCAGAGGAGGAATAGTTGATGTCGAAAAGATTATTAGAGAAATTATAGAAGCTGGCTACGAGATAGCATTTGACCCAGATATATTAAAGGAGGAATATGGAATTAAAGAATTTATTAACAAACTTGAAGGAGAAGATGCATTATTAGCTTACTATGGGAGTCCTACGTTCAATATAGATGGGTTTATAGCGGGTTATACAGGTCCGGGAACTAAAACTGTTCTACCAGCCAAAGCATTAGTAAAAATAGATTTCAGGCTTGTACCTAACCAAGATTCAATAAAAATCGCTAAGGAATTCTGTAACTTGGCCGAAAGAGCTAGTATTAAATGCAGGATTCATTCAATGACAGAACCAGCATACACAGATTTCAAGAACCCATTCGTCCAGGGTATTATTAGTAGATTAAAGGAGATTGGTGAGAAAATTAAGATAGCACCTTGGTCCCCAGCAAGTGGGCCAATGCATATATTCATTAAGTACTTTAATCTACCAGTTATTGCTGGTATCGGAGTGAGCTATTGGAGCTCTAGGCATCATGCTCCAAACGAAAATATTAGATTAAGCGATGTCGAGAAAGCTATGAAAATTATAAAAGCTTTGATTAAAAATCCGTTACCTAAGTGAATCCTCATATGACACGAATATACATATAGTAAATTTCATAAATCCTTATTTCTATCTTGTTTCCTGTTTATCGCTAATTTTTGAGGCTGTTACAGTTATGGCATTCTTCTGGGTGATACCAAAGAAGTTAGCGGGAGCAAGCATCCCTTGGGGCATAGAGGACTTAAGGTACTGGTGGCGACAGGGAATTAGGGCAGTTGTTGTTCTTTTGGAGGATTATGAAATGGATATATCAATCGAAGAGTACAGGGAGATCGGATTTGATGTTCTGTGGAAACCTATAAGGGATATGACAGCACCGAGCATATCAACTTTACTAGATATTGTTAAGTGGATAGACGAGAAGATAAATAGGAATAGACCTGTTTTAGTTCATTGTTATGGTGGTCTAGGGAGGACGGGAACGATTCTGGCCGCTTATTTAGTGTATAAAGGTATGGAACCGCTCAAAGCAATCGAATTTATCAGATCAATTAGACCTGGCGCTATCCAGACTATCAGTCAATATGAAAGTATTTTTCTTTTCAAAGAGTATTTAGATAGCCAAAAATAAGTTATGTTAGAGTTTATTTAGTTAGCTCATCAATGACGATTCTTAGATTTTCAAGCATTCTCCCATTCTTCTCAACAACCTCCGCATACCTCTTGCCGAAAGCACCTACTATAGTTACTAATACTTTTCCTCTCGGGCTAACAGCATTCCTTATTGATGCCTCCATGATTCCCGTTCCAGAACTAGGGAATAACAATACCTCTCCATTCTTTACCTCGAGAAAATTCTTCAACCTATATATCGTGTCATCATGTATCAATTGATATTCTCTTGACCTATGGCTAAACATTTGTATCTTCATTACCTCTAGTACTTCAGGGAAACAAGCTACGGGACCTGCTGTAAAAAGCTTATATCTAGGTTTAACAATTTCCTCAATTTCCTTAACTATTTCGGGATACATCAAAATAAACACCACTAATAAAGCACTAATACAACTTCAATAAATCAATCAATAAATTGTTGATGCAAATATGAGTTTAGAGAAGAAGTTTGCTAAAAATATTGAAAATAGAAGAATTACTCTACCTCTTTTTCTCTACCCTTTTTCCTAAATCTTAGACGTGCTGATAAGATCATCTCTGAACCATAGAACTTGGCGGCTATTTTTATCGAAACAATTGTTTCTATAAGTAAAGCTAACAAACCTATAATGACATTAAAGTACTGCTTAGAAATAACGTATAATGGGGCTATCATTGGACTTGTAAAAGGTATGAAGAGCATGATTTGCATCCAGATCGGTGAGACACCAACAGCTATAGCGAAAATCGCAATGAACCCAACAAGCGTTACGGGCATGAACACAAAACTCGTTAGTGATTGAGCTGTCCTAACGTCTTCTGCGAACGATGCCAGAATCATAACTAACGCTAGTATCGCTAGTAAGGATAGGAATAATGAAGCAGCCATTAGAATGAATCCAAACGGATCTATACCCAGACCTATGTCGCTTAGATTTATTTGTATTCCCTCTTCCGTACCGATAGGCGATGTTATTGATTGCATGTAGAACTGGAATCCGATAGCGTAACCAATTGTGCCTAGAATAGATACCAAGATTGCACCAGTCAGTTTTCCAAATAATATAGTTTCACGATCAATCGGCATAGTTAGCAATATCTCAAGAGTTTTCTGTTCTTTTTCCGAAGCTATAGATGTAGCAGCAAATTGAATAGCTATAGATAACAACATCATAACAGCTATCGGCATCATTAATGTTTGCATAAAGAAAGCTTGGATAATTAGTTCTGGCGGCGTCCTACTAATTATCTTACCCTCATAAATAGTGTTTGGTTCAGATACAATTGGATTCTGTATGAAAACTGGATTGGCACTTGGATCAATATTCAGAATAACATAAGTAGAAATTATTTGTTTAAGTAACTGAGTGAAAATAGAAATTCTTGATGATACAGCAGCTACAGCTGATGGATTATCTTTTTGAATAAAGTAATAAATACTTAACTTGATCGGCGATTGAATAATCACGCAATAAGTAAAGTTCTCGGGCAAAACAACCATTGCTTTGATCGAACCATTATTAAATATATAGTCAATAGAATTATTTACAGAATCAAATCCCAGTTCATTTAAATAAATCAGACTAATATTCAAGCTCTCCAAGGCCAATCTGAAATCAGGAGAGTTAATAATTATATCACTCACATTACCTTCATCCAAATTGAGAACTGCTATCTTTACCTCCCCTTTAGCGCTCTCTGTTGCCTGTGACATAAATCCTTGAAACACTATACCCATAATAGGCATTATCAATATCGGTAAAAGAATCATAGCTACAAATAATCGAGGATCACGAATTATCTCTTTTAACTCTTTCTTCACAATGTTCAGTAATGCATTACTCATAAGCCATCACCTTTCTCATAAAGACTTCTTCCAAGTTTGAAGCCTCAAGCTCTCTCTTTAAATCAGATGGAGCTCCCTCAGCAACAATTTTTCCCTTATGAATAATAGCGACTCTATCACAAATATACTCTATCTCGAGCATATTATGGCTAGAAACAATTATAGTGGTCTTGTACTTCTTAGCGAAATCCTTAAGCATATTCCTTATATGGAATGAATGGAGAATATCCAAGCCACTGGTCGGTTCATCCATTATAGCTACCTTAGGGTTAACCATCAATGTTCTAGCCACCAGCAATCGCCTCTTCATACCCTTGCTATATGTCTTAACCTTATCATTCAACCTATCGCCTAAACCAGATATCTCTGATCCAAACTCAACCATTTCCTCAACCTCGTCCTCACTGCTAGCAACAAAATTAGCCATGAATCTCAAGTACTCAATTCCCTTTAATTGCGGATAAGCACCCGCTTCCTCAGGGAGATAACTAATCAACTTACGAACAATCTTTGCTTCGTCAACTACATCATGCCCAAATACCTTAACTTCACCGCTAGTTGGCTTTAAGAGAGTTGCTATAATCCTAAGCGTTGTTGTTTTACCAGCCCCATTAGGACCAATTAAACCAAATATTTCTCCTTCTTTTACCGTAAAGCTAATTCCATCTACAGCCCTTATCTTCCTGAAATATTTTCTTAAATCATTAACAATGATAGCATCCATTAATATCACTCAAAAGAAAATTATAAAACGAATGCTTCAATATGTTATAAAGATATTACGTATTAGTAAAAGAATAAAATTAGAGGTATCATTAAACAAAGAAAAAATAAATGTCAAGTTTTCTTTATTTTTCTAATATATGTTACTGCAAAAATCGCTATTAACAAAGGTACAGCTATGTATATTACTAACTGTGTAGATAGAATAGGTTTTTTAACCGTAATAATAATTTTTTGAAATGCTGTATTATCAGTTTTATCGACTGCCTTAACTAATATAATATGCTTACCGACGTCAACATTACCAATTTTATATGAGTAATTCAATCCAACATTTATCCTGTTAGAGTCATCAATTTGTAGTTCGAAATATTTAAGGCCAGATCCAATATCAAATGCATTCCATTTAACAAGGATAGTATCATTTTGAGTTACTGTATTGTTTTCTGGAAAAATTATTTCTAATGTAGGTGGAGCCTCATCCA
>JAHQWF010000097.1 GCA_029856055.1 Candidatus Njordarchaeota archaeon | reverse complement strand
GTATTTATCCTATTTAAAGATCTGATTAGCTCTTTTTTAGACGACTAATTATGAGATCTGACTTTCATTCTAACAATCTTTAAAAATAGTATAAATATGCAATATGATTAGAATGAATAGAGGAAATGGGTCATGTAGATGAGTGAATCACAGGAGAATATTGAGAAATTATATAAATTAGGATTATGGCCCCAAGATCCAGAATCTCCTTCCATTAAAGAGCGCTATTTTAAAGCTATTGACGATTTCAGGAGATTGATTGAACATGAATGGCTTCAAGAAATCCTTAAAAGAAAGAACTCTATAAGAATCCTGGAAATCTGCTCTGGATCTGGAGTAGGCGGTATAGCTCTGGCAAAAGTTCTAAAAGAGTCAGGAAAAAACATTGAGTTAACTCTTAGCGATGTCAGAGAAGAGGCTCTTAAAATTGGTGAGAAATGGGGCAGCAGTGAATTAGGAGAACGCGTTACAATAGTTAACATAAATGCATTGCTTATTCATAAATTAAAATTAAAGAGAGATATAGTTCTTATGTATGGTTTCTCCTCGCCTCATTTCTATCCCTGGGAGTATATTAGACTGCTTGCATCTATATCAGAAGTTCTTGAGGAGGACGGTATTTTAATAATTGAGGAATGCGATAGAACATATTCTATTTTCTATAAAGCTGGTTACAAAGATCTACTTGTTGAAAGAGTAAGCGAGAAGGCAGTTATATCTATTCATTCAAGTTACGATCCCATTAAAGGTGCTTTTGAGAGAGCATACTTAAATCTTTTAGAACCAACTGAACCCGTTAAAATATCCACATACTTTTGGAATATCGCTGAATTGATGACACTAGTCTGGTTATTTTTCCAGGACGTAGATTTCTTTTCTTATGATGATAAAAAGACTAGAGGTTTAATTATTGGTTATAAACCGAGGTACAAGATTAGGCCTATTGATCTTGATTATGAACCAAAAGTTCTGAAAACGAATAAATAATTAAAAATCAACTAAAGTTTCCTGAATCTTGACGCACAGGAGATACATGGGTCATAACTCCTAACAAGCATTTCTATCTTCTTCTCTATGACATCTGGAGGCTCGTTAGATATCAACTTAAAGTATGCTACGCAATCACGTTCTAGATTCTTCAGATTCTGGGCTGTTGGCGTTATGATATTTGCTTCGACAACTCTTCCATTTTCATCAACACTATATTTATGGATGAGTAATCCTCTAGGGGCTTCAGATGCTGATATACCCATACCTTTCTTCACTTTAAAATTAGTTTTATGTTTATAATGATTTCTACTAGCTAAATTTTCTAGAATGTCTAATGCTTCATAAGTGTAATGAATAATCTCTAAGGCTTGAGCAAAATTGTTTACAAAGGGATTATAGTTTGGGAATTTAATATTATATCTCTTGCAAATGTCTTTTGCTTCACTTATTAAGTAAGGATAATTAATATTGAGTCTTGATAATGCCCCAACCATATAGCTCTCTGAGTTTAGGAGGAAGTGTGGTGCATTTGAATATTTTTCTAAAATTTTCTGAATTGCATTCAAAAATTCATCAGAACTATAATCTCGAACATCTAGTAAATTTATATCTCCTCTCAGCAGTGGAATAGATTTATTATCTCTTAAAGCCACATATTGAGTTTTTCTAGAAAAATTCGGTAGATCCAAACCTAACATTGTTTCAGCTACTTCCATTACTAAACCTCTCATTTCCCTAAATTTCTCAGTGATAAATTTTACGTCACTCTTATTGAACTCCTTACTTAATCCCCCAACAACTGGCGTTATAGGATGCACAGGAGATCCACCAATCCTTTTAATAACATCTACAGTAAGTTGCCTAAGCTTAATGATCTTTAGAACTAGTTCTTTCTTTTCATTAAGGAGCTCGAGGATATTATTTTTTCCATAAAAATCAGGCAGAGCAAAGTAATATAAGTGGGTTAAATGGCTCTGAATATGTCCAGCAATGCATATTATATCCCTAAACATTGCTGCATCCTCTGGTACAATAACGTTGAAAGCATTTTCCATTGCTTGTGTCGCAGTTAACTTATGTATTGCATGGCATACACCGCACATTCTAGAAGCGATCTCTATCGCTTCCCAATAATCATTGCCTACCAAAACATTCTCAACTATCCTGGTTCCCTCAAGAGCCTTAGCGTAAGCCTTTACATCACCATTTTCATCTACTACCACGTCAACATTCAAATGGCCTTCTATCCTGGAAATCTCCTTTATGCTAAGACTTATGCTTCTTTCACTCATTTCTCATCCTCCTTTCATTATCTTTCAGCGACTTTATTAGATTTAAAGCCGATAAATATAGAGGCACTGGTATCCCTCTCTCCTCAAATGCCTTAATTAAAGCATCAATATTTGCGTCATCAGATAATCCCCTGCAACCAAAGCATGGCCTTCCATTGCTTGGGCATAGCGCGTTACATCCTCCTCTAGTTATCGGTCCTAGGCAGGTTAGTCCCTTGTCTAGCAAGCAATCATTTTCAAATAAGATACATTCAGAGCAAACCGTTATAGATCTATCTATGACTTTTTTACCCATTACAATTTCTATTACCTTATCGTAGAATTCATCGCTATTTATTGGGCATCCAGGGATTTCATAGTCCACCTTAACTATTTGCCTTAAAGATTTAGCTTCCACCGGACTGTTAACGATGTCTTTCATAAAATTCTTGTTAGCGGACACTGCGCAATCTCCCAAAGCAATTAATACCTTACTCCTATTCCTGATCTCGACAAGTTTCTCTTTTTCCTCCTCGCTCATCACGCAACCTTCGATGATAGCGAGATCGAGATAATCATAGTCCTTTTTTATTCCTAAGACCCTTGAATCTACTATCTCAATCAGTTCAAATAATCTCAATAATTTATCCCCTAGGTTCAATATTTGAACGATGCATCCTTCACAGGAAGATAAATTGAATATCCCTACTTTTGGTTTTGAATCAATTAAACTCATTCGCTCATCACCCTATCTCAGGTATTTTTTCTACAAATCCTTTTATTTCGCTACAACAAAAGACTGGGCCATTTAAGCAAACATAAGTACCGCTTATAGTACACTTACCACACATCCCCATTCCGCACTTCATCAACCTCTCTAAGGAAAGATAGATTTGATCATCATTGAAGCCAATTTCTCTAAGTTTTTTAGTAACAAAATGCATCATTATTGATGGCCCACACTGCAAAGCTATAGTGTTTTCAGGCGATACCTTTATTTCATCAAAAAGAATGGTGACTACTCCAACCCTACCTGTCCATGATTCATCCCCACGATCCACAGTTAAATATACATTTATGTGCTTATCCCATTCCATTAACTCCCCCTTGTATAATAAATCACTAGGTGTTCTAGCACCATAGAATAATATCACATCACCAAAATTACTTCTATGATCAATAATATAATGAATTAATGGTCTTAATGGAGCCAAACCAATCCCACCAGCCACAATAAGAATGTTTCTATTATTTAACTTATCTAATGGCCAACCATTACCTAGGGGACCTCTAAGACCAATAATGCCTCCTACACCTAGTTTAAAAAGAGCTGTAGTTACTGTACCCATCCTCCTTATCGTTAATTCTATTGTTTTTGAATCGAAAGCAGATATAGAAAACGGCGCTTCTCCATAACCAAAAACTGTCAATTCCATGAACTGCCCAGGCACAATAGAGAAATCTTGATGATTAATAAAAGATACCTTGAAAGTTTTAGTATCTGGTGTCTCATCTCTAATGTCAATAATCCTAGCTAGACGAGGAATAAAAGGATTGTCCACCCTCCTCACCCCGATAGATCGCTTACTATTTTCCTAATATCTATTCCTACAGGGCAGACACTTATACATCTGCCACATCCAGTGCAAGATATTTCACCTATCTCATTAACCGAGTAAACAATCTTATGATACACCCTCTGTTTAATCCTTGACTCCCTTTCCTTCCTAAATATCTCGCCACTAGCAACCCTAGTAAAACTAAGAAAATGACATGAGTCCCAAACTCTAACTCTTCTACCAACCTTATCTACTGGATCAAACTCATCATATACATCAAAACAATGACATGTAGGGCATACAAAATTGCA
This sequence comes from Candidatus Njordarchaeota archaeon, assembly GCA_029856055.1. Classification (GTDB taxonomy): domain Archaea; phylum Asgardarchaeota; class Njordarchaeia; order Njordarchaeales; family Njordarchaeaceae; genus Njordarchaeum. The sequence goes on along the minus strand of JAHQWF010000097.1, from coordinate 5,787 downwards.
TTTACCGCATGAAAGACATAGGGAACTTATCTCTTTCCACTTATCTGAGTTAAAATTCTTAACTAATTCATCATAAACATTGTCAAAGAAAGGTAATTCCATGTTTCTTACAATCTTCTCTATCACATTCTCTACAATTTCATTCTTCTTTCTTATTTCTTCTTGACCCGCCTCCTTAAATAAATCTTGATTATCTCTAATTAAACTTCTACCTTTTTCGCTACCAACACTGACAAGATAATGATCACCGATTTCCATCAAGGATAAATCATATCCACTAACGATATCAGGACCGCTCCTAGTATAGTAACAAAAACAATACTCATCAATATCTGTGCAGACAAGAGCAATTATGATCGTATTTTCCCTCCTAGCCTTATAGTATGGATCATGGAACTCCCCTAGAAAAACTCTATCTAGTATTTCAAGTCCTTTTAAATCACAAGCCCTCACACCAACTATAACCCTCTTGGTATCTCTGATCTCATTCAACTTATCTAATAACTCCACATTACCATCGTTATGAATCTTGTATTCAAACAGAACTTCTTTAGGAGGAATAAACAACTTCTTTAAAGGTATAGAAGTATGGCCTTTGAAGTCAAGGATAATATCGTCTAATTTATTTATATTATCTAGAATTAATGAACCATTCTTTTTTACAAGTCCAAATAACTCATATTTACTCATTATACTGCTCAAAAACCTATCTATATCCTTTTTCTTTAGCACATAAAGGTTCAAAAGGAGATACCTCTCCAAACTATTTTAGCATTATTTAATACGTATTTTTTAATTTTTAAGGTGAGTATTAATACAACTTATACTGATATAGATAATTATTTTATAAAGAATAACTTAAAGGCGTTATACTATACTTTTTTTACTTTCAGTAATTTATTATTGGAAATATTTTCTTACTTTTTACGAAATTATTGATATATTATTTTTTAATTAAATTCCAATAAATAGTTATTATTAACAACAAGATCAGATTCAACATTATTACGCCCACTAATCCATAATGGCTGTATAATGGTATCGGTATTACAGGCCCCAGAGCATATCCTAGAAATCTTATTGAGCCGTAAATCGAGCTTGCTGTAGCTCTTAGATCTCCCCTTATATCTATTACTAGCGTTCCTAATGCTGTGAAAACAAGATTTGTAGATATACCTAGGGCGAAATATATGTAAGGCAGATAATTAAACCAGAAGCTTGTTAGAAATAATATGTTGACAATCAGTAAGAATATGAACCCTAGCTCTATAATTACTTTTCTACCGAATCTATCAGTTAAATATCCAGCTATGAAGCTAGATACTAAACTTCCCCAACCAGATAAACTAACTATATTACCCCATACATCTGGTGAAAGATTATATGGTGTATCTCTAACAACATATGAAAGAAATGTGTTTAAGCTCCATCTAGTAAAGAATACTATTGCCCCACTAATACCTATAATAATAACTAATTTATCTCTTAATACCTCTAAATAAGTTTTTATAAATCTCCTAGGCTGTCTATACTCCTTTTTCCTGGGATCATATATCACCATAGCTATTAATACTATCAAAATTATACCTATAACTATCATTGCGATAAAGATCATTCTCCAGTTAATTAAACCTAGATAACCACCTAATATCGCCCCCATTATACTTCCTAAGGATATCCCCGCGGTCAACAAACCCATTATTTTGCCTCTTATGTTTCTTGAGTAGAAATCGCCTACTAATGCCATTGTAGTTGGCGACATTAAAGCGGATCCTATTCCCTGAATAACTCTGCTAAGGATGAAATACGTGAAGTTAGTGGAGTAGTATGAGAATAAAGCGCCTAATACATAAAAGATGGATCCGTAGATAAGTATTTTCTTTCTGTCATATTTGTCAGATATATAGCCCGAGAATAATTGGAAAAAGCTAAAAGGTATCATATAAAGCGCGATAGACCATCCAACAAGGACTTCTTCAACTTTAAAGTCGATACTAATTTCTTTCATAACAGGAATTATTAATGAACCACCGAAAGGGCCTATGAAACTACTTAATGTTAAGGAGAAAATAATAGGAAAATTCTTTATTGTTGAGTACACTGATGCCTCTTTACTGATGCCCATATTATATCAACTTCTAAATAAAAATTTAGATGAAAAAGAAATAATAAAATACGAAATGTTATCTATCCAATTACTGCTTTCTCATGAATCAACTTTCCTTCTCTTATCCGCTCTATAGTTAATCTTTCGGCCTGAGGAATAGATACCTTATCCTTTATCATCCATTCACTTAACAATTCACCTACTATGGGACCCATCATGAATCCATGTCCGCTGTAACCAGCAGCTACATAAAGTCCTTCGTAATCCTCTATAGGGCCTAAAATGGGGTGACTGTCTGGACTAACGACATAGTATCCTGTCCAATACCTCAATATCCTTAATTCCTTCATCCACGGGAATAACTGCAAGGCTGACTTAACTATTTCCTCAAAGAAATCAATTCTAGTTGTTAAGGGGGTATCTGGTTTCTCTTTGATCTCTGTGCCCATCAGAAATCCTCCAGCATTTGTTTGAACTATATAAGTGCTAGAAGACCAATCTATAACTAGTGGTTTGAATGTCTCCACGTATTTCTCTGTGATTATTGAATGATGTGGATAGTTTTCGACCGGGAAATCTATATTTATTGTTTTTAATAACTCTTTTGTCCCATACCCTGCAGCAACCAGTATTTTAGGTGCTTCTATCTTACCTATTGATGTCTCAACTCCCTTAACCTTACTTCCTTCAACCAGCAATCTATTCGCTTTAACACCAGTATAAATCTTTACTCCCATTTCCTTACTGGCTTTAGCTAAGGCGTAAATAGTCCCGAATGGATCTGCTTTACCAGCTATAGGATCGAATAAACCACCTATAACGCCCTCGACGTTAATTTTAGGTACAAGTTCTTTTATTTCTTCTGGAGTAATAATTCTTGTATTTACACCAAAGCTGTTATGTAATTTACTTAGCTGTTTAAACATCTCTAGAGTTTTCTCATCCCTAAATAACCAGACATAGCCACCTCGCAAATAATAGAATCCCAGTTGCTCTGAAAGATTCTTCCATAATTCTATACTATGTTTTTGTAACACAACATGTTCTTCCGTAGTGAATGAAGCTCTTATGCCCGTAGCACATCTGAATGTAGAGCCACTGCCTAGATAGCCCTTTTCTATTAAAACCGCGTCTTGTACGCCTGATTTTGCCAAGAAATAAGCTGTGAATAGTCCTGTAGAACCCCCACCTATTATCAATATATTAGCCTTCAACTTTCTCCTCCCTCCTTACAAGAAACATTTTCATTGGTAATGGCACTATTGGTGGTCTAGATTTAGGTATTAGTAATTCTTCAGGGCTCTTTCTTAGCTTCCTTGAAAGAATTCTCACTAGAACTGGTATACATGTTCTTCCCTGGCAAGGACCCATACCAATCCTAAGTTTTCTTTTCAGAGATTCTAGGTCAGTGAACCCCTCTTCAATAGCTTTCTCGATTTCATCTAAAGTAACATTTTCACATCTACAAATAATAACTGGATTCTTCATTTCTTCTCCATCCATATAGCACGCACCTCCAGAGCTAAATTTTTAGGAACTTCCACAGTAACAATATACGTCATGTTTCTCTCCCAAACCTTTACCACTTTAGCTTTACCTAAGGGCTTGCCCTCCCTAGATAAAATTGTTACCTCATCACCCTTCTTAGGAACTGGTAAGAACTCATGAGGAACCGTAACATACGCAGCATCTTCTTTAGATAAATCTACCGCAAAGATAGCTAGACCTGGACAGAGAGATACGCATACACCACAGCCAATGCACTTGTCCCAATCAACAACTGGTAGTGTATATATAGTTTTCATTTGTATCGCATTAAATGGGCATGCGCTAACACATATATTACAGGGGATCTCTTCAGGACACTCCATTATAACAACCGGCCCTTTCTTCAATCTCTCATCAGGCGGCATTAGATTTAATTCAAATAACTTCTTATCAGTAATAACACCATTTACTCTAAATTCAGGGATTTCCTTACCCATAATAAACACCTATTATATCAATACTTTTTTTATGCCCTCTCTACTTTTCGATAATAGAGGCGACTTTCTGTATTCCTCAAGGAATTTGACGTGTTTTTCTCTTTCCTCTAAAGCCTTATCAATTTCCCCCTTAGTTCTGATAACAGCTGATAACCCAGCTATCCAACCCTCAAGAATCGCTGTAGTAGCTTCCTCTATACCCGAAACATCACCAGCTACATAGACACCAGGTACAGTTGTTTCCTGGTACTTTGATCTATAAGCCACTAATCCGCCGAGTTCTGGAACCCAAGCCATTTTCACACCGGCTTGAGAAAGAAGAGTAACATCTGGCGTTAATCCAATTGATAGTAATACTAAATCGCATTTTATCTCTCTTTCGCTTCCAGGTATAGGTTGATATTTCTCATCTACCTTAACTATGACTACAGACTTAACTTTTTCCTTGCCTTTCACCTCTTTAATTGTATGTCTAGTCAATATAGGTACACCATATCTCCTAACTTTAGAAGCATGCACAAACCATCCACCTATCTGAGGCATTATCTCAACTATAGCTTCTACTTTAGCGCCAGCTTGTAGTAATTGATATGCAACTATTAACCCCACGTTACCAGCACCTACCACTAGTACCTTATCACCTGGCCTAACTCCATACTCATTCATAATTGTTTGAGCACCTCCAGCACCCATGACACCTGGTAAATCGTTTCCAGAAAAAGCAAGGTAATTCTCGTATGCACCAGTAGTTATAATAATGTTCTTTGCCTTAACTCGGTATATAGTATCATCTTTTCTAGAAGCTAATCCTACCCACATATCCCTGAAGATGCCATAAGCAATTGTCTCAGTTAATATCGTTATGTTTTCATGTTTTTCTAGCTCTTTAGTAAATATTTCTGCTATCTGGAACCCCCTTAAACCGCCAAACAAGTCCTTAGAACCAAAGAATTTATGTGTTTGTTTCACTAATTGACCGCCTAGCTTATAGTGATCCTCGACCAAAACAACATTCAATCCATATTCAGCTGCTTTCAATGCCGCTGCCATTCCGGCTGGACCGCCACCAATAACCAGTACATCTGTATTAATCACTTTTTCATTTGAGTATTCTAAAGTAACATGTTTATCTGGAACTCTCGGTAATCCTCTCTGCCTTTGCACAACTAATCCATCTCTAACGGGTTCTCTACAAGTCCTGACATTAGGTATCCCATCTACCACCATGAAACAAGAACTACACTTACCAATCATGCAGAAAGCTCCTCTAGGACGACCTACCTCATTCCAAGAAAAAATATCAATGCCGTTTGCGTAAAGAGCAACAGCTATTGTTTCGTTTTCATAACCTTTTATCAGTTTTCCTTCAAAATAAAATGTGACTTCTTTACCCCGCTTAAATTCAAGAATGGGGTGCTCCCATATCCTCCTATCATGATTCGTTGTATGTGGCAATAATTAACACCCTTGCTACCTTAATAAAGAATTAAAATTTTTAAGTAGAGACCCAAAAGATCTTCTTAAAATAAAACCTCCGTTCCCGAAAATAACTTACACAGAAGCCATAGAGGTGCTAAAGAAAGATGGTGTAAAGATCAAATGGGGTAAAGACCTTCGTACAGTAGAAGAGAAAACCCTTATGCGTCGTTATAATAAACCATTAATAGTAACTAGATATCCGAAAGAAGTAAAGGC